>JBAXRO010000019.1:0-32464 GCA_037131165.1 Actinomycetes bacterium | reverse complement strand
CCTGCGCACGGGAAGTACTCGCCCCGCCCTGTCCGCACCATGGTTGGGCAACGTTGCCCCCGCCTTCAACGTCCCTTTACCCAGCCGCGGGCAGAGTCCCCCTTCTCGACCTGAAAACCATGCGGCAAGGCACTCGGAGCCTGCCTCGAGGAGGGCATCACAGTGAAGACGAAGCTTCTGGCCTTGACAATCGCAGCGGCATCGGTGGCGGCGCTTCCCGCAGCCGCAGCTCAGGCCGGCCAGGCGAAGAAGCGCGGGGTCGTCCTCCGTGTAGAGCCGGGCGGCAAGGTCATCTCGATCGTCGGCCCGAAGGGCCGCGCCGAGAAGGTCAAGCTCTCCAAGCCCGCTCCGCGCGGCCTGCGCGGCGGCACGAAGGTCACGATCGCCGGCGGCAAGGTCGCGTCCGCGTCGGGCAAGGTCCGGGGCGTCAAGCTGCGCGGCATCCTGACCAAGCTCAAGGGCGGCAAGGTCACGGTCACGACACCGTCGGGAACGGTCGTCACCGACCTGCTCGGCGCAGTCAAGCTCGCGCTTGCGGGGATCCCGACCGGCCAGACGATCGCGATCAACATCGCCTTCAACTCGGCCGGCACGCCGGTCGCTTCGGTCGCGGCCCCCGGCGGCTCGAGCGACCCCTACTCCGATCCTTACGCCGATCCGTACACCGATCCCTACACCGACCCGTACGTCGATCCGGTCGCGTGCGACCAGCCCACCCAGCCCGACCCGGTCACGGTGATCGCAGTCAGCCGCAGCAAGTCGAAGATCATGGTCGTCGACTCCAGCGGCACCCGTTCGACCTACTCGGTGACGGCCGAGATGGCCTCCGGCCTGCGTCGGGGAGCGAAGGTCGTGGTCACAGATTCCGACGATGACGGCACCGCCGAGGCCATCACCGCTGCGACGAAGTCACGCGAGATCGAGGGCACGGTCGTCTGGATCGACACCGACTTCGGCGCGTTCGGCGTTCAGGGTGAGCGCGGCGACTTGAAGGTCGTCAACGCCTCCGACTGCCAGCTCGCCCTGCTGACCGAGGGTGGCGGCGTCAAGGCCACTGTCCATCGCGACGCCGACGGCGAGATCGTCGCTGACACCGTCGAGGCGACCGAAACGCCCGCGACCGACGACGAGGGCGACGACGAGGGCGACGAGCGTGAGGACGACGACCGCGGCCAGGGCCACGGCGGTCGCCAAGGCGGCAATGGCCGCTGGGCGTCCTTCTTCGACCAGTTCTGGAACCGCAGCTGGCGCTGAGAGGCGCCGGCACTTTCCTCTCCAGGGAGGCGGACAGCCGTCGGTCTCGCCCTCAGCGGCGGGGCCGGCGGCTCTTTTCGTTGCGCTGCCGGATCAGCCGCGACTGGCCGAGCCGCCGGTCATCTCGGCGAGCCAGGCTTGGCGAAACTGGTCGGCCTCGAGCTTGCGCAGGTCCTGCTTGAGGGTCTGCGAGAGGCGGCGAGCCTCGATCGGGCTGCCCTCCCAGAACAGCACGGTCTCGCCGCTTGCGAGCTCGATCAGCTCGACCTTGTCGGTCCGGCCGGGGACGGCCAGGACGGCAGGGCCGGGGGATCCCTTGGTGACTGTCAGTCGGTAGGCGCGTCGGGCGTTCACGGGCGACTACTTCACCGCTGCTTCGTCAACTCCGCCGTCCCCGAAATAAACCTTGCGTCCGATCCTGACCGCCGGAACCCGATCGATCCCGTAAGCGGCGGCCCGTTCGAGCTGCCTGTCGAGCTCTGCGTTGAGGGACTTCAGCTCGAACGCCTTCTCCAAAGCGTTGGGGTGGATCTCGGCTGCTGCACCGGCGAGCAACAGGGTCGAGCGATCGTTCAGGTCGCGTCCCCCGCACCAGCACTGCCTCATCGCCGCGAGGGTGAAAGCGACGACCTTCCCGGCCTGCTTGGCATAGGTGGCCGCCAGCGCCACTTCGCGGATTCCCGACTGCGGCGCCTCCGTCGGCTTGAACGCCAGCAACCCCCGCTCGGCCGCGATTCGCTCGACGTCGGCGTGACTCAGGTAGTCGGCGCCTGCGTGCCCTCGCCCATTCGGCTCACCTGCCCGGGGGAACCCAGCGCGCGAGCCGGGACGGCGAGCGTCGCCCCCCGGCGCAGGTGGAGCCGGAGGGGCGGTCCCGTCACGACCTCCCGAGTCAGTCGCGCCCGTCAACACCGGCACCCAAGGCGCCGGCCTTCCGAGCGTCTGGATGACCCGCTCGGCTGCGAGCCAGCACTCCGGGTCGCCGATGTCGAAGTAGAAGGCGGCCTCGTCCTCGGGATCGTCCGCCTGGACGCCGGAGAGATCGATCAGCCGTGAATCAGCCAACCGTCGGCGGCTCGGGCCGCTTCCGAGATCGCTTCGGAGAGGGTCGGGTGGCCGTGGATGATCCGTGCGATCTCCGGGTAGCCGCCCTCGAGTGCCTTGGCGTTGACCAGTTCCTGGATCAGCTCCGGTGCCTTCGCGCCGCAGATGTGACCGCCGAGCAGCTCGCCGTACTTGCGGTCGCCGATGATCTTCACGATCCCCGTCCGGTCTCCGTAGACGGTCCCGGCGCCGACGGCTCCGTACTGGACCTTGCCGACCACGACGTCGTGGCCCGCGTCCTTGGCCTGCTGTTCGGTCAGGCCGAACGAGGCGACGTTCGGGTAACAGAAGGTCGCGCGCGGGATGTCGTCCAGATCGAGCGGGTGGACGGCCATGCCGGAGGCTGCCTCGACGGCGATGATGCCCTCCTCCGATGCCTTGTGGGCGAGGGCGGGGCCGCGCACCAGGTCGCCGATCGCCCAGATGCCGTCGGCTGATGTCTTCTGGTTGCCGTCGATCTCGATCAGGCCGCGCTCGTCGAGCTTGACACCTGCCGCATCGAGCCCGAGGCCCTCCACGTCGGGGCCGCGGCCCGCTGCGATCACGACGAGGTCGGCCTCGAGGGTCTTGTCGCCGACCGTCAGGGTCGTCACTCCACCGCTCTGCTCGACGTTCGAGACGGGGTTGCCGGTCAGGACGTCGATGCCCTGCTTCTTGAAGCCTCGGCCCGCTGCCTTGCTGATGTCGGCGTCCTCGCTCGGGAGGACTCGATCGAGGGCTTCGATCAGGGTCACTGTCGAGCCGAGCCTCGCGTAGGCGGAGGCGATCTCCGCTCCGCTCGCTCCGGCGCCGATCACCGCGAGGCGGGCGGGAGCCGCTTCGAGTGCCCATGCCTCCTCGGTACCGACGATCCCGTCGCCGAAGTCGAGGCCGGGAAGTGGCTTGCGGACCGATCCGGTCGCGAGGATGATCCGTGGCGCCGTCAGGTTGCGGTCGCCGACCGTGATCCCGCCGTTGCCGGTGAGGGTCGCCGTTCCCTCGACGACCTCGATCTCGTTCTTCTTCATCAGGCCGTTGACGCCGCCTACGAGAGTCGAGATCACGCTGTCGCGGCGCTCTGCGACCTTCGCCTGGTCGACCTTCGGTTCGCCGACCTCGATGCCGTAGTCACCGGCTTCGCGGACCTCCTGGAGGACGTCGGCCACTCGGAGGACGGCCTTCGCGGGGATGCAGGCCTTGTTGAGGCAGCGCCCGCCGATGTGCTCGCGCTCGATGACGGCGGTGCGGTGGCCCAGCTGCGCAGAGCGGATCGCCGCGACGTACCCGCCGGGTCCGGAGCCAATGACGATCAGGTCGAACTCGTCAGCCATCTGTTTCGGACACTAGCGAACCGCAGGGTGAGCGACGGGAAAGCGGGCCATGCCGTGCGCGGGTTCTCAGGAACCGGGCCGCTCGGGCATCTGGATGCGGGCCATCGCGCGGATCAGCTTCCAGAAAAGCCAGCCCCCGAAGACGATGATCACGGTCGGGATCAGGAAGCCGAGCAGGTTCGAAGCGCGGATCAGTGACAGCGAGCAGAGCACGAGGGTGATGCCGAGCAGGGCCTGGAAGCCGAGCACCGCCCAGTACTTCGCCTTCCACATGCCGGCGGCGGCGATCAGCATCAGAGCGGCGAAGAGGATCCCGCTGAACGGAGTCGCGTTGCCTCCCTGGATATCCGGGTCGAGAGCGAGCAGCACGAGGTTGGCGACTGCGAGCAGGACGGCGAGGATGGCGGCGATCGTCACTGCCCCCGGTCGCTCGCCGGGCCCCAGCGGTTCGAGGCCCTCGCGGACGGCCTCGTTCTTCTCCTCGGCGCTCTTGCGGGGCTTGGTTGGCTGCTCGCTCATGGCGCTCAGTCTGGCAGGCGTCCGGCCGGGGGTACGATTGCCGGGTGGACGCCGACGCCCTGATCGACCAGTGGGAGGCAGCGTGGACCGGGCGGGACGCGGGCGCCTTCCGTCAGGTCTGCGTCGGTGACTTCCATTACGAGGATCCGCTGGCCCCGGCTCCTCTGCTCGGGCTCGAGCTGGTCGAGACTCGCGCGCGGTCGATCTGGCGCGGCTTTCCGGACCTGAGGGTCGAGTCCGCCGGCCCCCGTCTGGCGAGCGATACCCACATCGCGGCGCCGATCCGCGCAGTCGGGACCCATCGCGGTCGCATCGCCGGGCTTCCGCCGAGCGCGAAGACCCTCTCGATCCACGCTGTTTGTTTTTGCGAGGTCCGACACGGACTGCTCGGCAGGGTGCGGACCTTCTTCGACCTCCACGACGCCCAAGTCCAGCTCGGCGTCGCTCCCGAACCCGGCAGTTCAAGCGAGCGGGCACTGCGGATGATTATGGGCTTCGGCGTGCGGGCGCCGCGCGTGCCGGGGCTGTTCCCCGGCGGGAGGCGCTGAGCATCGGAGCTTTGAGATCACAGGCTGTGATCTCAAACGTGCGAAGGCTTTGCCAGTCGGGAAACCGGCACTCCCCGCTCGCTACGGTGAGCAGCCATGCCACGACACCTCCTGACAGGCGAAGAGCTCTCCGGTGATGAGATCCGGGGTCTCGTCGAGCGCGCGATCGAACTGAAGGCCGCTCCGCTCTCCTCGCGCGCGCTCGAGGGCAAGGCCGTCGCCCTGATGTTCGAGAAGCCCTCGACCCGCACGCGCGTCTCGTTCGAGGTCGGCGTCGCCGAGCTCGGTGGCCACCCCGTCGTGCTCGGGGCCGACGAGCTGCAGATCAGCCGCGGCGAGTCACTTGCCGACACCGGCCGCGTCCTCTCCGGCCACGTCGCCGCAGTCGGCCTGCGAACCAGTGGCGACGACCGCCTCGCCGAGCTCGCCTCGGAGAGCACGATCCCGGTCTTCAACATGCTCACCGCCGGCCACCACCCCTGCCAAGCATTCGCCGACCTGATGACCATGCAGGAGACCTTCGGCACTCTCGACGGACTCAAGCTCGCCTACGTCGGAGACGGCAACAACGTCGCCCGCTCACTGGCGATCGTCGGTGGCCTTGCCGGAGTCGAGGTCGCAGTCGCCTCGCCTCCCGGCTATTCGCTCGAGCCGGTCGCCGGCGCAACCCTCGTAGAGGACCCGGCCGAGGCCGTCGCCGGGGCGAACGCGATCTACGCGGACGTGTGGGTCAGCATGGGCGACGAGGACACGGCCGACCAACGCCGTGCCGCACTCGGCCCCTACCGGCTCGACGACGCCCTGCTCGACCTCGCCGCTCCCGACGCGATCGCACTGCACTGCCTGCCCGCGCACCCGGGCGAGGAGATCACTCCGGAGGTCCTCTACGGCTCGCGCCAGCGGATCTGGGATCAGGCCGAGAACCGCCGCCACGCCCAGAAGGCCTTGCTCGAACTGCTCGTCGGCTGACCGGGCTGCCCCGGTCCGAGCGCCCCAGCCTGCCATCCTCCCGAACGTGACCGCCAGCCCGAAAGCCTCCCGTCCCCGCCCCGGCACCGAGGTCGAGCTCGTCGCCGGTCCGCTCGCCCACGGCGGTGCCGCCGTTTGCCGACTCGACGGGTTCGTCGTCTTCGCTCAGGGCGCCGTCCCCGGTGACAGGGTGCGGGCGACGCTCGGCAAGGTCAAGCGCAGCCATGCCGAAGCACGCGTCACCGAGGTGCTCGAGCCAGGTCCCGACCGGATCGATCCTGTCGCGTCGCACCCGGGCGCTCCGTGGCAGGTCCTCCGCTACGAGGCGCAGCTTGCCGCCAAGCAGGACGCGGTCGAGCAGGCGATCAAGCGGCTCGGCGGCTTCGACTCCGTCCAGATAGACGAGATCGTCCCGGCCGAGCAGCAGTGGCGCTACCGCAACAAGCTCGAGTTCTCGTTCGGCGCCGACGACTCGGGAGAGCTGACCTGCGGATTCCACGCACCGGGTCGCTGGGATGTTGTCGAGTCGCTCGACACCTGCCTGCTCGGCTCGGAGCGGATGGACCAAGCTCGCGAGGCCGCTCTCGCCTGGTGCCGCGAGAAGGGCCTCGAGGCGTACGACCGCCGCGAGACTGTCGGCTACCTGCGCAACCTCGTTGTCCGTGAGGGCCTTCGCACCGGTGAGATCCAAGTCAGGCTCGTCACCTCCACCGGCGAGCTCGACGACGCAGAGGGCTTCGCCGCCGCCGTCGGCGCGGACGGTGTCTTCCACACGATGATCGAGGGGGTCGGCGAGACGACCCAGGGCGGCTTCACCGAGCTGATCTCGGGCTCCGCCCACCTGCACGAGGAGATCAGCGGCTTGACCGTCTCGATCTCGCCCGAGGCCTTCTTCCAGACCAATACTGCGATGGCCGAGCGTCTCTACGGCATCGCTGCCGAGGAGGCCGCCCTGCGCGGCCACGAGCGCGTCTTCGACCTCTGCTCCGGGATCGGCACGATCGGCCTCGCGCTCTCGCCCCGCGCGGGCGAGGTGTGGGGACTGGAGATCGTCGAGCCAGCCGTCGCGGACGCGATCGCCAACGCCGAGGCCAACGGAATCCGCAATGCCTCCTTCTTCGCCGGTGACGTGCGCCGCGACCTGCGTGAGCTCGTCGAGAAGTCCGGCAAGCCCGACGTGATCGTCGTCGACCCGCCGCGGGCAGGCCTCTCGGGCAAGATCGTCCGCCGGATCGCCGAAGCCGGAGCGAAGCGGATCGTCTACGTCTCCTGCAACCCGACGACCCTCGCACCGAACGCCGCCGCTCTGGCCGAGCTCGGCTACGACCTGCTCAAGGTCCGCCCCGTGGACCTCTTCCCGCAGACGCCTCACGTCGAGTGCGTTGCGTTGCTCGAACGCCGCGGCTGATAGACAGTCAACTGTCTCTAAGCAGACTTAATACATAGTAGACTATGTGCAGTGCGCACGCCTCATGTCTATTCACCTGTCGCGAAGGAGGCTGCGAACCTGCTGGGCCACAGGATCCGCTTGGCCCGCCTCGAGCGCCGTTGGACCCTGGCCGAACTGGCCGAGCGCTCAGGCGCATCGGTGGTCACGCTGCGCAAGGTCGAGCGCGGCGACCTCACGGTCGGCCTGGGGATCGCCTTCGAGGCCGCAGCGGTCCTCGGAGTGGCTCTCTTCCACCGGGACGCCGGGCGCAGGCAACTCGAGGCAGACCGGGTCGCCGACGCTCTCGCCTTGATGCCCGAGGCTGTTCGCACACCCGGCTCCTTCGATGATGACTTCTGACGGGCAGCCGCCGAGCGCCTTCGTCTGGGTTTGGCTCCCGGGCGAGACCGAGCCCGTGGTCGCCGGCCGGCTCGACCAGGTCGGCAGCGCCTTGACTTTCACTTACGGACGCAGCTACCGGGAGCGGGAGGAGGCCATTCCCCTCTACCTCCCTGAACTTCCGCTCGTCGCCGGGCCGATCCGGCCGGTCGTTGGCGAGGTGGCCGGATGTATTGCCGACGCCGGGCCGGATTCGTGGGGCCAGCGGGTGATCCTCAACCGACGGCTGCAGGGAGGCTCGGGCGACACCGCCGACCTCGGACTCCTCGATTACCTGCTCGAATCGGGATCGGACCGCATCGGCGCGCTCGACTTCCAGCACTCGGCCACCGACTACCAGCCGCGCCGGGTCGAATCGGCGACCCTCGAGGAACTGGCGACCTCCGCCGCCAAGGTTGATGCCGGCGAGCTGCTCTCGCCCGCTCTCGATTCGGCTCTGCTGCACGGCAGTTCGATCGGCGGGGCAAGGCCGAAAGCGCTGCTGAGAGACGACAACCGCAGGCTGATCGCGAAGTTCAGCTCGAGCACCGACTCCTATCCGGTCGTCAAGGGCGAGTTCATCGCGATGGAGCTCGCCCGCAGGGTCGGGCTGTCGGTCGCTCCCGTCGAGCTGACCACCGCACTCGGCAAGGACGTGCTCCTGATAGATCGGTTCGATCGATCGCCCGACGGAGCGAGGCGGATGATGGTCTCCGCCCTCACGGTCCTCGGACTCGCCGAGCCGGCCGCTCGCTACGCGAGTTATGCGGCGCTCGCGACCGAGGTGAACGCCCGCTTCACCGACCCGAAGGCCACGCGCCGCGAGTTGTTCTCCCGCATGACGTTCAACATCCTCGTCGGCAACAGCGACGATCACGCCCGCAACCACTCCGCCTTCTGGGACGGTGAGTACCTCACTCTCACTCCCGCCTACGACATCGCACCCCAACCGCGGGCCGGGGGCGAGACGTCACAGGCGATCGCGATCGGTGATGACGGCTACCGAATGAGCCAAGCCGCCGGATGCGTGGAGCGCGCCGCGAGCTTCGGGTTGGCGGATTCGGATGCGCGTGAGATCGTCGCCCGGCAGATCGAGGTGATCGAGGCTGAGTGGGAGGACGTCTGCGCTCTCGCCGGGTTGACCGAGGTGGAGCGCGCCTACTTCTTGGGCCGTCAGTTCGTCAACCCCTACTCGCTCGAAGGCTTCTGACGGCCGTCGACAACCCGTAGACTGATGACGCAATGAAGGCAGTGATCACACCCGGCGACGGCAGCCTCTCGATCGAGGAGCGGCCCGACCCCGAACCCGCCGAGGGCGAGGTGCTCGTCGCTGTCAAGGCCGCGGGCCTCAACGGAGCCGACCGGCTTCAGCGCGCGGGCCTCTACCCGGCTCCTCCCGGCGCCCCGACCGACATCCCTGGCCTTGAGCTTGCGGGCGAGGTGGTCTCGCTCGGCCCCGGAGTCGAGACTGCGAAGGTCGGCGACCGCGTGATGGCGATCGTCGCCGGTGGCGGCCAGGCCGAGCTCTGCTGCGTGCATGAGAGCCACCTGCTGGCCGTACCGGACGGCGTGGATTGGGCCGCTGCCGGTGGTTTCGCCGAGACCTTCACCACCGCTCACGACGCAGTGATCGGCCAAGCCGGCCTCAGGGCCGGCGAGCGACTGCTCGTCACCGGTGGAGCCGGTGGCGTTGGCACCGCAGCGATCCAGATCGCGGAGCTGGTCGGAGCCGAGGCTGTCGCCAGCGTTCGTGACGAGTCGCTGCGCGAACGGGTCTCGTCACTTGGTGCGACGGTCGTCGCTCCCGGGGACGAGGGTGAGGCCGGACCGTTCGACGTGGTGCTCGAGCTGGTCGGCGCCCCCAACGTCCCTGCCGACCTCGCGTCGCTCAAGACCGGCGGTCGAGTCGTCGTGATCGGTGTCGGCGCCGGAGCCAAGACCGAGCTGAACCTGTTGGTGCTGATGGGCAAGCGGGCGAAGATCATGGGCTCGACCCTGCGGGCCCGTTCGATCCCGGAGAAGGCCTGTGCCGCCGCCGGGGTCACCGCCGACCTGCTGCCTGCGCTCGAGTCGGGCGCGCTGAGCGTGCCGGTGGAGGAGAGCTTCCCCCTCGCGGCAGCAGAGGCGGCTTACGCCCGGTTCGAAGCGGGCTCGAAGTTCGGCAAGATCGTCCTGACCTTCTGAGCTTGGCTCTGCCGGAGCGCCACCGGCTCTGAGTCGCCCGTCCCCGCGGCCGGCGAGCGTCGCGAAGGCTGACGCTCAGGGTTGCGGTCAGGCAGCCGGGTCGTCCGGTGCCTCGACCGCGGGCGGCCCGGGGATCTGCTCGGCGATGCACACCGCGCACATGTTGGGCCCCCCGGACTCGAGCGCCTCTGCCCGCTCCTGCTCGGTCAGGGCCGCTCCGCATTCGATGCAGAACTCGCCGAGATCGTCGATCGTCTCCTCTTCGAGCCCCATGCCCGCGAGCGTAGGGGCGAGCGACCCGGCGCGCAAGGGATTCCCGATTCGCCCGTGCCCGCAAGCCCCCCGTCGCGGACGTTTCCGCGTTCCACCGCCGGGCTTCTTGCGGATCGCAGACGAGCCTTATGGGAGGACTGCGCCCGACCCGGCGGGTGATGCCGGGCCGGCGGGAGGTTCGGCGTTAGCGGGCGGTGCGGGCGCGTGCTGTGGCGCGTGCCTTCTTGGCTGCGGGCTTTGCCTTGCGGCTGATTGTCGCGGCTGCGACGGGGCTGCTGAGGCTGGATGATGCGGTCGCGACCTGCCCGTTGGTGGTGAGCGTCGCCGTGACTCGCAGGTAGTTGCCAACGTCAGCAGCAACTGGCCGGTACCACTGGCTGTTGGTACCAACGTTCGTGGTGCAGGACGACGTGTCGCTCGTCGTGCAGCGCTGCCATTGGAACGAGATGGTGCTCGAGCTTGCGACGTAACCGCTCCAAACGCCGAAGCTCGAGTGAATCGACGTGCCGGCCTTCGGTGCGCCGGAGACGAGGCCCCGGTCGATTGTCGGTGCGGTGGCCGATGCGGGCGTGAACACTCCCGTGATCGCCGAGAACGCCGTGATCGTCGAGTCGATCGTGTCCCAAAGGGCCTTCAGCCTCACGCGGTTGCCGATGTCGGCGTTTCGCGAACCCCACCACGCTCCTGTCGAGCCGCCACCGCTGATGTCACTGCAGTCAACGGAGCTGCTCGACGTGCATCGCTGCCACTGGTAGCTGCCCGGCGTGCTGCCCGCAGGGGTCGCTGCGTCACCCTTCACGACCATTCCTCGAGCGATCGTCGCGGCACTCGTATCCAACGTCGGGGAAGGCATCCCGGTGCCCCAAGAGCTCAAGATGCCGTCGGTCCCGACTGCAGCAGCGCGCTTTCGAGTGTTCGTTCCACCAACTGTGGTGAAGCTGCCACCGACGTAGACGTTCGAGCTGGACACGGTCAACGCGCTGACGGTGTTGTTCATGTTCGGGTTCCAGTCTTGGAGGGTGCCGCCAGTTGAGATTGCGGCAGCGCGGTTTCGGGTCGTTCCACCAACCGTGGTGAAGCTGCCACCGACGTAGATGTTCGAGCCGGACACCGCCAACGCGCTGACCGGGTTGCTCATGTTCGGGTTCCAGTCTTGGAGGGTGCCGCCAGTGGAGATTGCGGCAGCGAAGTTTCGGGTGTTCGTTCCACCAACGGTGGTGAAACCGCCGCCGAGGTACACGGTGGAGCCGGACACCGCCAAAGCGTTGACGGCGGCGCTCATGTTCGGGTTCCAGTCTTGGAGGGTGCCGCCAGTTGAGACTGCGGCAGCGAAGTTTCGGGTGTTCGTTCCACCAACGGTGGTGAAACTGCCGCCGAGGTAGACGGTCGAGTCGGACACTGCCAACGCGCTGACGGTGTTGGCCATGTTCGGGTCCCAGGACTGGAGGGTGCCGCCAGTTGAGATTGCGGCAGCGCGATTGCGGGTCGTTCCACCGACGGTGGTGAAGGCGCCGCCGAGGTAGACGTTCGAGTCGGACACTGCCAACGCTCTGACGGCGGCGCTCATGTTCGGGTTCCAGTCTTGGAGGGTGCCGCCAGTTGAGATTGCGGCAGCGCGATTGCGGGTCGTTCCACCGACGGTGGTGAAGGCGCCGCCGAGGTAGACGTTCGAGCCGGACACCGCCAACGCGTTGACCTGACCGTTCAGGTTCGGGTTCCAGGACTGGAGCGTGCCGTCGGTGTCGATTGCGGCAGCGTAGTTTCGGGGCGTTCCACCAGCGGTGGCGAAAATGCCGCCGAGGTAGACGTTCGAGCCGGACACCGCCAACGCTCTCACCTCACCGTTCAGGTTCGGGTTCCAGGACTGGAGGGTGCCGCCAGTTGAGATTGCGGCAGCGTAGTTTCGGGTGTTCGTTCCACCAGCAGTGGTGAAGTTGCCGCCGAGGTAGACGTTCGAGCCGGACACGGCCAACGCGCTGACGGTGTTGTTCATGTTCGGGTTCCAGGACTGGAGGGTGCCGTCGGTGGCGACTGCGGCAGCGTAGTTTCGGGTCGTTCCGCCAACTGTGGTGAAGAGGCCGCCGAGGTAGACGTTCGAGTCGGACACTGCCAACGCTCTGACGGCGGCGCTCATGTTCGGATTCCAGTCTTGGAGGGTGCCGCCAGTTGAGATTGCGGCAGCGTAGTTTCGAGTGTTCGTTCCACCAACTGTGGTGAAGAAGCCTCCGAGGTAGACGTTCGAACCGGACACCGCCAACGCGAAGACGGTTCCGTTCATGTTCGGGTCCCAGGACTGGAGGGTGCCGCCAGTTGAGATTGCGGCAGCGTAGTTTCGAGTGTTCGTTCCACCAACTGTGGTGAAGTTGCCCCCGAGGTACACGGTGGAGCCGGATACGGTCAACGCGTAGACAGCGTCGTTCATGTTCGGGTTCCAGGACTGGAGGGTGCCGTCAGTGGCGACTGCAGCAGCGCGGTTTCGAGTGTTCGTTCCACCAACGAGGGTGAAGTCGCCGCCGAGGTAGACGTTCGAGCCGGACACCGCCAACGCGCGGACGGTGTTGTTCAGGTTCGGGTCCCAGTTTGTGTCGAGTGACCCGTCGGAGTTGATGTGCGCCGCTCGGTTGCGGGTGACGCCGTCGACCGACGTGAAGCTACCGGCGATGTACCAGCCACCGCTCCCGTCAGCCGCGACAGCGTTGACGTTGCCGCCCGACACTTTCGGGAACTGCGTTTGGATCACCGCCGAGGTCGAGTCGGTTACCGCTCCGGCGCCGGTGTCAAGATTGTTGTATGCGGTGAAGGCTCCGCCGATGTAGCGGATGCCATTGGAATCGGGTTCGGAGATTGCGTTGACCGTGTTGTTGAAGCCCGGCACGACCTTGATTCGCTGAGTCGCCTGCGCATCGGGAGCGCCCGCGATCAACAGAATCAACGCTGCTGGCAGCGCAACAGCAAGACTGATCCGCTGGCGCAGAGTACGTGCACCGCCGTGGGAGCTAACGAGGGATGCAACTGGCGTGGTGGGCATGGCTCTCCTTGGGTGAGGGGACGCGATGAAGATACCAGCGCAATTTGATTTTGTCGAACAGTATTTGTCGAAGGACAGTTCGCCGCGAGCGCACGGCTCGCAGCGTTCCTTCGTCTCGGCACAAGAGGGACAGTGCTCTGAGCATCTCTTGGAAAGGGCCTGTGTACTCTGGGTTCATGCCAGCAACCAGAGACGCGAAAGATGGGGCGAGTCCAAGGCGCGTCTGGCCGGTACCGGACGAGGAGCGCCGGAGGTTTCCTCCGGATGTTCGCCGCGCAATGATCCTTGAGGTCGCAAAGCAAGTGCTGCTGCCCGACCCCGGCGCGAGCGTCAACGACGTAGCCAAGGCGGCTGGCGTGACACCGCAGCTCGTCAGGGCCTACTTCACGGGCAGAGGGACAGCGCCCCTGTATGCCGCGATTTTCGATGAGTATCTCTCCGCGCTCCCGGACCTTCTCGGAGAGGAGCGCCTAACCGCACAGTCGTCGCCGGCTTCGATCCGCAAGACGACCGAGAGGGTGGTTGGCAGATATCTCGACTGGGCCGAGCAGGTCGGGCAGGCATGGGTGTTCGGAGAGTCTCGTGACCGCCCCGGAACGGGAATTGCAGAGCGCTGGAATGCCACGTTCGAATACACCGCGGACACTCTCATCAAGGCTCGCGGGAGCTCCGAGAACGCCGACCCGGTCCGAGCCGCGATCATCGCAGCGATGAGCTCCTTCAACGCGATCGCCCATCGCATGCTAAGTGGTGGACTCGAACGATCGCAGGCTCAAGCGGTGCTGGTTGAGACCTTCGTCGCCCTCTACACGACGGTTATTCCACGACTCGAATCGGGCTGACGATGGCCCCGCTCGAGCCTGCCTGATTGGCTGAGGGTTTCGGGCAGGCGCGCGTCTGGCTACTTGCCGTGCTTGGTGTCGCGGGCTCGCGTTTTGAGGACTGCCGCCTGAGCGCGTGTGCGGCGCGCCTGGGTTGCACTTGCGACTGCTGAGCTGACGGCTGAGGAGGCTGTTGCTGTCTGGCCGTTGGTGGTGAGCGTCGCTGTGACTCGCAGGTAGTTGCCAACATCGGCCGTGACCGGCTTGTACCACTGGCTGTTGGCGCCGACGTTCGTAGTGCATGAGGAGGCGTCAGTGGTGGTGCAGCGCTGCCACTGGAAGGTGACGGTTGTCTGCCCGGCTCGATAACCGCTCCAAACGCCGAAGCTCGAGTGGATCGACGTGCCGGCCTTCGGCGCGCCCGAGACAAGGCCCCGGTCGATCGACGGTGCCGATGTCGCCGTCGGCACGAACACTCCCGTGATCGCCGAGAAAGCCGTGATCGTCGAGTCGATCGTGTCCCACAGGGCCTTCAGCCTCACGCGGTTGCCGATGTCGGCGTTTCGCGAACCCCACCACGCTCCTGTCGAGCCGCCACCGCTGATGTCACTGCAGTCAACGGAGCTGCTCGACGTGCATCGCTGCCACTTGTAGCTGCCCGGCGTGCTGCCCGCACGGGTCACTGCGTCACCCTTGACGGTCGTGCCGCGAGTGATCGTTGAAGCGCTCGTATCCAACGTCGGGGAAGGCATCCCTGTACCCCAAGTAGAGCTCAAGGTCCCGTCGGTGCCTACTGCAGCAGCCCGGTTTCGGGCCGTTCCACCGGCGGTGGTGAAGTCGCCACCGAGGTAGACGTTCGAGCTGGACGCCGTCAACGCTTTGGCGCCGCCGTTCATGTTCGGGTCCCAGGACTGGAGGGTGCCGTCGGTGGCGATTGCGGCAGCCCGGTTTCGAGTGTTCGTTCCACCAACGGTGGTGAAGGCGCCGCCGAGGTACACGGTCGAGCCGGACACCGCCAACGCGCTGACGGTGTTGTTCATGTTCGGGTTCCAGGACTGGAGTGTGCCGTCAGTGGAGATTGCGGCAGCGCGGTTTCGGGGGTTTCCCACGGCGATGGTGAAGCTGCCACCGACGTAGATGTTCGAGCCGGACACCGCCAACGCGCTGACTGTGTTGTTCATGTTCGGGCTCCAGGACTGGAGGGCGCCATCAGTGGCGAATGCGGCAGCGTAGTTTCGACCGATAACGAGACCAACGGTGGTAAAGACACCTCCGAGGTACACGGTGGAGCCGGACACCGCCAAAGCGTTGACGGCGGCATTCAGGTTCGGGTCCCAGGACTGGAGGGTGCCGTCATTGGAGATTGCGGCAGCGTTGTTTCGGATCGCTTGACCGGCGGTCGCGAACGCGCCTCCGACGTAGATGTTCGAGCCGGACACCGCCAACGCTCTGACGGGGCCGCCCATGTTCGGGTTCCAGGACTGGAGGGTGCCGTCAGTGGAGATTGCAGCAGCGCGGTTTCGAGTGTTCGTTCCACCAACCGTGGTGAAGCTGCCACCGAGGTACACGGTGGAGCCGGACACCGCCAACGCGCTGACGGTGTTGTTCATGTTCGGGTTCCAGGACTGGAGTGTGCCGTCGGTGGCGATTGCGGCAGCGCGGTTTCGGGTCGTTCCACCAACGGTGGTGAAGGCGCCTCCGACGTACACGGTGGAGCCGGACACCGCCAACGCGTTGACGTAGGAGTTCAGGTTCGGGTCCCAGGCTTGGAGGGTGCCGTCAGTGCCGATGGCGGCAGCGGAGTTTCGGGTCGTACCGCCAACGGTGGTGAAGACACCGCCGAGGTACACGGTGGAGCCGGACACCGTCAACGCGACGACGCCGTTGTTCATGTTCGGGTTCCAAGATTGGAGGGTGCCGTCAGTGCCGATGGCGGCAGCGTAGTTTCGGGTCGTACCGCCAGCGGTGGTGAAGACACCGCCGAGGTACACGGTGGAGCCGGACACCGTCAACGCGAGGACGGCGTTGTTCATGTTCGGGTTCCAGGATTGGAGGCTGCCGTCAGTGCCGATTGCGGCAGCGTTGTTTCGGGTCGTTCCACCGACGGTGGTGAACTGGCCTCCGACGTACACGGTCGAGTCGGACACCGTCAACGCGGCGATTCCGCCGTTCAGGTTCGGGTTCCAGGACTGGAGGGTGCCGTCAGTGCCGATGGCGGCAGCGTAGTTTCGGGTCGTTCCACCAACTGTGGTGAAGGCGCCGCCGAGGTAGACGGTGGAGCCGGACACCGCCAACGCGTTGACGTAGGAGTTCAGGTTCGGGTTCCAGGACTGGAGTGTGCCGTCAGTGCCGATTGCGGCAGCGGAGTTTCGAGTCGTTCCACCGACGGTGGTGAACTGGCCTCCGACGTACACGGTCGAGCCGGAGACCGCCAACGCGCCGACCGAGCCGTTCAGGTTCGGGTTCCAGTTTGCGTCGAGTGACCCGTCGGAGTTGATGTGCGCCGCTCGACTGCGGGTGACGCCGTCGACCGACGTGAAGGTACCGCCGATGTACCAGCCACCGCTCCCGTCAGCGGCAATGGCGAGGACATTGCCTCCCGACACCTTCGGGAACTGCGTTTGGATCGCCGCCGAGGTTGAGTCGGCTACCGCTCCGTTACCGGTGTCAAGGGCGTTGTATGCGGTGAAGGCTCCGCCGAGGTAGCGGATGCCGTTGGTGTCGGGTTCGGAGATTGCGTTGACCGTGCCGTTGAAGCCCGGCAGGACCTTGACGCGTTGGGTTGCGCCGGCTGACGGAGCGAAAGCCAGGGCCGAGATCGTTGCCAGAGTGACCAGCGCGAGCCCGGTCACGAGACGCTTGAAGGATCGTGACGCATTGGCTGGGAAACAGTACAGAGCAGCCGTCGCCGTTGGCAAGTCGCATGTGTCGGCACTCCCGCAGACCGCGGCAGCCAAGCTGCCTCGGGGTCGCTCTGGCTGAGCTCGGCCGTCGATCAGTAAGGCGGCAAGCCCTGCCACCAAGTGCCGAGCTGGCGGAAGGCGGACCAGAAGGCGCGCTTGTCGCGGTCCTCGTCGAGTGAGTCGTCGATGTCGGGCACGGGCAGGACCTCGCGGTTAGGGGTCAGCTTCTGGATCTCGCCCGGCTCCCAGCGGACCTGCTCGGCCAGCGGCAGGCCGAGTTCGTTGACGAGGTTGACGACGTCCTCGCCCATCAGCACGAGCATCCGCGGGCGGACGATCTCGATCTCCTCGACGAGCCGTGCCACGCAGACCGGGTCGGCCATCCCCGCGTCCGGCACGGGGCACTTGACGCAGAGGGTTCCGTACACGGCGAGCGGGTCGATGTCGAGCCGCTTGAGCGACTTCATCAACGCGTTGCCGGAACGCCCGTAGAAGGCGACTCCCTCCTCAACCTCGGAGGGCCTCGGCGCGAACTTGATCAGCATGATGTCGGCCTGCGGGTGCCCCGAGCCGAGGACCGGTGACATCTGCCCCCGCGGGCAGCTCTCGCAGGCCCTCAGGTCATGCGCGAATGTGTTCAGTTCGCGGATCGCGCGCTCGAGGTACTTCTCGCGGATCTCGTCGTCGGTAACGGGCATCGGTTGGGATTTGTCCGCAACCCTGTCCGAATCCTGCCCCTGCATCAGCTCTTGCGCGAGGCTCGCTTCACCCGCCGGCGCTTGACGGCGTCGCGTGCGCCGGAGGGCGTGGCCTTCGTCTGGACGAACTTCAACGCCTGGACGAACAGCAGCGAGCTCGGGCTGCGCACGATGTCCGCCTCGCGAAGTGATTCGAGGAACTCCTCCGGTCCATCGAAGTCGCGCATCCTGATCTTGACCGAGCCCAACCCCTGAGCGACGTGAGCGTCGGAGCCGGCGCCGGCCGGGATCCGGTACTTGGCCGCGAAGCGCGCCGCCTCCTCGTTGAACTCGCCGATCGCGACCCGGGCGTTGTAGACCTCCAGAGCGTCGATCCTGTCGACGCAGGCCAGCAGGTGCTCGTAGTCGGGAACGCTGTGCATCCTGTCGAACGGATGAGGCACGTAGGCGATCCCGCCCTGGGCGTGGATCGCGTCGAGAGTCTCCTCGAAGCTCATCCCCGCCGGGATCCGCTTCTCGATGAACAGGCCGATCACCTCGCCCTGATTCTTGGTCTTGACCTCCTCGCCGACGATCACCTTGATCCCGCTCGCCTTCGCTCGCGCCTCGAGCGCGCCGGAGACCTCGTTGTGGTCGGTCACCGCGATCGCCCCGAGGCCGCGGGCGCGGGCCTGGGTCAGGAGAACCTCCACCGGGGTCGCGCAGTCGTGCGAGTGGTCGGTGTGCATGTGGAGGTCGACTTCGATCAGCGGACGGTCGGCGAGCCGGGCGGCGATCTTCGGCTTGGCCCGCGTGTCGTGGCGGCGCGCCACGAGGGCCAGACAGCGCCGTTCGATCTCGTCGACGAGGCGCTCTGCCTTCAGTTCGCTTCGCAGCGGTTCGGCTGCGCCCACGAAGGCCTCCCGGCGCCGTGGCTGCTCGATCAGGGTCCGCAGTTGAGCGGCGAGGGTCTCCGCGTCCCCGGGGGTGAATCCGGGCCCGAGCGCGCCGTCCGACAGCAGTTCCTCGTGCACCGGCAGGCTCGAGGCGACAGGCACCGCTCCCGCAGCGACCGCTTCGATCAGGGCCTGCGGCCTGACAGCCGAAGCTCCGCCGCCGACCACCACCAGGTCCGCCCCGTGGAGAAAGGCCGCTTCGCCTCCGCCGTCGAGGTCGACGATCTCGATCCGGTCGCGGATCGCGGGCGCGATCGCTGTCGGGTGGGGCGTTCCCGGCGTCAGGGCGATCTTCGCCCGCCAGCCTTCGCCCGGAAGGCGCTTGAGCGCCCTCAGCGTGTTGCGCAGCGAGCCGCGCTCGGAGCCGATCACCTGAGCGATCACCACGTCCGCAGTCTCGTTGCCGTCGGCGCCGGACGCGCTGCGCAGTGCCGCCCGGGCGACCGTCTCGCAGCCGACAGGCACCGACGCCCTGACGGTCACGGCAGCGGCCTCGAAGTCGGCGATGCAGTCGTCGATCCGCCCGAGCACCGCCCCGCCCACCCGGCGCCCGACGTCCCCGGCCGGGATCTTCGGGATCGGCTGGTGGAAGTGGCCGAGGTTCAGTGCCCGTGAGTTGCGCAGGGCGATGGCGGCCAAACTCGGCGGAAGCGGGTCGTGGAGGTGGACGACGTCGAAGGGGGCGACCTCGAGCAGGTCGCCGATCAGCCGTGCGGTCCCGGTCGGCAGGGAGCGTCGCGACCCGGCGACCGGCAGCGCTTCGCCGACCGCGATGACGAGCGGTTCCCCGTCGGGCTCAGGCAGCATGTTCGCGCCGTCATTTCGGGCCGCCTGGATCGCACGGCGTCCCTCGGCTGCCTCGGTCGCGTTGCGGGCGGGAGCGAGCACCGTCACCCGGTGCCCGCGGGCGGCAAGCCCGGCCGCGATCAGCCTCGCCTGGCCAACGGCAGTGTCGTCGGACCCCCAGGGGGCCGACACGACCTGCGCGATCGCAAGTGGTTCGCTCACCTCGGTGGAGGATAGGAGTCGGAGCAGAAAAGAGGGGGCGGGCACGCTCGGCGCCCGCCCCCTCGAAGTCCGTCGGGACCCCTGTCGGGGGCCTTTACTTCTTGGCCTTCTTGGCGGTCGCCTTGGCCGGGGCCTTCTTCGCGGGTGCCTTCTTGGCAGCGACCTTCTTCGCCGGCGCCTTGCGGCCGACCGGCTTGCTTCGCGGGCGGCCCGCGTACTTGGCGATGAACTTCTCGGTGTCCTCGCGGGCGAGAGCGTCCGGGCGCTGGTTCTGCGGCGACTTCATCAGGTACGAGGACGGGCCGTCGAGCTGGCCGCCGACGCCGTGGTTCAGAGCGAGCTTGCAGCAGCGAACCGCGTCGATCACGATGCCGGCCGAGTTCGGGCTGTCCCAGACCTCGAGCTTCATCTCGACGTTGAGCGGCACGTCACCGAACGCCTGACCTTCGACTCGGATGTGGGCCCACTTGCGGTCGGTCAGCCACGGCACGTAGTCCGACGGGCCGATGTAGACGTCGTCGGCCGGCAGCTCGTGATCCATGATCGACGTGACTGCGTTCGTCTTGCTGATCTTCTTGCTCTCGAGGCGTTCGCGCTCGAGCATGTTGAAGAAGTCCATGTTGCCGCCGACGTTCAGCTGCGAGGTGCGGACCATCTTCACTCCGCGGTCGCCGAACAGGCGGGCGAGGGTGCGGTGGACGATCGTCGCTCCGACCTGGCTCTTGATGTCGTCACCGACGATCGGCAGGCCGGCCTTCTTGAAGCGGTTGCTCCAGTACGGCTCGCGGGCGATGAACACGGGGATGCAGTTGACGAAGCCGCAGCCCGCCTCCAGCACCTGCTCGACGTACCACTTCGTCGCCTCCTCGCTGCCGACCGGCAGGTACGAGACAACGACGTCGGTCTTGGTCTCGCGCAGGAGGCTGACGATGTCAGCGGTCTCGCCGGGGGCCTTGGTGATCCTCTGCTTGAGGTACTTGCCGAGGCCGTCGTGGGTCATGCCGCGCTGGACGGTGACGCCGAGGTTCTTCGGCACCTTCGCGAACTTCATCGTGTTGTTCTGGCCTGCCCAGATCGCCTGGCCCAAGTCCTTGCCGACCTTCGCGGAGTCGATGTCGATCGCTGCGCTGAACTCGATGTCACCGACGTGGTAGCCGCCGAGATCGACGTGCATCAGGCCGGGAACGTCCTGCTTGGGGTCGGCGTTGCGGTAGTACTCGACGCCTTGGACGAAGGCCGAAGCGCAGTTGCCGACGCCGATGATTGCGACGCGGACCTTGTCGCGCTGATAACGGGCGGTGCCGTTGGCGCTGTTGCCGTTCTGTGACGGGGTCACGGTTATGGATCCTCCTTGGGGAAACGGCCACGGGAATGCCCGTGGCGAACTGCGAGGTTACCGCTCCAGCCCGGCGCCGTCAGAGTTGAGGGCCGTCCGCACATGGGCGATCCGTTGAGCGACGGTCACGAGCGAGAGCGCTGCCAGCAGGTAGACGGACGCTGCGAGCAACTCGACGTCGAAGATCCCCATGCCCCTTGCCAGAAGCAGCCCGGCCGCGAGGATCACGACCCTCACTGCCCTGGTCGCGATCCCGACCTTGCACTCGACTCCGAGGGCTTCGGCGCGCGCGCGTGTGTAAGAGACCATCAGCGACAGCAGCACAGCGAGGACGCAGGCGGCAACGGCGGCTTCGTCGCCCTTCTGGGCGAAGTAGACGGCAACAGCGGTCAGGACGATCCCCTCCTCGATCCGGTCGAGGGTCGAGTCGAGGAACGCGCCGAACGGCGTCCCCTTGCCCGACATCCGCGAGTAGCGGCCGTCGAGCGTGTCCATGATCGAGCCGATGATGAACGCGAATCCGGCGAGGACGAACTGCCACTCGAGCACGAGCCAGGCGGCGACCATGTTGAGGACCAGGCCGGTCATCGAGATCGCGTTCGGAGTCAGGCGCGACTCGATCAGCCGGTTGCGCATCGCCTGGCCCCTCTCGCCCGGTTCCCTGCTCGGGCGCTGCCTCCCCGGGCGGGGCGCGCGGACCCGTTCGCCGCTGCTCAAGTCGCGACCTCGGTCGCGAGGGCCGGTTGGCGCTGCGTCGCCTGAGCCGCCTCGGCCTGCGGGCGGAATGCCCAGGCGCCACGCACCGACGCGAGCCGCCTGGCGATCGCCCAGGCAGCGAGGGCAGTCATGGCGCCGAGCACTGCGTCGAGCAGGAAGTGGTTGCCGGTGGCGACGACCACCCAGGTGACGAGCAGCGGGTAGAAGCGCCAGAGCCAGCGGGCCCAGCTGCGGGAAACGAGGAGGCTCATCGTCCCGCCGACCATCAGCGCAAAGCAGACGTGCATCGACGGAACGGCGGCGTACAGGTTGACGAGTGCGCTCGCCTTCTCATTGTCGACCTTGACCCCTGTGGTCAGGGCGATCGTGTCGGAGAAGCCCCACTCGGGCATCAGTCGCGGCGGAGCGGTCGGGTAGAGCGCGTAGCCGACGAGGGCGATCAGCATCGCTGCGACGAACATGTTGCGCACGAAGTAGAACGACGGGTTGCGGCGGAAGTAGATGAAGACGAGAGCCCCGAAGGTGATCACGTAGTGGCTGTTGATGTACATCCAGTCGGCGAAGCCGATCACGGTGCCGCTCGACCGCGACCAGGCCTGCACTGTCGGTTCGACGAAGATGTTGAGCGCCTGCTCCAGCTGGATCAGCTGGGTTGCGTTCCAGAATGCCGTCGCCTCGGCTCCGGTGCCGCCCATCGTGGACCTGACGACCTGGTAGGCGAGGTAGCAGGAGGCGAACAGGCCGAGCTGGACGACTGCATCCAGCAGTCCCTTCGGCAGGAGCTTGCGCTCGATGCTCCTTACGCGCTCGACCATGAACCGACCAGCTTACCCCGGGTGATTGTTACGCGGCGGATTCGGCAGCGTTTGCCACCAACTCACCGTGGAGCCGATCAGCAGCGGGGACCGCTGCCCCCGAGGCCGATCTTCAGCGACCCGGAGCCGGCCTCCGTGGTTCGCAGTTCGGTCATTCCGTTCGGGCCGGGTGCGAGGCAGCCCTTGATGCCCTCGAGACCCCACCACCGACTCCAGCGAACCTTGACGGTCGACGTCCCCAGGCCGCTGGAGGTGAACAGGACCTTCCGCGGCTCGAGCTTGGTCACTGTCACGGGACCGTCGGCGATCGGGCTCGGGTCCTTGACCCGGTAGAGGACCCACTCGGGCGTGCGCCAGACCTGCTCGAGCCAGGGCAGGCCTTGACGGACGAGCTTCGCCTCGCCTGCGATCGCACGGTCGAGCGGCGCCCACGGGTATGCGACCCACCGCACGCCGAGGCCGTCGATCCATGAACGGAACGCTTCAGGGCTCACCCGGTCGCCGTTGACCGAGCTGTTGAACCGGCGGTCGAGCTGGCGCTCCCAGCCGCGAGCGAGCGGGATCTTCGCGGCGACGTACTCGTCTTCCCAGTGATTCATGGTCCAGACGATCTCCAACCGGCCGGGAGGTGCCCCCCTGTCACGGCTCTGCACCTGCTCGATCAACGGTCGGTAGAAGGCCGCCTCGGTCGAGCGCTGGTCCCACTGGCGCACGAGGTCCTGGATCGGTGGGACCCACTGAAGAGTCAGGAGCGCCACGAAGACCCAGGCGAGCCAGCGTCGGTTGCCTCCCGCGATCGCTGCGGCAACGACCGCTGCCGTGCCTGCGAGTTGCCCGGGCCGGGCCGCGTTGGACCCGACCGGTGTCGCGAGGATGAAGGCGCCGAGCAGCATCAGCAGGTAGACGCCGATCGTCGTCCTCAGGCCCTTGGCGTCCTTCGGCGCGAACCGGAAGAGCAGGGCGGTCGCGAGCGTGATCGGCCCGAACTCCCAAGCCGGGAAGGGCTGTGAGCCGCCGGTCGGGAAGACGATCGAGATCGCGACCCCCGGCAGCAGGGCGAGGATCGTGACGAGTACCGAGAGGGCGTCGCGCCTCAGAAGCCAGCAGACCGCGGCGCCGGCGGCGACCATCACCGCTCCCAGCGGACTCGCGCCGGCAACGATCAATGCTGGCAGCACGGCGATCCGCCGGCGGTCGATCAGCAGGTCGACGGCGAGGCCGGCGATCGCCAGCCCGAGCAGCCAGGTCGTGCGGCCACTGACGAGTGACGCGACGCAGCCGAGACCCAGCATCGAGCCGATCAAGGCGGCCTGCCGCGGTGTCCCCGCGGCGCGCGAGCCTACGAGGGCGGTCGTGACCGAGGCTGCGCAGACGGCCAGGAAGCCGGCCCACCAGATGCCGACCAGCGCGCCCAAGGGAGGCATCAGCAGGCTGTAGCCAGGCAGGTGGTGGCCCGCGTACCACTGCCCGCTCCAGATCCCCCAGCCCTGGCGCTCGAAGATCCCGACACGAGAGGCCTGAGCGGCCATGTCGCTCACAGTCGGCTCGGCGATCAGCCAGATCAGGCCGAGCGGCACTGCTACCGCCAGCGCTCCGGCAGCCGACGATCCCTTCAGGCCGAAGCGGCCTGCGATCCGGTCGGCGATCGATCCGATCTTCTCCGCCCGCGATGTAATCGAGCGTTCCGCAATGCCGCTCATGGCCGTTGCGGCCGCGGACGGACTCGTGCCTGGGCTGGACCCGCTCGCCATTGGCGACAAGAGTGTCAGTCGCTGCCGTCGAGAAACGAGCAGATGCGTCCGACAAGCTCAGGCTTGTCGAGCCAGGGCCAGTGACCGGCCCCGTCGATCACTTCGGCCTTCGCGTTGCCGAGCGCCTCCGCGTAGCGCTCGGCGAACTCCGACGGGATGTACGGGTCCTGCTTGCCCCAGAGGACGAGGCTCGGCCCGGAGAGCAGGCCGAGGTCGAGGCCGGCGGCTGCCAGCCTCTCCGGCGGGGACGAGCGGTAGAGCCTGAGGATCGCCCGCTGGGTGCCCTGATCGAAGTGCTCCATCGTTTGGTCGATCAGGTCCTTGGGCAGCGGGCCGGGGGTCGCGTTCGATTCGCGTGAGATCAGCCGCAGGACAGGCTTGATCGTCAGGCCCATCGCCATCTCGCCGAGCATCGGGGTCCGCCATGCCCGCGCGAGGCGGTGCCACCTGTAGCCGGGCAGCAGCGGGACGGAGTCGATCACTGCGAGCCTGTCGACCCGCTCGGGGTTGCGCTGCGCCCATGCGAGAGCGAGCCCACCCCAGTCGTGGACGCAGAGCCTGACCCGTTCGACCTCGAGGTGGTCGAGGAACGAGTCGAGCCAGTCGCAGTACCACGCGATGTCGTAGGGGTGGTCGCCCCGTTTGGTCGTCCGCCCGAAGCCGGGCAGGTCGGGGGCGATCCCGCCCGCCACCTCGAGGAACGGGAGCCAGTCGTCGGACGAGGTCGGGACGCCATGGACCCAGAGGATCGGGGGGAGGTCAGGGCGCGAGTCTTCGCCTCGCCGCCAGAAGGCCGGCTCTCCGTTGAGGGTTCCCGCGTGATCGACTGGTTCCGCCACCGCGCCCGCAGGATACCCGCGGGCGCCTGCCCTCCGGCTGAGGCGGGCGCGTCGCCGCCGAGCGCTCCCGGCCGCCGGTAGCGTCCAGCGCCGATGGCAAGGAAGGCAACCGCAGCCGGGGGCAGCCGGTCCAAGGCGAAGAAGGCAGGCGGCTCCCGCGCCGCAAAGGACGCTTGGCGGCCGCCGTCGAAGGCCCGGGTCGAGCGGATCCGCTCGAAGCTGCGCGACGCCTACGGCATGCCGCTGCTCGAGCCGCACCTCCGTCCGCTCGACGAGCTGATCCTCACCGTCCTCTCGCAGAGCACCAATGACCGCAACCGCGACATCGCCTACCTGCGACTGCGCGAGGCCCTGCCGACATGGGAGCAGGTCCGCGACGCCCCACTCGAAGAGGTCGAGGAGGCGATCCGCCCAGGCGGGATCTCGAAGGTCAAGTCGGAGCGGATCCAGGCGATCCTGCGGCAGCTGACCGAGACCGGCAACCCGACGGGGGGCGATCCGCTCGATCTCTCCTGGATGCGTGACGTCCCGCTCGAGCAGTCGAGGGCCGCGCTCTGCGCGCTTCCGGGAGTCGCCCGCAAGACCACGGCCTGCGTTCTGCTGTTCTCCTACGGGATCGAGGACGTCCCGGTCGACACCCACGTCGGCAGGGTCGGGACCAGGCTCGGGCTGCTGAGGCCCGGTGCTCCGGCCGAGGAACAGCACGACGAGATGTGTCGCCTGTCGGAGCCTGACGGCGCGCTCGAGTTTCATGTGAACCTGCTGCGCCACGGAAGGCGGATCTGCCATTCGCAGAGGCCGCAGTGCGGCGAGTGCGTGCTCGCCCGGTCGTGCCCGACCCGCAGCGAGCTCGCGTGAGTCCCGCACGCCGCTCGGAGGCCGCCCTGCTGGCGGTCACTGTCGCCTGGGGCCTGACCTTCGTGACGGTCCAGGACGCGATCGCCGAGATCCCCGTCCCGACGTTCCTCGCCTACCGCTTCATCGCAGCGGCCCTGCTGCTCGCCTTCGTCTTCCGCTCGAAACTCCGGTCGCTGACCCGCAGGGCGAACCTGCGAGGCATCCAGATGGGGGCGTTCCTCGCCGCCGGCTACCTGCTTCAGACCTACGGCCTCGAGGCGACGACCGCCTCCAAAGCCGGGTTCATAACCGGGCTGTTCGTCGTGATCACTCCGCTGATCGCGAGGATCACCGACCGGACTCCGATCGGCCCGGTCGCCTGGGGCGCAGCGGCCGCGTCGGCGATCGGACTGTTCCTCCTCTCGGGGGCGGGCGGCTCGTTCACGATGCGCGGCGACGGGCTCGAGCTGCTCTGCGCAGTCGCCTTCTCGGCCCACATCATCGTCACCTCCCACAGCGTCCGCGAGGGCCACGACGTGGCCGGTCTCGTCGTCGTCCAGCTGGCGGTGGTCGGCGTCGTTTGCCTCGCGATCGCGGTTGCCGCCGGTGAGGTGGTGATGCCCCGCGGCGCGACCGTCTGGGGCACGCTCGTCCTGACCGCGGTGGTCGCGACGGCGCTGGCCTTCATGGTGCAGAGCTGGGCGCAGAAGCACGCCGCCCCGGCGCGCACGGCCCTGATCCTCGCTGCCGAGCCGGCCTTCGCTGGCTTCTTCGGCTGGCTGCTGGCCGGTGACCGGCTGAGCCTCGCCGGGTGGTTCGGAGCGCTGCTGATTCTCGGGGCGATCATCGCGGTCGACTTGGTGCCGCGTTTGAGGCCGCCCCGGCCACTCCCCGAGGGATGAACCGATTCGGTCACGATCTGCTACGCTGAGACTCAGATTTCATCAGCCGCATCAATGGAGATAGCGGCTCACAACCAACAACGACGGAGAATACGGAACAGAACATGGGCAAGACAATCGGAATCGACCTCGGAACGACGAACTCCTGCATGGCGGTGCTCGAAGGCGGCGAGCCGACGGTTATTGAGAACTCGGAGGGCGGGCGCACCACTCCCTCCGTCGTGGCATTCACGGACGGCGACGAGCGACTCGTCGGCACGGTCGCCAAGCGCCAAGCGGTCACCAACCCGACCAACACGATCTTCTCGATCAAGCGCTTCATGGGCCGCAAGGAGGCCGAAGTCAAGACCGAGGAGGCGATCGTCCCCTACAAGGTCGTCGCCGGGTCCGGCGGGGATGCTCGGGTCGAGGCCGCGGGCAGCGACTACTCGCCGCCGGAGATCAGCGCGATGATCCTCCAGAAGCTCAAGGCCGACGCTGAGGCGTACCTCGGTCAAGAGGTCGACGGCGCGGTCATCACCGTGCCCGCCTACTTCAACGACGACCAGCGCCAAGCGACCAAGGACGCCGGCAAGATCGCCGGCCTCGAGGTCAAGCGGATCATCAACGAGCCGACCGCCGCCGCCCTCGCCTACGGCCTCGACAAGGGGACCGACCAGACGATCCTCGTCTTCGACCTCGGTGGCGGCACCTTCGACGTGTCGGTGCTCGAGATCGGCGACGGCGTCTTCGAGGTGAAGGCCACCGCAGGTGACAACCACCTTGGCGGCGACAACTTCGACAAGACCATCGTCGACTGGCTCGTGGCCGACTTCAAGAAGGACCAGGGCATCGACCTCTCGACCGACCCGATGGCACTGCAGCGTCTTTACGAGGCTGCCGAGAAGGCAAAGATCGAGCTCTCGACGACCCAGGAGGCACAGATCAACCTGCCGTTCATCACCGCCGATCAGGCCGGGCCGAAGCACCTCGACACCCGCCTGACGAGGGCGAAGATGACCGAGCTCGCCACCGACCTGCTCAACCGCTTGGACGGCCCGGTCCGCCAGTCGCTCGAGGACGCGAAGGCCAAGGGCGTCGACGACGTCGACCACGTCGTCCTCGTCGGCGGCATGACCCGCATGCCCGCAGTCCAGGACAGGGTCAAGGAGCTGACCGGCAAGGAGCCCCACCGCGGGGTCAACCCTGACGAGGTCGTGGCAGTCGGAGCCGCAATCCAGGCCGGCGTCCTCGCCGGTGACGTCAAGGACATCCTGCTTCTCGACGTCACGCCGCTGACCCTCGGCATCGAGACAAAGGGTGGCGTGATGACCCGCCTGATCGAGCGCAACACGACGATCCCGACCCGCAAGTCGGAGGTCTTCTCGACGGCCGAGGACAACCAGCCCTCGGTCGAGGTCCACGTCCTCCAGGGCGAGCGTGAGATGGCCGCGGGCAACAAGTCGCTCGGCAAGTTCCAGCTGACCGGCATCCCGCCGGCGCCGCGCGGCATCCCTCAGATCGAGGTCGCGTTCGACATCGACGCCAACGGCATCCTCAGTGTCTCGGCCAAGGACCTCGGCACCGGTGTCGAGCAGAAGATCGAGATCAAGTCCGGCAGCGGCCTCTCCGACGACGAGATCAGCCAGATGGTCAAGGACGCAGAGTCCCACGCCGAGGACGACCGCAAGGCACGCGAGCTCGCCGAGGCGCGCAACGCAGGTGAGAACGCCGCTTACCAGGCCGAGCGCCAGCTCGCCGACCTTGGCGACAAGGTCGACGACTCCTCGAAGGCTGAGATCGAGGACGCCATCAAGGCGGTCCGCGAGGCACTCGAGGGTGATGACGTCGAGGCGATCAACTCGCGGACGGAGGCGCTCCAGCAGGCCTTCCACCGGGTCAGCGAGAAGATCTACCAGCAGGCCCAGGCCGAGCAGGCGGCGTCAGACGACGGAGCAGGCCCTGAGGGTTCGGCCAAGGCGGCAGACGATGAGATCGTCGACGCCGAAGTCGTCGACGAGGGCTGAGGTAGCCGGCGATGACCGCCGAAGAGCAGGACGCCAACGAGGCCGCTGCGGCCGGCGACGCGTCGGCCCCCGAGCCCGCTGCCACGGAGGGGTCGGAGCCCGCGGTGCCGGCCGATGGTGAGGAGCAGGCCGAGGAGCAGGCGGCCGAGGAAGTCGAGCAGGACCTCGAGGAACTCCAGGATCCAGCGGTCGAGGCAGCGCAGATGCGCGAGCTGGCGCAGCGCACCCAGGCCGACTTCGAGAACTTCCGCAAGCGCGCCCGCCAGAACGAGCAGCTCGCCGGGGATCGTGGAGTAGCCAAGCTCGCCCGCGAGCTGATCGGCGCGCTCGACAACTTCGACCACGCGCTCGCCGCTCTCGCAGAGCGGCCCGAGGGCGACCCGGTCCACGAGGTTGCCCGCGGCTTCGGCCTGATCCGCGACGAGCTCGTCGCAGGGCTCGCCCGCTGCGGCGTCGAGGTCGATCGGCCCGCCGAGGGGGACCGCTTCGACCCGCAGTTCCACGAGGCGATCGCTCACGTCCCCTCCGAGGAGCTGGAGGCGGGAGCGATCCTCGCCGTCCACCAGCCGGGATACCGGCTCGGTGACATGGTGATCAGGGCCGCGAGGGTCTCGGTAGCCGGGGGATAGGGCCGTCGATGGCTGACCACTACGAGACTCTCGGGGTGGACAAGTCCGCCTCGGCGGAAGAGATCAAGAAGGCCTACCGCCGCCTCGCTCGCCAGTACCACCCGGATCAGAACCCGGACAATCCCAAGGCCGAGGAGCGCTTCAAGGCGATCTCGCAGGCTTACGACGCCCTCTCCGACCCGGAGAAGCGCAAGGAGTACGACCGTGGGGGAAGGCCGTTCGCCAGCGGCAACTTCGACCCGTCCCAGTTCGGTGGGTTCGGCGATGTGTTCTCGAGCATCTTCGGCGGAGCAGGACCTCAGGGTGGGCGTCGCGGCAAGGCTGCCGGGCCGCGTCGGGGTCAGGACCTCGAGACGGAGACGCTGATTCCGTTCGACACGGCAGTGAGGGGTGGCGAGGTGCGGATCACGGTCAGGGGCAGCGAGGCTTGCGGCTCCTGTTCGGGCTCAGGCGCGAGGGCCGGTACCCAGCCGGAGCGATGCCCCGCCTGTGACGGTGCCGGAACGCAGACCCAGGGCCAGGGGCTCTTCTCGATCGCCCAGCCGTGCGGTCGCTGCGGTGGTACCGGCTCGGTGATCGCAGATCCGTGCCCGACCTGTTCGGGCAGCGGCGCAGTCAGCAGGACCCGCAACCTGAGGGTGAAGATCCCGGCCGGCGTTCGCGATGGCAGCAGGATCCGCCTTGCCGGCAAGGGCGGGGCAGGTGCGCGCGGCGGTCCGGCCGGCGACCTCTATGTCGTGACCCGGGTCGCACCCTCGCCGGTGTTCGAGCGCAAGGGCGACAACATCGAGGTCGAGGTGCCGCTGACGGTCACAGAGGCGCTGCTCGGCGCCAAGGTCGTCGTGCCGACCCTCGACGGGACGACCAAGCTCAAGGTCCCGGCGGGCACGGCCCACGGCACCGTCCAAAGGCTGCGTGACGCCGGTCCTCCGAGGCTGAAGGGCAAGGGGCGGGGAGACCTGCACTACCGCTTCACCATCGACATTCCGAAGAAGCTCAAGGGTGAGCAGAAGGCCGCCGCCGAGGCTTTGGCCGCAGTGCTCGACTCCGATCCCCGGGCCGAGTTGCTCAAGCAGGCCGGGAACGGCAAGGCCAAGGAGGAGTCATGAGCGAGCGCCGCAGGACAACGCGAATCACGGTCTCGCAGGACCGTGGCGTCTTCATGATCTCGGTTGCCGCAGACCTGGCCGAGATGCACCCCCAGACCTTGCGGATGTATGAGAGCAAGGGCCTGATCACCCCGCGCCGCTCGGCCAGGGGCACCCGTCTCTACAGCCAGGCCGACGTCGATCGGCTCAAGCGGATCCAGGAGTTGACTGCCGAGTTCGGGCTGAACCTCGCCGGGGTCGAGCGGGTCTTCGAGCTCGAGGCCAAGTTGGAGCGCACAGCGGCTCGCACGAAGGCCCTCGAGCAGCGGGCCAGAGCGCTCGAGGCCGAGGTGGCGCGACTCGAGCGCCTGCGTCGGGAGCTGAGGGCGGAGATCGTTCCTTACCAAGCGGGCGGCACTCTCGCCCGGCGCGAGGACGTCTCGCCGCCGAAGCGGATCCCGGTCGAGCGACCGGGGGAGGCGCCCGGTCCTGATTCACCCGGCGGGGGCTCCAACGACAAGGCTTCGCAAAGCCCTTGATCGCCCTGCCCGAGTCGGGTAGGATCTAAGTCACCAGCACTTAGATCTGACCCGTAAGGGCAGCAAAGAGAGGGAGTACGACCACGAATATGCGAATCGACCGGTTCACGATCAAGTCCCAGGAAGCGCTCGAGGCAGCCCAGCGGCTGGCCGTTCAGCGCCACTCTCCGGAGTTCTCCGGCGAGCACCTGCTCGCAGTGCTGCTCGAGCAGGAAGCCAGCTTGGTCGAGCCGGTGCTGAGGAAGGTCGGGGCCGACCCGGCCGCGATTCGCAGCGCTGCGCTCAAGGCAGTGGACGACGCCCCCAAGTTGAGCGGCGACCACCAGGAGCCGACCCCTTCGGCCTCCCTGCTCGAGGCGCTGCGCAAGGCCGAGGAGAGCGCCACTGCCCTCGGCGACTCCTTCATCTCCTCCGAGCAGTTGCTCGTCGGGCTCGCAGCCGCAGGCAGTCGGGCGGCCGACGCGCTCAACATGGCCGGCGCCGACGAGGCGACCCTCAAGGCTGCGATCGCCGAGGTGCGCGGCCCCCACCGCGTCACCGACCAGAACCCCGAGGAGAAGTTCCAGGCACTCGAGCAGTACGGCCGCGACCTGACCGAGGCTGCCCGCGAGGGCAAGCTCGACCCGGTGATCGGCCGCGACGACGAGATCCGCCGCGTGATCCAGGTGCTCTCCCGCCGCACGAAGAACAACCCGGTGCTGATCGGCGAGCCGGGAGTCGGCAAGACCGCGATCGCCGAGGGCCTCGCCTCGCGGATCGTCAGCGACGACGTCCCCGAGGGACTGCGCGGGCGCAAGGTGATCTCGCTCGACATCGGGTCGCTGATCGCCGGCGCCAAGTACAGGGGCGAGTTCGAGGACAGGCTCAAGGCTGTCCTCGCCGAGATCAGCGAGGCGGCCGGCAAGGTCGTCCTCTTCATTGACGAGCTCCACACGATCGTCGGCGCCGGCGGCGCCGAGGGAGCCGTCGATGCAGCGAACCTCCTCAAGCCGATGCTCGCCCGTGGCGAGCTTCGCGCAGTCGGGGCAACGACCCTCGACGAGTACCGCAAGCACATCGAGAAGGACCCGGCGCTGGAGCGGCGCTTCCAGCCGGTCTTCGTCGGCGAGCCGTCGGTCGAGTCGACGATCGCGATCCTGCGCGGCCTCAAGGAGCGCTATCAGGTCCACCACGACGTCCGGATCCAAGACGACGCTCTGATCGCAGCCGCGACCCTCTCGCACCGCTACATCGCAGACCGCTTCCTTCCCGACAAGGCAATCGACCTGATCGACGAGGCCGCCAGTCGGCTGCGGATCGAGATCGATTCCAAGCCGACCGAGATCGACGAGGTCGACCGCCGGATCATGCAGATCGAGATCGAGCTGCAGGCGATGGAGAAGGAGACCGACGAGGCTGCCGTCGCCCGCCGCGAGGCGCTCGAGCGCGACCTCGCCGACAGGCGCGAGGTGGCCGACGCGATGACAGCGCAGTGGCAGTCGGAGAAGGACGCCCTGAACGCCGTCGCCGACATCCAACGCGAGCTCGAGGAGGCGCGCGGCGAGGCCGACCGCGCCGAGCGCGATTCCGACCTCGGCCGAGCGGCCGAACTGCGCTACGGGTTGATTCCCGACCTCGAGAAGCAGCTCGCGGAGGCCGAGAGCG
>JBAXRO010000018.1:0-32907 GCA_037131165.1 Actinomycetes bacterium | reverse complement strand
GAAGAGCTGGAGCGCAACCTCGGTGGTGACTCAGTGGATGTAACTCTGCCTGGCGATCCGGCCAGCTTCCCCGGGGGACTGCACCTGCTGACCAGCACGATGCGCGAGATCGAGGACGTCTTCGTCGGTCTTGGCTACTCGATCGTCGAGGGTCCGGAGGTGGAGACGGTGTTCAACAACTTCGACGCGCTCAACCACGATCCGCATCATCCTGCGAGGTCGAGGACCGACACTTTCTACGTCGCCGATTCGGTCGTTCTGCGCACCCACACCTCGCCGGTGCAGGTGCGCACGATGCTCGACTGCCCGCCACCGCTGAAGGTGATCGCACCCGGTCGGGTCTACCGCCGCGACGACGACGCGACACACACGCCCCAGTTCCATCAGATCGAGGGGCTCGCCGTGGGTGAGGAGATCACCCTCGCGGACCTCAAGGGAACGCTGCTCACCTTCGCCAAGGCGATATTCGGTGACGAACGCGAGATTCGGATGAGGCCGCACTTCTTCCCGTTCACGGAACCGAGCGTCGAGGTCGATGTCTCCTGCTTCGCCTGCCATGGGGGAAAGAGGGCCGACGGGAGCCGCTGCAGCCTCTGCAAGGGCACGGCATGGATCGAGATCCTCGGAGCAGGCATGGTCGATCCGAACGTCTTCGCTGCCGTTGCCGACGCCCAGCCGGGATACGACCCGGCGAAGGTCCAAGGATTCGCCTTCGGGCTAGGGATCGAGCGGATCGCGATGCTCAAACACTCCGTCCCCGACTTGCGGCTCCTCTACGACAACGACATCCGGTTCCTGGGGCAGTTCGGCTGATGCGCGTCCCGCTCTCGTTGCTGCTTCGCTGGTGTGATCCGGGCCTTGATCCCGAAGCGATCGCTTCGGTCCTCGCCCTGACCGGGACTGAGGTCGAGCGGGTCAGGCGTCTTGGCCCTGAGAGCGGCGAGGGATTCGTGGTCGGCCGGGTGATCGAGGCAACCCAGCATCCCGACGCCGACAGGCTGAGGGTTTGCCGCGTCGACGTCGGTGAGCGTGAGCCGGCCGGGATCGTTTGCGGGGCGCCGAACGTCGCCGCCGGTCAACTTGTCGCCGTGGCCCTCCCGGGAGCGGTGATGCCCGGCGGGACGAAGATCAAGAAGGCCAAGCTGCGGGGAGTCGAATCGGCCGGGATGATCTGCAGCGAGGCCGAACTCGACCTGGGTACGGGCAGCGATGGCATCCTCGTCCTTCCCGACTCGATCGCTGAGCCGGGAACGCCACTGGCGGAGGCGGTGCCGCTCGGCGAGGTGGTGCTCGACCTCGAGATCACTCCCAACCGGCCTGACTGCCTTGGCGTCTACGGAGTCGCCCGGGAGCTGCATGCTGCAACGGGTGCGCCTCTGGCCGATCCGCCGTGGGCGGTGGATCTCGGAGCCGGCGGGCCTGTCGAGGGAGCGGCGGTCGAGGTCGAACTGCCTGAGCTCTGCCCGAGGTTCACGGCTCGTGTCTACGAAGGAGTCGGTCCGGCGGAGACGCCGATCGAGATCCGCTCGCACCTTCATGCAGCTGGCATGAGGTCGATCTCGCCGATCGTCGACATCACCAATTACGTGATGCTTGTCGTCGGCGAGCCGATGCACGCCTTCGACCTCGACCTTGTCGAGGGCGGCGCCCTGACGATCAGGGAAGCCGGAGCCGATGAGATTGTCACGACCCTCGATGGCCAGTCGCGCACCATGCTGGCGGGCGAGGTCCTGATCTCCGACGCAGAGGGACCGACGTCGATCGCTGGGGTGATGGGCGGCGCTCGTTCAGAGGTTTCCGAGTCGACCAGCAGGGTGTTGCTCGAAGCCGCCGTCTGGGACGGACCGACGATCCACGACACCTCATTGCGACTGGCGCTGCGCAGCGAGGCCTCGGGGCGCTTCGAGAAGGGTTTGGCCCCGGTCGTCACAGAGCGGGCTCAGGCGTACGCCTCGGTCCTGTTCGAGGAGGTCCTCGGGATCAGGCCGCAGCCCGGGACGATCGACATTTCGAGCGCTGCCGCGAGCAGCCCGAAGATCACGGTCGGGGACGGCTTCGTCACCGGACTGCTCGGCCATGAGATTCCCCCTGAGCGCCTGATCGGGATCCTCGAACGCCTCGGTTTCGACGTGGAGGCGGGCGCCGACGCGATCGAAGTCGTCCCGCCGCCCGACCGTCTTGACGTTCAGCGGGCAGTGGACGTTGTCGAGGAGGTCGCGCGGATCGACGGGCTCGACCGGATTCCCTCCACTCTCCCGGCGATTGCGTCGGCTGGTGGCCTCACCGCCGGTCAGAGCGCGCGGCGCAGGCTCGCCGATTCGATGGTCGCTGAGGGATTCTTCGAGATCGCAGGTTGGAGCTTTGCCTCGCCCGGCCTTCCGGACGCCCTGAGGCTCAGCGCCGATGATCCGGCCCGCAACGCCGTGGCGATCGAGAACCCGATGAGCGAGGAGGAGTCGCGGTTGCGCACGACCCTGCTCGGGTCGCTGCTCGACTCGGCCGCCCGCAACGCGGTCAGGGGCGCCGAATCGATCAGGCTGTTCGAGCTCGGTCATGTCTACCTGCCTGCAGGCGACGATCCCGCCGATCAGCGGATTCGCCTGGGCGGCGTGATCCACGGGACGTCGCGACCAGCGAGCTGGCGCGAGCCGTCGCCGCCGCGGGCGGACGTATTTGCCGGGAGCGCGGTCGTCCGCTCTGTGTTGTCGGGCCTCAAGGTCGAGGCCGCGCTGTCGAGGCCCGAGTCGGCTCGACCGTTCCTGCATCCGGGCCGCAGCGCTGAAGTCTCGATCGAGGGCGCCGCCGTCGGCTGGGTGGGAGAGCTGCATCCACTCGTGGCAGATCACTGGGCCCTTCCCGGAGCGGTCGTCTTCGAGATCGACGTTGCGCCGGTTCTCGCTGCGATGCCCGCAGTGATCGCCTATCGGCCACTCTCCGCGCATCCCGCCGTCCGTCAGGACCTCGCCGTGACGGTGGGGGTGGCACAGAGCGCCGCGGAGCTCAAGGCGGCCGCCTTCGAGGTCGGCGGTCCCGAACTTGAATCCGTCGAGGTATTCGACGTCTACTCCGGCGAGCAGGTTGGAGAGGGGCGGGTATCGATCGGGTTGAGGCTGAGCTTCAGGGCGGCCGACCGCACGCTCACCGAGGAAGAGGCGAGTGCCGCCCGCGAAACGATCACAGCTGCGCTGACAGAGCGGTTCGGAGGTGAGGTCCGTGGCTGAGCCGCGCGTCGCCGTGATCGGAGCGGCCGGCTTCGCCGGTGCGGTTGCCGCGCGGATCATCGACAGGCACCCGGGCCTTGAGCTCGGCCCGGTCCAGGCCCGATCGGACGTTGGCGAGAGGCTCGATGCCCTCTATCCCCAGCATCGAGTGGAGCGCCGGCTCGACCCGATCGACCCCGACGCCCTCAAGGGCCTCGACGCCGCTGTGGTTGCCCTTCCTCACGGTGCGGCTGCGTCGGTCGTGGCAAAGCTGCGCGCCCACGGGATCAGGGTCATCGACCTGTCGGCCGACTTCCGCCTCTCGGACCCAGCGCTCTACGAGTCCTGGTACGGGGCCCACGGTGCGCCGGAGCTCTTCGGGACAGCGGTCTACGGGCTGCCCGAACTGAACCGTGAGCGGATCGCCGGCGCGGACCTCGTCGCCTGTCCAGGTTGCTACCCGACGGCGACGCTGCTTGGCCTGGCCCCGCTGGCGCGGGCCGGCTGCGTCACCTCCGTGGTGGTCGATGCCAAGAGCGGAGTTTCCGGTGCCGGCAGGGCGACGAATCGCCGCACGCACTTCGTCTCGGTTGCCGAGAACATGTCCGCCTACGGCCTCGACGGGCACCGCCACGAGCCTGAGATCGGTGAGCAGCTCGGCTTCCTCGGTGCTCATGTCCCGCTCGTTTTCGTCCCGCACCTCGTTCCGCTCGATCAGGGAGAGCTGGTCACCTGCTACTCCGATCTCTCGGACCCCGTCGACGGGGATCACCTGTTCGCGATGTACGCAGAGGCCTACGCCGACGAGCCGTTCGTCGAGGTCACGACCGACTCGCCCGGGGTGAGGGAGGTCAGGGAGACCAACATCTGCCGGATCACGGTCCGCACCCACTCCAGCGGAAAAGCCGTGACGATCGCCACGATCGACAACCTCTGGAAGGGTGCCGCATCGCAGGCCGTGCAGTGCCTCAACCTGATGTTCGATCTTCCCGAGACGGCCGGCCTGAAGTGAGCGACCCGTTCGAGTCGCGCTGGGTGCCGAAGCCGGCCCACGTAACGCCGATCGCGGATTCGTTGCCAGCCGGCTTCGAGGCGGCGGCAGGCTCGGCTTCGATCAAGCCGTCGGGTAAGCCGGACCTCGCTCTGATCCGCTGCGATGCCCCGGAGTCGGTCAGTTCGCTCAGGCAGACCCGTTCGTCAGCTGCAGCGGCCCCGGTGCTCGTCAACAGGGAGCGACTGAGGTCCGAGTCGGTGCGGGTGGCAGTCGTCAATTCCGGGAACGCAAATGCAGGAACCGGGGAGGACGGCTACGGCGACGCACTCGCGATCCGCTCGGCGGCAGCCTCTGCCCTCGGGGTCGAAGAAGACCTTGTCGCAGTGTTCTCGACCGGGATCATCGGCCGCCGGCTCGATGCGCAGGCCGTGGCTGCTGCCCTGCCCGGGATCGCCGAGCGGCTGGGTCCGAACGGGGCCGGCGAGCTGGCCGAGGCGATCCTCACCACCGACCGTGGGCCGAAGAGCGCCAGCCTCGAGGTCGAACTCTCCGGGGGCACGGTCAGGCTCTGCGCCCAGGCCAAGGGTGCGGGGATGATCCAGCCCTCGTTCGCGACGATGCTCTGTTTCATCCAGACCGACGCGAAGCTGAGTGCCGACACTGCGTCGCTGCTGCTGGGAGCGACTGTCCGTCGCTCGTTCGAGCGGATCAGCGTCGACGGGCAGCTCTCGACCAACGATGCAGTTCTGCTGATGGCCTCCGGCGCTTCCGGGATTGCTGTCGAGCCGGAGAGTCCCGACGAGCTCAGGCTCGGTGAGGCGCTCGACTCGCTGCTTCGCTCGCTTGCGCTGCAGATCGTCGCCGATGGCGAGGGGGCTGCGAGGGTGGCGAGGCTCGTGGTCGAGGGCGGGGACGACGAACTGGTCGAACACGTCGCCCGCACGGTTGCGGGCTCGCCGTTGGTCAAGGCCGCCCTGAACGGGGGAGACCCGAATTGGGGCCGGATCCTCGGCGCAGTCGGGATGGCCCTGCCTGACAACCCGCGGCTGCCGATCGACATCGAGATCGAGGGTGTACCGGTTTGCGTGGCCGGATCCGGGGTTCCCCATGACGAGAGGGCTCTTGCAGCAGCAGTGATCCGGCCCGAGGTGGAGTACCTCGTAAGGATTCCCGGGAGTGGGGCGGCGTGCGAGGTCTTCTTCTCCGACCTTTCGCACGAGTACGTGACGATCAACAGCGAATACACGACTTGAACGGCGGAACACCGATGCGCGACGTAGGCACACTGCTCGAAGCTCTCCCGTACATCAGGGAGTTCCAGGGCCACACGATCGTGATCAAGTACGGCGGAGCGGCGATGGAGGACCCGACCCTGCGAGAGGAATTCGCCCGTGACGTCGTGCTACTCAAGTACGTCGGGCTCAACCCGATCGTGGTGCACGGCGGGGGGCCGGAGATCACGTCGTGGATGGAGCGGCTGGGGCTGCCGGTCGAATTCATCGGTGGCCTGCGTCGCAGCGACCCCGAGACGGTCGAGGTGGCGAAGATGGTCCTGATCGGGAAGGTCAACAAGGACATCGTCCTCAGGCTCGGTCGCCACGGTCAGCCCGGGGTCGGCCTTTGCGGCGACGACGGGATGATGCTCAGGGCCGAGCGGATGACGGGGCCCGAAGGGGAGGACCTTGGTGACGTCGGCCGGATCGTCTCCGTCGACACCGGTGTCCTGACCCACGTTGCCGAGGACTACATCCCGGTCGTGGCTTCGGTCGCAGCCGACAAGGACGGGGTCTCGATGAACGTCAACGCAGACGAGGCCGCATCGGCGATCGCAAGGGCGCTCGGGGCCGAAAAGATCGTCTTCCTTACCGACGTGGCCGGCTGGCTCGCCGACCCGACCGACGAGGGCTCGTTGGTCTCCCAGGCCACGGTGGGTGAGGTCGAGGCGGCGATCCCGGCGATAAGTGGTGGGATGGCACCGAAGCTGAAGGCGTGTTCCGACGCAGTGATGGGCGGAGTTCGCTCGGCCCACATCGTCGATGGGCGGGTTGACCACTCGCTTCTGCTCGAGATCCTCACGGTTGACGGCTGCGGAACAAAGATCGTCCCGAACCCATGACACCGGACCGGCTCGACCGGCTGCGCTCGCTGGAGGGCGCACACCTGATGCCCAACTACCGGCGCTTCCCGGTGGAGTTCACCACCGGGTCGGGCGCCGAGCTGTTCGACTCCGAAGGCAATGCCTACCTGGACCTGCTTGCGGGGATCGCGGTCGACAACTGCGGTCACTGCCATCCGAAGGTGGTCGAGGCGATCCGCGAGCAGGCCGGCAAGCTGATTCACGTCTCCAACCTCTTCTACACCGAGCCGGGGATCAGGCTTGCCGAGGTGCTCTCCACCAGTTCCCTGGGCGGTCCGGTCTTTCTCTGCAACAGCGGTGCTGAAGCCAACGAGGCCGCCCTGAAGCTTGCTCGGAGGATCAAGCCGGGGGGTGGCTTCGTCGTGCTGGAGGGAGGGTTCCACGGCCGGACCTTCGGGGCCCTTTCGGCCACACCGCAGAAGGAGAAGCAGGAGCCCTTCGCTCCTCTCGTGCCTGGCTTCACCTCGGTCTGCGCCGACCCCGGGGCCCTCGCGGACGCGATCGGAGCGGAGACTGCCGCCGTGCTGATCGAGCCGATCCAGGGAGAGGGCGGCGTTCATCCGATTCCCGATGAGGTGCTGATCGCCGCCCGCGAGGCCTGCGACCGGCACGGTGCGTTGATGATCCTCGACGAAGTCCAGACCGGTGCCGGGCGGACCGGCAGCCTTTGGGCGTACGAGCAGACTCCGGTAGTCCCCGATGCGATAACGGTTGCCAAGGGAGTCGGCGGGGGAATGCCTGTCGGTGCGCTCGTCGCGCGGCCGGGGCTTCCCGACACGCTCAGGGCGGGCGACCACGGCTCGACTTTTGCCGGCGGGCCGGTAACGGCCGCTGCAGCCCTGGCCTCGCTCGAGGTCGTGTCGGAGCCGGAACTGCTGGCGTCGGTCAGGGCCAACGGCGAGCGGCTGCGGGCCGGCCTCTCCGAGATGCCCAAAGTCGAGGCGGTCAGAGGCCGCGGGCTGATGGTCGGGTGCGACATCCACGGCGACGCTCCGGCTGTTGTCGAGCGGGCGCTGTTCGAGGAGAGGCTTGTGACGATCGCGACCGGACCGAAGACGCTGCGCTTCGTCCCGCCGCTGGTGATCTCCGCGGAGCAGGTCGACGACGCCCTCGAGCGCCTCGAGAGGCTGCTCGGGTGAAGCGCTCCGATCATGGCCGCACGGCGAAGTCGAGCCGCGGCGCGTAGGCTTTCCGATCGGATGAGCAACCATCAGGAAGAGCCACCCACCACAGCGTCCTACCAGGCCGAACCCGGCCAGGTGGGCAGGGTGCTGCTGCTCTACAGCGGAGGCCTCGACACATCGGTGATGCTGCATTGGATCCAAGAGCGCTACGGGGCGGAAGTAGTGACCCTCACGGTGAACCTCGGGCAGCCCGACGAGGATTACGACATCGTGACCGGCAAGGCAAGGGACCTCGGCGCGGTCGACTGTCGCGTCGTTGACGCTCAAGAGGAGTTTGCCTCCGAGTACGTCCTTCCTGCGATCCGCTCGAATGCCCTTTACGGCGGTGGATACCCATTGTTCACTGCGCTTGGCAGGCCTCTGATCGCGAAGATCGCAGTCGATGTGGCGCGTGAAACCGGCTGCGACACCATCGCTCACGGCTGCACCGGCAAGGGGAACGATCAGGTCCGGATCGAGGCGACCGTTGCGACCCTCGCGCCCGAGCTGAAAGTCATCGCCCCCGTCCGAACTTGGGCGATGGGCCGCGAGGAGGAGATCGAGTACGCAAGGGAGCATGGGATCCCGGTCAAGGGCGGGACCGAGGTCGCTCCGTACTCGATCGACGACAACCTGTGGGGTCGATCGTCTGAGGGGCGCTGGATCGAGGATCTCGACCAGGCACCCAACGAGGACGTCTTCCAGCTCGTCACGCCGCCGACCAAGGCGCCGGATGAGCCGCTCGACATCGTGGTCGGCTTCGAGCGCGGAGTACCGGTCTCGCTCGACGGCGAACGCCTCGGGCTTGTCGAGCTGATCGACCGCGTGGCGGAACTCGGCTGCACCCACGGTGTCGGGATCGTCGATCACCTCGAGGACCGGATCGTCGGCCTGAAGGTTCGCGACATCTACGAGGTGCCGGCGGCGGACATCCTGATCAAGGCCCACCGCGAACTCGAGCGCCTGACCGGGACGATCCACCAGAACCGATTCAAGGAAGGGCTCGAGCGGGAGTGGGCCTACCTCGTCTACGCGGGACTCTGGTGGGAGCCGCTCCGCACCGACATCGACGCCTACATGGAGGCGTCCAACGAGCGGGTCACAGGGGAAATCGGAGTCCGGCTGTTCAAGGGCTCGGCCACGGTCATCACTCGGGCGTCGGCAAACGCCGTCTACGACTCGCAGCTGGCGACCTTCTCCGAATCGGGTGGCCTGTTCCGGCAGACGGCCTCGCCCGGTTTCATCGAGCTGTTCTCGCTTCAGTCGCGCATGGCGTGGCGGCTGCGTGAAGCCGATAAACCTTCGGACTGAGCGGGCGAAAGGGCCTTCGAGGTCCGGCGTCGCCGTTAACTTCGGTCGTCCATGACCGGAGAAGCCGCCGACCACTCGATCCGTCATCTGCGGGCCGTCCCGGACGTGGCGCGGCAGGTCGAGGCGGAGCGGTCCCCGACTGCTCCGGGGAATCCGATGGCTGCTGCCTTCGGCTCACCGGATCAGGCCGCGATGGCCGCTGTCCTTCGCAGGGAGGCTGATCTGCTGATTGCCGTGCGGGGGCGTTCGGCGGGACCACCGACCGCAATTCGCGTTGAGTGGGAGCCTGCGGTTGGTTCATCCGTCGCGCTCGGCCGGCCTCGGTCCGTCCTCGACTCATCGATCGCCCCCTCAGAAGCTGGCGCGCCCGCTGTCGCACCGTCAACCGTGCTTGAGTCGCAGGAGATCGGCAGGCGGTTCGAGGCCTTGGCTACGGGGCACTCGCTGGATGTCAACGATCCGGACCCGCTCGGGATCGGCGACGCGCTCGCTCGCTTGCGTTCCACGGATGGCCTCCCTGAAGCGATGCTCCCTGCTGTGGCCCTCAGGAGCCTCGGCGAGGTCGATCCCGCGGCTGCCGGCCAACTCCTGATCGGATTGCTGCCGTCGCTCCACCGGGTTGCACCGCGGCTCAGGATCGACCTCGACCTGCGCGACCGGGTCATCGCGGTCACGAGCGACGACGGCCGCACTGTGATCGAGACCCGCAGCGCCAAGCGCAGGCGCCGTGATCGCGACTTGGTCGTCAAGGGCCGCCCCGAGGCTCTCGCCAAGGCTGCGCTCGGTCACCGCAGCCGGGGAGCGCGCGGAAGGAACGGCATCGCCGTCCTGCGAGCCCTGATCGACTCCCCGCATTCCATCACCGACCTGCTCGAGGACGGGGCTGCGCTACCGCCCGCGGCAACGTGGTCCCTGCTCTCGGCTGCGATCGCCGCCGCTCCCGCCGGGCAGGGCTTCACGGTCGTCCATCTCGATGCGCAGGACGGTTCGGAGGCCGTGACCGTCACGGTCGCCGCTGGCCGTCCGCTGTCTGTCGTCGCGGGCAGCTGTGGCTCGGCTGACGCCACGGTCCGAACCGACCCCGGTTCGGCTCTCAGGTGGCTCTCAGGCACGGCTGAGGCCGCCTCAATCGACGGTGATGTCGAGGCAGCCGAGCGGCTGAGGGCGCTCTTTGTACTTGGCTGCTCGCACATCCGGTCGCGGTCCTAGATTGGTCGGCGTCAGATGAGCCGCGTCCAGCAGAGCGTCCACCTCCACGTCCACTCCGAGTACTCCACGCTTGACGGGCACTGCCGGATCGACGACCTGGCCAAGCGGGCTGCCGAACTCGACCAGCCCGCTCTCGGACTGACCGATCACGGAGTGATGAACGGTGCGCTGGAGCACTGGGTCAATTGCCGCAAGGCCGGGGTGAAGCCGATCGTCGGCTGCGAGATCTACTACGCGGACGACCGGCTCAAGCAGGACGGTCCCCGAACGAAGCTCAACCACCTGACCCTGCTGGCGTCGAGCGACGTCGGCTATCGCAACCTCGTCAAGATGACCTCGCGAGGCCACATCGAGGGCTTTCGAAGCGGTAAGCCGCGAGTCGACGCCGACCTCATGTCGCAGCACTCCGAGGGCATCATCGCGCTGTCCGGCTGCCTCTCGTCGCGGTTCTGCGAGATGCTGGTCGCCGACAGGCCTGACGATGCGAGGGCTCACGCCGATCTGTTGACCTCGATCTTCGGCCGCGAGAACCTCTACTTCGAGGTCCAGCGCAACGGGCTGACCGATCAGGAGAAGGCAAACGAGGGAATCGTCCGGATCGCCAACGAGATGGGGATGCCCCTTGTTGCGACGGGCGACGTCCACTACCTGACGAAGGACGACCACCGTCACCAGACCGCGATGCTTTGTGTCTCGACCGGATCCACGCTCGCAGACCCGAAGTTCCAACTGGAGGGCAATCAGTATTACCTCAAGAGCAACGAGGAGATGGCGGCGGACTTCGCCGACCTCCCCGAAGCCCTGGCGGCGACACTGGAGATCGCTGAGCGATGCGAGATCGAGCTCGAGGTTGGCGGCAGGATCATCCCGAAGTACGAAACCCCGGATGGCCTGACCGAAGGCGAGTACCTGCGCCGGCTCGTCGACGATGGGCTCGAGGCTCGGTATGGCAACCCCGTTCCGGCGGCGGCCCGCGAGCGGGCGGAGATGGAGCTGGAAGTGATCGCCCGGATGGGCTTCGAGGGCTACTTCCTGATCGTCTGGGACTTCGTCAACTACGCCAAATCGGAGGGGATCACGGTCGGTCCGGGTCGCGGCTCGGCAGCCGGGGCCATCATCTCCTACTGCCTTGGGATCACCGACATCGAGCCCCTGTCGTACGACCTCCTGTTCGAGCGCTTCCTGAACCCCGAGCGGGTGTCGATGCCGGACATCGACATCGACTTCTCGGTGCGCGGGCGCGATCGCGTGATCCGATACGTGACCGAGAAGTACGGCGACGACGCCGTCGCCCAGATCATCACCTTCGGCAAGAGCGGTCCTCGCGCTGCGATCAAGGACGGCGCCCGGGTGCTCGGGATGCCGCCGGCCGTCGGCGACCGGATCGCACAGGCTGTCCCCGAGCCGGTCCAGGGTCGCCTCCCGACTTTCGCCGAGTGCCTGAAGGACGGAACCGACCTCAAGCGACTCGTCGACTCCGATGCCCAAGCCAAGGAGGTTGTCGACATCGCCCTCGGGCTCGAGAACAGGGTCCGCAACAGCTCAGTCCACGCTGCCGGCGTCGTGATCGGTGACAGGCCGCTGATGGAGATCGTGCCCCTGCAGCTGGCATCGACGAGGGACAAGGACGAGAACGGGAGCACGATCTACCGCACGGTGACGGCCTTCTCGCAGAAGCCGATCGAAGACCTCGGCCTGCTGAAGATGGACTTCCTCGGGCTTCGCAACCTCGATGTCATCGACGACGCGGTGTCGTTGATCGAGCGTTCCACCGGCAAGATCGTCGACATCGGCACGATTCCCCTCGACGACTCAGCCACCTACGAGATGCTTGCCCGCGGCGACTCGATTGGGGTCTTCCAGTTCGAGTCCGAGGGAATGCGCAAGGCCCTGCGCGCGGTCCGGCCAACCGAGTTTGGGGACCTGATCGCCCTGGTCTCGCTCTACCGGCCCGGGGCGATGAATGACATCGGCACCTACGCCAGGGGCAAGGCAGACCCCGACAGCGTGACGTACGCCGACGAGCGGCTCGAGCCGATCCTCGCCGAGACCAAGGGTGTGATCCTGTACCAGGAGCAGGCCATGCAGATCTCCAAGGAGCTCGGCGGATTCACCGCATCTCAGGCCGACGACCTCCGCAAGGCGATCGGCAAGAAGAGCAAGGAGGCGATGGCCGCGCGGAAGGACCCGTTCTTCGATGGATGCGTCGCGAACGGCACGGCCGAGTCGGTTGCGGAGGCGATCTGGCAGGTTTACGAGGCTTCAGCCGCCTACTCGTTCAACAAGTCCCATGCGGCCTGCTACGCGCTGATTTCCTATCGGACGGCTTGGCTGAAGGCCAACCACCCCGCCGAGTACATGGCTGCGCTCGCCACGTCGGTTGCTTCGACCAAGGACAAAGTTCCGTTCTACCTCACGCACGCCGACGAGATCGGCCTCGGCCTGTTGCCGCCCGACGTCAATAACCCAACCCACGACTTCGGAGTTGACGGTGACGCGATCCGCTTCGGGCTCGCGGCGATCAAGGGCGTCGGATCGGCCGCCGTCGAGGCGATCATCACCGCCTGGCAGGAGAATGGCGCCTTGGGGTCGATCTGGGAGTTCACCGAGCGGATCGACGGACGTCTCGTAAACAAGGGAGCGGTCGAGGCGCTTATCCGGGCAGGGGCTTTCGACTCGACGGGGGCGACCCGGATGGGGATGCTGCTCGTTCTCGACGACGCGGTGGCGTCCGGCCAGAAGGCACGCAAGGACCAGGAGGTGGGGCAGGAGACGATGTTCGATCTCGAACCCGCCTCTGGCGGCGACGGCAGCGCCGGATTGCGGCCCCCTATCCCGCAGGGTGAGTTCGAGCGCCAGGAACTGCTCAAGGGAGAGCGGGACGTCCTGGGGGTCTACATCTCAGAGCATCCATTGCGGCAGGTGCGTGCCGCGCTGGAGCAGGCTGTCGACGCGAGGATGAGCGCCCTTCCCGACCGCAAGGCGGGGGAGACGATCACGGTCGGAGGCCTGATCGCCAAGGTCGCAAGGGTCCGCACGCGCAAGGGCGACACGATGCTCCGGGGCACGCTCGACGGCACCGACGGATCCTGCGACCTCGTGGTCTTCCCGAAGGAGGTCGAACGGCTTGAGTCGCTGCTCGTCCCCGACTCGATCGTGCTGATCAAGGGTCGCCTCGACTTGGGCGATGCCGAGCGCGGATCACAGCAGCCAGCGATCCTGGTGTCGTCGGTCAAGCCGTTCAACCCGAGCGATTCCGAGGTGGCCGCAGCCGACGAGGCCGCAGCCAAGTCCGACCCGGACTCGATCGTCGTCCGGATCGAAGCGAATGAGATCCCGGCAGCGAAGCTGGAAGGACTCAAGGAACTCCTGGCTGGGCATCCGGGCAGGTCGGTCGTGACGCTGGAGCTGTCCGACGGGGACGAGCGCCGGAGGTTCAAGCTGGGGGACGACTTCAAGGTTGCAGTCGGAGCAGGACTGCTCGCCGAGATCGAGCTGCTGCTCGGTCGCGGCTCGATGGCCCAGGCCGCCTGAGGCGGGCGCCGCTGGCAGCTACTGGGCTTCGTCCGGTCTCAGCCGCGCCGCTCAAGGCCACGACTGCGGAGCTGCCTGAGCATCTCGACGTCCACCAGCTCGGCTTCCTTGCCTGCCGTTCCGGGCCCTTCGAGGATTGCGGGAAGACCCTCGAACCGCGGTTCGGAGAGGAAGTTCGCCAGTCCATCGGGGCCGATCAGCCCCTCGCCCGGTGGAGCGTGGCGGTCCTTGTTGGACCCAAGCTCGGTGGTGGAGTCGTTGACGTGCAGCGACCGGAGCCTCTCCAGCCCGATCTCGGCCTCGCACTCGTCGACAGTGGCCGTGAGGCCCTGCTCGGTGTGAACCTCGTAACCGGACGCGAACAGGTGGCAGGAGTCGAGGCAGACCCCGAGCCTCGGGTCGCCGCCGGCTGCGTCGAGCAGTGCGGCCAGTTCCCCGAATGAACGGCCGAGCGTTCCCCCGGCGCCGGCCGTGTTCTCCAGGTGCAGTCCGCACTCACCGGTCTCGGAAAGGGCTTCGGCGATGATCGCGCCCGCCCGTGCAATCGCCGCCTTCGGGTCGCCACCCTTGGCCGACCCGGGGTGCAGCACCACGGCGTCGGCTCCGATCCTGTCGCCGACTCGTAGCGTGGTGATCAGTCCGTCGCGCGACTTGGCTGCCAGATCCGGGTCGTCCGAGGCGCAGTTCAACAGATAGACGGCGTGGATCAGGACGCAGTCGATACGACTCTCGTCCCGGCCCTTGCGGAACTCCGCGACTGCCTCCTCGGTGTGGTTCGTCGGTTTCCAAGTCCGGGGGGATTGGGAGAAGATCTGGATCGCGTCACAGTCGCGCTCGAGCCCGCGGCCGATGGCCTTCGGCAGGCCGCCCGCCGGCGAGACGTGTGCTCCGATTAGCATGGCCTGATCCTCATGCGTGTCCGTTTCGCTCCTTCGCCTACAGGCGCCCTCCACATCGGTGGAGCCCGCACGGCTCTTTTCAACTGGCTGCTCGCCCGCGGTAACGGCGGGAAGCTCGTGTTGCGGATCGAAGATACAGACCGCGAGCGCTCGACGGACGAGAACGTCGCGCAGATCCTCGATGCTCTCGAGTGGCTTGGGATCGACTGGGACGAGGGGCCGATCAGTCAGCGCTCGCTCGAGCAGCGCCACCGTGAGGTCCTCGCGCAGCTCGAGGCCGATGGGCTCGCCTACCGTTCCACTGCCACCGGTGACGACGTCAGGGCTTGGAAGGAGGTCAACGGTTCCGCGCGCGGGTTCCGTGGTGAGCCCGAGGCCGAAGGCGCACTGCGCCTTCGCGTCCCGGACGAGGGGGAAACGGTCGTCCGCGACGCCGTCAGGGGTGAGGCCCGGTTCGCCCACCGTCATCTGGACGACCCGGTGATCGCCAGGGCGGACGGGACTCCTCTCTACAACCTCGCGGTCGCGATCGACGACCTCGACGAGGGCATCACCCATGTCGTGAGGGGAGAGGACCACCTGTCGAACACCCCCAAGCAGGTGCTCGTGCTCGAGGCGCTGGGAGCCGAACCCCCGATCTACGCCCACCTGCCGTTGCTGCACGGCCCCGACGGCAAGAAGCTCTCGAAGCGGCACGGCGCGGCCTCCGTCCAGGAGCTGAGGGACGCCGGCTACCTGCCCGAGGCGGTCCTCAACTACATCGCCCTGCTTGGTGCCGGCTACGACACCGATCAGGAGATCTTCACAGTGGGCGAGCTGCAGGAGCGGTTCGATCTTGCCCGTGTCTCGCGCAGCCCGGCAGTCTTCGACGAACGCAAGCTCCGCCACGTCAACGGCCTCTACCTGCGCAACCTCGACCTTCCCGATCTGACCGCCCGGCTGGAGCGGTTCACCGGCAGGGAGGGCATTGCTCAGGCAGTGGCGATCTCTGCCGAGAAGATCCAGCGACTCGATGAATTCGAGCCGCTCGCCGGCTTCCTGTTCGGCGATCCGGTCGAGGACCCGAAGGCCTTCGCGAAGGTGTTCGGCAAGGCCGAGTCGGTCGAGGCCCTCAAGGCCTGCCGCGAGGCGCTTGTCGCGATCGAGGGCGAGTTCTCTCAGGATGCGGTCGAGTCGGCTCTCGCTCCTATCCCCGAGCGTCTCGAGCTGGGCGCTGGGAAGGTCTACCAGCCCCTGAGGGTCGCGATCAGCGGGACGACGATCTCGCCCGGGATCTTCGAGAGCGTGGCAGTGCTCGGTCGCGATCTGACCCTCGCTCGGGTCGATTCGACCCTTGGCTCGCTGTCCGCCGACGGGCTGCCAGCGTAGGATCGTCGAGTGATCTCGATCACCTCGAAGTCGCCCTACGGACTGAGCGCACTGGTGGAGCTCGCCCGTTCGCCGGAGGGAACCCCGGTGCCGGTCGCCGAGATCGCACGCAAGCGCGAGGTTCCTGCCCAGTTCCTCGAGCAGATCTGCGCGACGATGCGTCGGGCCGGACTGCTCCGCAGCCAGCGTGGTGTGAAGGGGGGCTTCCTGCTCGCGAAGCCGGCGTCTGAGATCACCGCGCTCGCCGTTGTCGAGTGTTTGGACGGGGCCCTCGGCGCCGACTCGGAGGGAGTGTTCGCCGAGGCCGCCGAAGCGGCGAGGAAGGTCCTCGCAGCGACGACTGTCGAGCAGCTGGCGGCGGCGGAGGCCGAGAGCGCCTCACCGATGTACTGGATCTGAACGCCCAGGTCATGTGATTCAGCCGGTCCGGCGGCTTCCCGGGACCGCTACGATCCAGTCAATGTCCCTAAATCCTGTCGGCGTAGCGGATTTGGTCGGAGGCACCCCATTGGTGCCGGTCCGCAGCGTGCTCCCGGGCAGCCCGGTGGAGATCCTCGGCAAGTTCGAGTCTCGCAATCCCGGAGGTTCGGTCAAGGACAGGATCGGGGTAGCGATGGCCGAGGCTGCCGAGCGGTACGGTCTGCTTGAGCCCGGGCGTACAACGATCGTCGAGGCGACTTCGGGGAACACGGGGATCGCGCTCGCCTTCGTCGCGGCCGTGAAGGGCTACGAACTGGTCCTTGTGCTGCCTGACGGCATGAGCCGCGAGCGACAGACCCTGCTTCGGCTGTTCGGGGCGCGAGTCGAGCTGGTCGAATCGATGGGTGGCATGAACGAGGCCGTGGCGACAGCCCGTGCGATGGCAAGCGACGGGGACGTGTGGCTGCCGGACCAGTTCTCCAACCCGGCCAACCCGGACGCCCACTACCGCACGACCGGCCCGGAGATCTGGGAGGCCACCGGTGGCCAAGTCGACGCTCTCGTGTGCGGCGTCGGGACGGGAGGCACGATCACTGGAGCGGGCCGCTTCCTCAAGGAACGCAACCCCGACCTCAAGGTGATCGCGGTCGAGCCCGAGTCGTCTGCCGTGTTGAGCGGTGGGCGGCCCGGACCGCACAGGATTCAAGGGATCGGAGCCGGGTTCGTCCCCCCGGTGCTCGACCGGGACCTGATCGACGAGGTGATGGCCGTCTCCGACGTCGATGCGATCGAGACGGCCTGGATCGCTGCACGCAACGACGGGCTGTTGATCGGCATGAGCTGCGGGGCCGCGCTCTGGGGAGCGGCACGCCTCGCAGAGCGCCAAGAGAAGGGGATCGAGCGGATCGTCGCCGTCCTTCCCGATTCGGGTGAGCGCTACAGCTCCGCGGCCTACTTCCAGCCGCCCGAAGTCCAGCCGGGGAGCAGGGCGGCAGTCCGTCAGTCTTGACCCTGACGGCGGTACTCTGACGGCGTGGCACTGTCAGGACTCGCACTGATCGCTCGCGTCGGCGCCGAAGTACGGCGCGACGTTGGTGCCGCGATCGAGCGCGACCCGGCGGCACGGGGGGTGGGCGCGACCACGATTCTCGCCCTTTGGCCTGGGGTTCACGCGGTCCTTTCACACAGGGTTGCTCATGCGCTGCACGAGTCCGGCGTTCCGTTCGTCCCAAGAGCGGTAGCGGCCGGGTCCCGACTGCTGACAGGAGTCGAGATCCATCCCGCAGCCAAGATCGGCGAGGAGTTGTTCATCGACCACGGGATGGGTGTTGTGATCGGTGAGACGGCGCAGATCGGGCGTCGCGTAACCCTCTATCAGGGTGTGACGCTCGGTGGCACGGGCTTCGAGGGAGGCAAGCGCCATCCCACACTGGGGGACGACGTTACGGTCGGTTCGGGTGCGAAGCTGCTCGGCCCGATCGAGGTTGGCGACGGGGCGAAGATCGGAGCCAACAGCGTCGTGATCCACGATGTTCCAGCTGGGTCGACGGTGGTCGGGAACCCCGGTCATCCCGTCCGGGTCGATGGCCGCCGGCCGGAGGGACCCGATGCCGACTGGGCGCACCTCCCCGACCCGGTTGCCGACGCACTCAAGTCGCTCGCCGATCGGATCGGGGCGCTGGAGCAGGAAATCGGTTCGACCCCCGCGGAGGTCAAGGAGTTGCGCCCGCGGCGAGGGCCGAGTCCGGCCGGGGGCTGAGCCTCGGTCAGTCGTGCCGAGGAGTCCGGGCGCTGCTCGACTCGGCTTCAGCTCGTCGCCTGAGCCGGATGACCGACACCATCGCCTCGAGTGCGATCCGGCCCGACATCTTGCTCGATCCGGCCTTTCGGTCGCGGAACACGATCGGCACCTCGACCACCTTCAGTCCTTCCAGCACCGCCCGGTAGGTCATCTCAATCTGGAATACGTAGCCTTGGGCCTTGACGCTGTCGAGGTCAATCAGTTCGAGGGTCCGTCGGTTCAAGCACTTGAAGCCGCCGGTCAGGTCACTGACTTCGACTCCGAGCACGAGGCGGGCATACCAGCAGCCGCCGCGGCTGAGGATCCGGCGAACAAGCCCCCAGTCGCGGATCGCCCCGCCGCTGGTGTAGCGCGATCCCAGCACCACGTCGGCGCCTTGCGCTGCGGCAACCAAGCGCGGCAGGTCGGCGGGGTCGTGCGAGAAGTCGGAATCCATCTGCAGGACACGCTCGGCGCCTCCGGCAAGTGCGATACGGAACCCCTCCACGTAGGCGCGTCCGAGGCCCTCCTTCTTGCGCCTGTGGCAGACCTCAATACGGTGGTCGCGTTCTGCTGCCTCGTCGGCTATCCGGCCGGTGCCGTCCGGAGAGCTGTCGTCCACGACGAGGATCCGCCAGTCGTTCGGGACCGCCGATTCGAGGTGAGAGGCGCAGGCGTCGAGGATCGCAGGGAGGTTCTCGGCTTCGTTGTAGGTGGGGAGTATCAGCCAGACCGCGGTGGGCACCGGGCGAAGCCTAGAGGTTGAGACGACAGCCGCAGGGGCAGCAGCTGTTGTGCGCAATACTGACCTCCAGTGAGTGACCGAGGGGACCAGAGCGCCACGCGCCTCAGCGTTTCGAGCGATTCGGTGCACCAGAGACGCCGTCGGGTGGCTGCCGTCGGGGTCCTGGCTCTGGCTGCGCTGGCGGTATGGGGGATCGGTTCGATGCTGGGCGGATCGAGCGGGCAGCCGACAACCACCGGATTCGCGGCGCGGTTGACCAAGATCGGGGGGACCGGACCGGGTTCGCTGCTCGACTCACGCAAGCGGGCCGAGGACCAGGCGGTCGATCGCACGCTTGCGCAGACGCCGTACATCGTCAAGGGGGGCGGGGAATCGAAGAAGGTCGCACTGACCTTCGATGACGGCCCGAGCGAGTTCACTCCGAAGTACCTCGAGATCCTCAAGCGGGAGGCTGTCCCGGCGACCTTCTTCACCGTCGGGGGGATGTACTCGACGTTCGCCGCCAACGCCACGGCTGCGCACTCGAGTGGCTACTCGATCGCCAACCACACCTGGAGCCACCCGAGGATGCCCGGCCTCAGCGTCGGCGATCAGGCCAGCCAGATCGACAGGGTCACGGATGAGATCAAGGGACGGGGCCTGCCCTCTCCGAAGCTCTACCGCCCGCCTTACGGGGCGTTCGATACCAACAGCACGGCCCTGACCGCGAAGCGGGGGATGCTCCTCGTCCTCTGGGACGTCGACACGCTCGATTGGGAGCGCCCAGGGGCTGACGCGATCGTCTACAACGCCCTGAGCGGCGCCCGCAACGGCTCGATCATCCTGATGCACGACGGGGGCGGAGACCGGTCGCAGACTCTCGCTGCCCTTCCCAGGATCATCAAGGGGCTGAAGCAGAAGGGATTCGAGCTGGTCACGGTCGAGCAGATGCTCGTCGAGGATCCGCCGCGTCCGGGTGAGACCCCGCCGGCTCCCAGCGAGGCCTGACCCCGCGCCCTGGGCCCGTCGAGGGCAGCCGTCGCTCTCGTTACCTTGGGGGAGAGTGTCCTTGACCGCCCCGAGCCCCGATGACCTGACAGCCGCGCTGAACGAGCCCCAGCGCGCGGCGGTCACGCACGATTCGGGTCCGCTGTTGATCCTCGCCGGCGCCGGGTCGGGGAAGACCCGGGTGCTGACCCATCGCCTGGCTTGGCTCGTCGCGACTGGCCGGGCGCGCGCGCACGAGATCCTCGCGATCACCTTCACCAACAAGGCGGCCCAGGAGATGCGAGACCGCGTCGAGCTGCTGACCGGTCGTTCAACCCAGGGGCTTTGGGTCATGACCTTCCACTCGGCGTGTGCCCGGATGCTGCGGATCGACGGGGAGCGGATCGGCTACAGCTCCGGCTTCTCGATCTTCGATCAGGACGATTCGCGGCGGCTGATCCGTCGGACCCTTGACGATCTCGGTCAGGACCCGAAGCGGATCACTCCGGCCTCGGTCCAGGCCGAGATCTCCCGTGCCAAGAACGCGATGCTCAATCCGTCCGAGTACGGGGAGACCGTTGGCTCGTGGTGGGAGGAGACGGTTGCCGAGGCCTACCGGTCCTACGAGCGCGGACTGGAGCGCCAGAACGCGATGGACTTCGATGACCTGCTGGTCAGGTCGGTGAGGATGCTCGACTCGCACGAGGACCTCCAGAAGAGGTGGTCGAGCCGCTTCAAGCACGTGCTCGTCGACGAGTACCAGGACACCAATCAAGCCCAGTACAGGCTGCTGAGGCTGCTGTCCGATTCTCACCGCAACCTTGCCGTCGTCGGCGACGACGACCAGTCGATCTACTCCTTCCGCGCTGCCGACATCCGCAACATCCTCGACTTCGAGAAGGACTACCCGGATGCGACGGTCGTCAAGCTCGAGCAGAACTACCGCTCGACCCAGACGATCCTGACGGCTGCCAACGCAGTGATCGCCAACAACGCAGAGCGCAAAAGCAAGAGCCTCTGGACCGAGCTCGGTGAGGGGGACCCCCTTGTGATTGCCGAGGTCGAGGACGAGCACGCTGAGGCCCGTCTGATCGCCGGGGAGATCGGAAAGCTGGTCGATGGCGGCGCCGCCCTCGGTGAGATCGCGGTCTTCTCGAGAACGAACGCAGCGTCAAGGTCGCTTCAGGACCGGCTCACTCGGGAGGACGTCGCCTTCCAGGTGGTCGGCGGGACCAAGTTCTACGAGAGGGCAGAGGTCAGGGATGCGATCGCCTACCTCCAGTTGCTCGCCAACCCGAACGACGAGGCGGCCTTTCAGCGGATCGTCAACTCGCCGCGCCGCGGGATTGGCCGCACCAGCGTCGGTCATATCCTCGGTTGGGCGAACACCTCGGGCGGTTCCGTCTGGGAAGCCGCATCCGATCCGTCCGCCGTTCCGGGCCTCGGCACAGCGGCGATCAAGTCGATCGGTCGTTTCATGGGCCTGATGGAGGAGTTGCGGGGAGAGGCGGCCGCAGGAGCCGGGGTCGCCCAGCTGATCGAGTCGGTAATTTCAAAGACGGGCTATATCGAGACGCTCGAGGCCGAGCGCACGATCGAGGCCGAAGGTCGGGTCGAGAACCTGAGGGAGCTGGTCGAGGTCGGCCGCGAGCACGATCGCAGTGAGGACGACAAGTCGCTTGAGGCCTTCCTCGCTCAGGTTTCGCTCGTGGCGGACGCCGACGAGCGCGATCAGGAGGGGGGGCTGGTGACGCTCATGACCCTCCACAACGCGAAGGGCCTCGAGTTCCCCTACGTCTTCGTTCTCGGTTGTGAAGAGGGGTTGTTCCCGCACATGAGGTCGATCGAGGAGGGATCGATCGAGGAGGAGCGCAGGCTCTGTTACGTCGCGATCACGCGGGCCGAACGGGAGCTGACGATGACTTGGGCCCGCAGGCGAACCGTCTTCGGGAACCAGATGGGCGGGATTCCGAGCAGGTTCCTCGCCGAGATCCCGGTGGAACTCGTGGAGGGAGGCGGCGATGCTGCGGCGTCGACGCACCCCGGCTGGGACGAGCAGGCTCTCTCGGAGGCCGCCGAGTCATCGGCCTTCCGGATCGGGGAGGGAGTGGTCCACAAGACCTTCGGCTCGGGTGTCGTGACGGCGATCGAGCCGGGTGGGGTGGTCGCCGTCCGCTTCGCTGCCGACGGCTCCGAGCGCCGCCTGGTTGCGAGTCTGGCGCCCCTCACGTCGGCCTGACGGCGGTCGCCGCCCGGTGGTAGGGTCAACCGTCGAATGCCTGCGAAGCTGATCGCTGGGAGGGCGATTGCTGCCGAGGTCCGCTCGGAGGTCGCCGCAGAGGTGAGGGATCTGGTGGCTAGCGGGACTACACCTCCCGGCTTGGCCACGATCCTCGTCGGCGATGACCCCGCATCAGCTGTCTACGTTGGGGGCAAGATCCGCGCTTGCGAGGAGGTTGGCTTCCACGGCGTCCACAAGGAGCTCCCGGCGACAGCGACCGAGGCCGAGATCGAGCAGTTGATCGCAACCCTCAACGCGGACGACTCGGTCAGTGGGATCCTCCTCCAGCTTCCGCTTCCCGAAGGGCTCGACGGGGCGAGGCTCAGCTCGTTGATCGACCCGCGCAAGGACGTCGATGGCCTGACTCCGAGGAGCGTCGCGGCTCTGGCGATGTCGCGGCCGGGACTGCGACCCTGCACTCCTTCCGGAGTGGTCGAGCTGCTCGACCGCCACGGAGTCGAGCTCGAGGGAACCGAGGCCGTGATCCTCGGCCGCTCCGACCTCGTCGGCCGGCCGCTGGCCGCCCTCCTGCTCGAGCGCAACGCGACGGTGACCGTCTGCCACTCCCGCACTCGCGACCTCGCCGGGGTCTGCCGGCGCGCTGACGTGCTGGTCGCGGCTGTCGGTCGGCCGAGGATGGTCGAAGGCGAGTGGGTCAAGCCCGGCGCGACTGTGATCGACGTCGGGATCAACAGGCTCGACGAGGGCCTGGTCGGCGACGTCGACTTCGACTCGGTCGTTGAACGTGCGGGGCTGCTCACGCCCGTGCCGGGTGGCGTCGGCCCGATGACGATCGCGATGCTGCTCAGGAACACCCTCGAGGCAGCGCGGATGCAGGAGCGGGCGGAGTGAGGCTCGGGAGGCTGAGGTGGTCCGAGGTGGCGATCCTGACCGTCAGCATCGGGCTGACGGTTGACCTGTTCGCAGTCGACTGGTTCCGCCCGGAGAGCGGGGGAGCTGCGGAAAGGGGGCTCGATTCCGACCTCTTCGGGGTGCTCGTGGCTGTCGTCGCAGGCCTCGGCTTCGTTGCCGTGCTGCAGACTGCGATGCGGCGCGCTGCGACCGGTGGGCTCGCGGCCCATGTCGCCCTGGCGGTTGCCTGCCCTTTGGTCTTGCTGGTCGGCCTGGTCTCCGCGAGTGGAGGCGGCGATGGGCTTGAGACGGCCTCGGGTGTCTGGCTCGCCCTGCTCGGGACTTGCTTGCTGTTCGGCTTGGCAGTGGTCGCTCTGCGCGACGAGTCGCGGGGCTTCAAGCCCGACCCGGGCGCGACCGTCCTCGAGATGCCGCCGCTCGGCGACCGGACGCAATCGGCCGACGGATAGGATCGGACCGCCTTGATCGACCGATCCGACGTTCTGCACATTGCCCGGCTTGCGCGCCTGGAACTCGACGAGTCCGAGGTCGATCGGATCGGCTCGGAGATCTCAGGGATCCTTGCCCATGTGGAGCGGATCTCCGAGCTCGACCTCGAGGGAGTCGAACCGACTGCCCACTCCGTCGCCCAGGCGGGCGAGCTACGGGAGGACGACCCGGGCGAATCGCTCCCGCGCGAGCGCGCACTCGAATCCGCACCAGACACCGACGGCATCGGCTTCCGCGTGCCGCCCCCTTCCGCGTGAGCGACGACCTCACACTCCTTACTGCGGTTGAGGCCGCCGCGGGCGTCAACTCCGGCGAGTTGGACCGTGAAGAGCTCTACTCGGCTTGGCTCGAGCGGGCCAGGCTCGACGACCTCGGCGCCCTGACATGGACCTCGGATTCCGTGCTGGAGGCGGGGGAGGGGCCGCTCGGAGGGGTTCCGGTCGCTGTCAAGGACCTGTTCTGTACGGAAGGGATTCCCAGCCAGTCCGGTTCCCGGATCCTCGAGGGGTATCGGCCGCCCTACACCGCAACAGTCGTGGAGCGGATTGCCGAGGCCGGCGCCCCGCTGTTGGCCAAGACGAACCAGGACGAGTTCGCGATGGGTTCCTCGAATGAGAACAGCGCCTTCGGCCCGGTCCTCAACCCATGGGACAGGACCCGCGTTCCCGGCGGTTCGAGCGGCGGAAGTGCTGCGGCAGTGGCGGCAGGACTCGCCCCCTGGGCGCTGGGGACCGACACCGGGGGTTCGATCCGCCAGCCGGCCGCGCTCTGCGGGATCGTCGGGCTCAAGCCGACGTACGGGTCGGTCTCGCGGTTCGGGATGATCGCGTTCGCCTCGTCGCTGGACCAGGCAGGCCCGTTCGCGCTGAATGTCGCGGACGCCGCATTGCTGTATTCCCAGATGGTCGGTCGCGACCCGCGGGACGCGACGTCACTGGCCTACCCCGGCGAGGTATCCGGCGCAGCTTTGCCCGACCTCAAGGGCGTCAGGCTCGGGGTGCCGCAGGAGCTCAGTGGGGAGGGCATCGAAAGTGGAGTCCTCGAGGCCTTCGAGCGCACGCTCGACTTGGCCAGGGAGCTCGGTGCAGAGATCAGTGAGTGTCAGCTCCCTCATGCCCCTCATGCCCTCAGCGCCTACTACCTGATCGCGCCAGCCGAGTGCTCGTCGAACCTCGCTCGCTACGAGGGCGTCAGGTTCGGCAACCGGGTCGACAACGGCGGCGACCTCGAGCAGATGTTTTCGCAGACGAGGGCTGCGGGCTTTGGCGAGGAGGTCCGCAGGCGGATCATGCTCGGTACGTACGCTCTCTCAGCCGGCTATTACGACGCTTACTACGGCAGCGCCCAACGGGTCAGGACCCTGATCTCGAAGGACTTCGACAAGGCATTCGAAAGCTTCGACGCGATCGTCACCCCCACGAGTCCCGGAGTGGCCTTCCCGCTCGGTTCGAAGACTGCTGACCCGCTCGAGATGTACCTCCAAGACTTCTGCACCGTCCCGATGTCGCTCGCCGGGATCCCGGCGATCTCGATCCCCAACGGGCTGAGCGAGGGACTGCCGGTCGGCTTCCAGATCGCTGGACCGGCGTTCAGCGAGAACAGGATCCTCGGGATCGCCGGTGCGCTCGAGCCGGCAATCGGCTTCGACAGCAGGGCGGCCCGGCTGTGAGCGACTGGGAGGCGGTCATCGGACTGGAGATCCACGTCCAATTGGCGACGAGGACGAAGATGTTCTGCTCATGTTCCCCGAGCTTCGGCGAGGAACCCAACACTCGCACGTGCCCTGTCTGCCTCGGCCTGCCGGGTGCACTGCCGACGATCAACGCTGCTGCGATCGACTACGGGCTCCAGATCGGCCTCGCCCTGGGTTGCGAACTCGCTTCGCGCTCCGTCTTCCACCGCAAGAACTACTTCTACGCCGACCTGCCCAAGGGCTACCAGATCAGCCAGTTCGACGAACCGCTCTGCAGCGGTGGCGAGCTTGACGGGGTCAGGATCAACAGGGTCCACCTCGAGGAGGACGCGGCGAAGCTGAGCCACTCGTCCGCCAGCGGCCGGATCCATGGAGCCGACGCCTCGACCGTCGACTTCAACCGTGGCGGGACGCCGCTGGCTGAGATCGTCACCGAACCGGACCTCGGAAGCGCAGCGCAGGCCAGGGCTTGGCTCCAGCTGCTGAGGAGCACCCTCAGGGCGCTTGGGGTGAGCGACGTGAACATGGACGAGGGCTCCCTCAGATGCGACGCGAATGTTTCGATTCGGGCGGTGGGCGACACCGGGCTGTCGACCAAGACGGAGTTGAAGAACATGAACTCGTTCCGCTTCGTCGAGAAGGGGATCGAAGCCGAGATCGCCCGTCAGGTGGCGCTGGTCGATGCCGGCGGGACTGTCGTCCAGGAGACCCTCCACTTCGACCCGCGGACAGGGACCCTGACCTCGCTGCGCTCGAAGGAGGAGGCCCACGACTACCGCTACTTCCCCGAACCGGATCTGCTGCCCGTCGCCGTTGACGATGCCAGGATCGCCCGGGCCCGGGAGACGCTGCCCGAGCTTCCGGCGGCTCGGGCCTCGCGCTACGTCGAGGAGCACTCGCTCGATCCCGACCTGGCCAAGCGCCTTGCCTTCGATGCGGACCTCACAGAGATGTTCGAGTCGTCGCTGGCCTCGGGAGCCGGTTCGGTTCCGGCGCGGGCGATCGCAACTTGGTTCAGCGCCGAAGTTTCACCGAGGCTCGGTGAGATGGATGATTCGTCCCGCTCGCGGCTTGAGCCGGCAGCCCTCGCCTCGCTTGTGGGGCTGGTCGAATCGGGCAAGGTCACCACTGCGGCGGCTCGGGGGGTGCTCGATCGGCTCGTGGCGGAGGGTGGCGAGCCTTCGGCGATTGTCGCCTCGGAAGGGCTCGAGAAGGTCGGAGCAGGCGACGAGCTGAGCGCAGCGGTCGATGAGGCGATCGCAGCCGATCCGGAGGCCGCTGCGAAGGTCGGCGCCGGAGAGCAGAAGGCCCTCGGGCCGCTCGTCGGGCTGGTGATGAAGGCGACTCAGGGCCGGGCGGACGGGGGCGAGGTCCGACGCCTGCTGCTTGAGCGTTTGGCTCCCTGAGTCTCGGGTTACACTCGATTCAATGGCGGGTGGCGCTTATCTTGTCTTGGCCCTCTTCTGTGGGCTGGGTGGGGCACTGATCGCCCACGCCAAGGGGAACCCGCGCTTCATCTGGTTCCTGATTGCCTTCCTGCTCCCCTTCGCAGGTCTGATCGCTGCGCTCGTCGCTCGATCGGAGGCCTCCGAGCCGCTGCGCCGCTGTGACCTCTGCGGCAAGCCGATGCCCGTTTCGGAGACCCTCTGCACGAGGTGCGGAACCGATCTCGACTACCCGGAGGAGTTGCTCCCGTCGCGCCGTGAGCTGTGGCAGCGCCAGCAGGGATGATGCGCCGGGGGAGCGCTCCTGCGTTGCGGATTCAGCCGTAATCCCGCTGTTACACTTGGATTTGAGTCGGCTGGCACGTCCCAGCCGTACCCATTTCGGCTGTTGAACATCGGAAACGAAGGAAAGGAGGACCGGCAAATGCGAGCAGTTGACGCACTGATGGAATGTCTGAAGGCAGAGGGTGTCGAGGTCGTATTCGGTCTTCCGGGTGGAGCGAGCCTGCCCACCTACGACGCCTTCTACGACGCTGGGATTCGCCACGTCCTCGTTCGCCATGAGGCCGGCGGCGGCCACGCTGCCGAGGGCTACGCGAAGGCAACCGGCAAGGTTGGCGTCTGCTTCGGCACGAGCGGCCCCGGCGCGACCAACCTCGTGACCCCGATCTGCGACGCGATGATGGACTCTGTCCCCGTCGTGTTCATCACCGGCCAGGTACGCACCGATCTCCTCGGCACCGACGGTTTCCAGGAGTGCGACACGATCGGCATCACCATGCCGATCGTCAAGCACTCGTTCATGATCCAGGACCCTCAGGACCTCCCCAAGACCGTCCACGAGGCGTTCCACATCGCCGGCAGCGGTCGGCCCGGGCCGGTCCTGATCGACATCCCGGTCGACCTGTCGAAGGCCGACATCGACTACCAGCCGACCGAGAAGGTGACCCTGCCCGGTTACAGCCCGACGACGGACGGCAACCAGAAGCAGATCCGCCTCGCAGCCAAGGCGCTCGCGAATGCGAAGCGACCGGTGATCTACGCCGGCGGCGGCGTCGTCAACGCGAACGCCTCCGAGGAGCTGATCTCGCTCGTCCGCGCGGATCGCTTCCCGGTCACCTGCACCCTGATGGCGCTCGGCGCCTACCCGGCCGACGATGATCAGTGGCTTGGGATGCTGGGGATGCACGGGACCCGGGCGGCCAACTACGCGATGGACGAGGCGGACCTGATCCTCTGCGCGGGAGCAAGGTTCGACGACCGGATCACCGGCAAGCTCTCCGAGTTCGCACCGCACGCGAAGTTCATCCACATCGACATCGACCCGGCGGAAATCTCCAAGAACGTCCCCGCCCACATCCCGATCGTCGGCGACGCGAAGAACATCCTCTCGAGGCTCGTGGTCGAGTACCGCTCGCTCGAGGCCGACAGCTCGCGGCTCGACGAGTGGCTCGGCAGGATCGAGGGCTGGAAGGAGAAGTACCCCTTGGCCTACGAGGATTCCAAGGACAGCGAGATCAAGCCTCAGTACATGATCCTGGCGCTCCACGAGGCGACCAACGGCGAGGCGATCGTGACGAGCTACGTCGGCCAGCACCAGATGTGGACGGCCCAGTACTACGGGTTCCCCAAGCCCAGGCGTTGGAGCAACTCCGGTGGGCTCGGGACTATGGGCTTCGGACCGCCGTCCGCCCTGGGCGCCGCCATCGGCTGTCCCGACCAGACGGTCGTGGTCGTCGCCGGCGACGGATCTGTCCAGATGAACATCCAGGAGCTCGCCACCTGCATGCAGGAGGGCGTCAACGTCAAGGTGTTCATCATGAACAACGGCTACCTCGGGATGGTCCGCCAATGGCAGGAGTTGTTCTGGGAGAACAGGCTGAGCGCAGTCGACCTCGAGGGTCGGCCCGATTGGGTCAAGCTCGCCGAGGCTTACGGCGCGACCGGCATGCAGTTCACGGCCAAGGAGACCCTCGTCGACGACATGCGCCGGGCGATCGAGACACCGGGCACGGTCGTGGTCGACGTCCGAGTAACCCGCGACGAGAACACCTACCCGATGATCCCCGCCGGCGAGCCCGCGCGGAACATGGTCGGGTGATGGCGATGGCGGGAACCGATCAGGGAATGAACGAGCCGCTCGCGATCGAGGACCTCGAGGCCGAAGTCGGCCTGAGGACCGGCCGCACGCACGTCCTCGCGATCCTCGTCGAGAACAAGCCCGGCGTTCTGACCCGCATCGCCGGCCTGTTCGCGAGGCGCGGCTACAACATCGAGACACTCGCAGTCGGTCCAACCGACGACCCCGGCTACTCGAGGATCACTCTCACGGTGGACGGCGCGAGGCACCCGATCGATCAGGTCACCAAGCAGCTCCACAAGCTCGTGAACGTCCTCAAGATCCGCGATCTCGAACCTGGCGAGGCCGTCCAGCGCGAACTCGCCCTGTTCAAGATCGAGGCGGACGGGGCCAAGCGAGCAGAGCTGCTGCAGATGGTCTCCATCTTCCGCGGGAACGTCGTTGACGTTGGCCCGAACACTCTCGTGGTCGAGATCATCGGCACGAACGAGAAGATCGAGGCGTTCGAGGAGATGGTCAGGCCGCTCGGGCTGGTCGAAATGGCGCGAACGGGCGAGATCGCGATGTCGCGCGGGCGCGACGCAACCTGATCCATATGAAGCTCGGGCGCGGACAGGCACCCGGTCCCGATCTGATCGGTCGCGAGACGCAGGAACGCTTGCTCGCCCGGGCCGAGGGCGCGGCCGCACGGGCCAGGCAGACCGGCGAGCCGACCCTCGCCGCCGTGATGCAGGAGTGCGACCCGAACTTCGACCCGTCGGCAGTGGTGTTGGCGGCGCGGCGGGCCGGGGAACCGTGGGGGTTGACTGAGCAGCCCGACAGGGGCGGGTACGCTCTCGCCACCCTCGGCGAGGCCTGCGAGCTCAAGGCGTCCGGGGCGGAGCGCTTCGGGTCGGTGGCGGAACAGTGGCGCAACCTCGCCCACGGCGCCAACTCCGATCAGGTCGACGGTCCTCCCGGCAGCGGCCCGATCGCCTTCGGCGGCTTCGCCTTCGACGGCAGGGAGCGTGCCGCAGGCCCGTGGCGGGGTTTCGGCTCGGCTTCGATGGTCGTCCCCACCGTTTCTGTAACGCGCCGGGACGGTGTCGCGATGGCGACCCTGCAGGTCGTCGTCGGCCCCGAGGACGACCCTTCGGTTGCCGTCGACGCCGCCCTCCGGTGCGCCTCCCGCCTCGACCGGTCAAGCTCGCTCCCCGACGGACCGGGGCTTGCCGGGACGCCGCCATCCGTCGAGTCGGGGCTTCCGCCCGAGCACTATGAAGCCGCAGTGGCGCGGGCGCTCGACGCGATCGATGAGGGGCGTGTGGAGAAGGTCGTACTTGCCAGGGAGGTGCTCGTCGAACGTGGAGTCGACCACGACCCCGGGGGCATCCTCTCGGTTCTTCGCGAGGTATTCCCGTCCTGTTTCCTCTTCGCGGTCGGGCGAGGTGACGCGTCGCTCATCGGCGCCAGCCCGGAACTGTTGATCCGGCGGGAGGGACTGCACGCCTCGACGGTCGCACTTGCCGGTTCGGCTCCGCGGAGTGCCGATCCGGCGGTCGACGCCCACATCGGCGAGCGGTTGCTCCGGTCTCCCAAGGACCGGTCCGAGCAGGCGATCGTCACCCACAGGATCAGCCGCACGCTCGAGCCCTCTGCCGTCTGGGTGTCGGGCAGTGAAGAGCCGCAGCTGGCAAGGGTCGCGAACATCCAGCACCTCGCCACTCCGATCCGCGCTCGACTGAGGGAACCGGTCGCGGCGATTGAGCTCGCAGGCCGCCTGCACCCGACTCCCGCAGTGGGCGGTGAGCCGTGGAGCGAGGCTTCAGCAGTGATCAATGAACTCGAAGGCCTCGATCGAGGCTGGTACGCCTCGCCGATCGGCTGGAGCGACGCCGCTGAGAACGGCGAGTTCTGCGTTGCGCTTCGCTGCGCGCTGTTGCGCGGCAGCGAGGCCCGCTGCTACGCGGGAGTCGGAGTGGTTGCGGGTTCGGACCCGGCGTCGGAACTGGCTGAGACCGAGCTCAAGCTCCAGGCGCTGCTGCCTGTCGTTTCGCTCTGAACGGAACCTCAGGGCGAGCTCGGCTCCAGCCGTTCGCTGACTGCCTCCCAGGCTGCCCGGCGCAGCCGGTGTCCCTGTTCCCGCGGCACCCGGACATGGAGGACAGAGGGTCCCGCTGGGCGCCCCGCCAGTGCCTGCTCCAGCTCGGCGGGCGATTCGATCAGTTTGTAGGGGACTTCCCAAGCCCCGCAGAGGTCTTCGAGCGGCAGTTGCGTCGGCGTCGCGAAGAACGGCTCGAAGGCCGGGTCGCCCTGCGAGGCGATCGGCAGGATGTCGAAGATCGAGCCGACCCCATTGTCCACCACGACGACGCAGACAGCCGGCTCGGCATCGCGGAGCGTCGTCATAACCCCCTGGTCGTGGCAGAAGGCGACGTCCCCGATCAAGACGGCCGTGCGGGTACCCGAGGCGAGCGCCACCCCCGCAGCAGTTGAGATCACGCCATCGATCCCGTTGGCTCCGCGGTTCGAGAGCACCCTCGGTGAACCCGGTGCCCAGGGGACGAGGGACTCGACGTCCCGGATCGGCATCGAGGCCGAGACGAACAGCACCTCTGCGCTGTCGAGCGACCGGGCCAAGCCGGTAGCGACCGCCGGCTCGGACAGCGCGCCCTCGGTGGATCCGACGAGCGGCTCGAGCGCTTCGCTTGCCTCGTTCGAGGCCTCGAGCCAGGAGCCGAGCCAGCCGGACTCCGGAGTCGGCGGGCTCAAAGGGGAGAGCGAGGCGACCGGATCGCTCTCCGACCTGTGGGTCGTCGAGAAGGTCGGGTCGCGCCTCGCCAGTTCGGGGTCGAACTGGATGACGGCTGCGCCCTCGGACCGGGCGTTCTCCAGCCAGGCTCGAAGTGGCTTGGATGTGGGCATGTCGCCCGTGCGGATGACCAGGTCGGGCAGCCTGGCGACAGACCAGTCGCGGCACCTGAGGATCGGGTCCCACAACGCGATCCCGGTCGCGCCGCCGAATGCCCCGGAAAGCGGATCGGCGAGCACCGGGAGCCCCAGTCTCGCGCACTCGGCGGCCAGCCTTGACCCGCCGCCCCTCTCGTCCCGGCCGGCGATCACCAGCGGCCTGCGCGAGCCGGAGAGCAGGGCCGGCAGGTCCTCGCTCGCAGTCCGATCGAGTGCGGCCCGCCGATCGTCATCGGCTTGCGGAGCGCCGGGTGGGAGAGCAGCTGCGACCGTCTCGAGCGGCGGGCGCAGAGCGAGGTTGATCTGGGCCGGGCCAGGCCTCGTCGCCAGCGCGACTGCGACGGCTTCGTCGGCGAGTGAGGCCCAGTCGGCCTCGGTCCCGCCGTTTTCCAGGTCGAAGAAGCCGGCTGCCGAACCGAACAGGCGGACCTGGTCGATCGTCTGGCCCTCTCCGACTCCCCGCAGCTCGGGAGGGCGATCGGCCGTCAAGGCGATCAGCGGGACCCGAGCCTCCCTTGCTTCGTGGATCGCAGGAGCGAGGTTGGCTGCTGCGGTGCCGCTGGTGGTAACGACAAGCGCCGGTTGCCCGCTTCCCTTCGCGGCCCCGAGAGCGACGAATGCGGCGCTGCGCTCGTCGATCACAGGCACGCATTGGATCCGCTCGCAGCGCACCAGGGCGAGAGCAAGCGGAGCCGACCGCGATCCCGGCGAGATCGCGGCGAACCGAACGCCGAGGTCCGCGAGGCGCCCGCAGAGGACCGCGATGCCTTCGGCCTGGTCGAGCGGGGCGGTCGCCGAGTCGCTCATCGTGCCTTGCGGATCGGTGTCTGGTCGGTCATGCCGGGTTTCCATCGGGGTCCACCCCGATGCCTGGACGGTCGGTCGGGAGCCAGCTGCCGTCGCCGATCTCGACGCCGGGGAATCGCTGGTCGAACGAGTCGAGTGTGGCGAGGCCGGATGGCAGGTCCGGCCCGATGGCGGCGGCACAGTGGAGGCTGGCGGCGATTCCCACCGGCCCTTCGAAGGTCGATCCCAAGTAGACCTCGATCCCGGCGGAGCGAGCGGAGTCGGCTGCCTCGAGCAGTCTGTCCGGGCCGCCCCACGCCTGCAGCTTGAGGCAGGCGGCCCCGGCACAGGGAGGGAGGGAGAAGGCCTGCGCGTCGGTCGCGTCCTCGTCGAGTGCGATGCGGACGTCCGTCCTCCGCGCGAGCGTGCGCATCGCTTCGATCCCCCTGACAGGCTGCTCGATCCAGTCGACGGTGCCCGCCTCCAGCGCCGCGATGGCTCCGTCGGCCTCCGTTGGCTCCCAGGCTCCGTTCGCGTCGCCGATCACGACGGCGTCCTCGCCGGCTGCCGCCCTGACGACCCTCG
>JBAXRO010000017.1:0-33402 GCA_037131165.1 Actinomycetes bacterium | reverse complement strand
GGTCAACATGGCCGGTGTCATCCCGGTGATCTTCGCGGCGAGCATCATGGCGTTCCCGCCGACCGTCGGCCAGCTGATCAACGCTCCGTGGGCCCAGGATCTGGCGGCGATGTTCAGTCCCTCAGGAGGCCTCTATCTCGTCGGCGAGACGGTGTTCATCATCCTCTTCACCTACTTCTATACGGCCGTCACCTTCAATCCCGTGGACCAAGCCGAGAACCTCAAGAAGTTCGGGGGCTTCATACCCGGGGTCAGGCCTGGCAGGCCGACAGCCGAGTACCTCGACCGCATCCTCGCGCGACTGACCTTCCCGGGGGCCCTCTATCTGGCTGCGGTCGCTGCCCTGCCCACCATCCTGATCAATCAGACCGGCTCGGACTTCTACTTCGGAGGTACCTCGCTGCTGATCGTCGTCGGCGTTGCGCTCGATACCGTCAAGCAGATGGAGGCGCAGTTGATGATGCGCAGCTACGACGGGTTCCTGAGGGGATGAGCACCGAGCTCAACCTGATCCTGCTCGGTCCGCCCGGTGCCGGCAAGGGTACGCAGGCCGCGCGCCTCGTCCAGGATTTCCACATCCCGTGGGCCTCGACCGGGGACATGCTGCGGTCGGCGGTCGCCGAGGGGTCACCTCTCGGAGTGAAGGCCAAGGAGTACATGGATGCCGGAAACCTTGTTCCGGACGAGCTGATCGTCGACCTGATCGTCGAGCGCGTCAACCAGTCCGATTGCGCCGACGGTTTCCTGCTCGACGGCTACCCGCGGACGATCCCCCAGGCCGACGCCCTTGCCGAGGCGCTCGAGAAGCTGGGCCGCACAGTGACTTCCGCGCTGCTGATCGAGCTCGACGACGAGGAAGTGATCCGTCGCCTCTCGGGTCGCAGGGTCTGCGTGCAGTCGGGCCACGGCTACCACCTCGAGTTCGACCCGCCCAAGCACGAGGGCATCTGCGACCAGGATGGCTCGAGGCTGATCCAGCGAGACGACGACAACGAGGAAGTAATCCGCAACCGCCTTTCCGTGTACCACGAGCAGACTCAACCGCTCGCCGACTACTACGAGGATCGCGGGCTGCTGCGTCGCTTTGACGGCAGCCGCGACCAGACCGAGGTGCACGATCGCATTCGGGCCGCGCTGGCAACCCTGCGGCTCGAGGACTCGGTTTGATCATCCGCAAGAGCGCGGCCGAGATCGACAAGATGGCCGCAGCCGGCGAGATCCTCGTCAAGGCACTGCAGCTGGTCGAAGGGCGGATCCGCCCCGGGGTGACGACAGGGGAGTTGGACGAGGCGGTCGAGGCGTTCATCCGCTCGCAGGGTGCGGTCCCCGCGTTCAAGGGCTACCACGGCTTCCCCGGTTCGATCTGCGCTTCGCCGAACTCGATGGTCGTCCACGGGATCCCTGGAGACATCCGCCTCGACCGCGGCGATGTGATCTCGATCGATATCGGCGTGACTCTCGACGGCTGGGTTGCCGACGCCGCCCGGACCTTCCCGGTCGGGGAGATCTCGAGTGAGGCCGACCACCTCCTGTCGGTGACCGAGCAGTCGCTCCATGCCGCGGTCGCGGCCTGCCTCGACGGTGGGAGGTTGGGTGACGTCTCCAACGCCGTCCAGACCTGCGTAGAGAGCGAGGGCATGAGTGTCGTCCGTTCGCTGGTCGGGCACGGGATCGGCCGCAACATGCACGAAGACCCGCAGGTCCCCAACTACGGCCCGGCGGGCAAGGGCCCGAATCTCGAAGAGGGGATGGTCCTCGCGATCGAGCCGATGGTCGCGCTCGGCGGCTCCGGCGTGAAGGTCGATCCGGATGGTTGGTCGGTCTTCACGGTCGATGGCTCGCTCGCCGCGCACTTCGAGTTCACTGTCGCGATCACGTCCGAGGGACCCCGCATCCTCACCCCTTGGCACCTTCCAGCAGGGGGCCCGGGGGGAACAAGCGCATGATCGCTCGCAACCGAGCCGGCCTTGGCCGCTTGCCTCTGATAGTGTCGACCGTCGCGCCGCGATGCGGTTCGGCCCTGCGGTCTTCTCATTTGACCCCTGCGCTGCCCCGGTCGCCTGCGATGCCCACCCACGAGCAGAAACCTTTGGAACTCAAGAGCAGATGAAGGTCAGGCCCTCGGTCAAGCCAATGTGCGAGAAGTGCAAGATCATCCGACGCCGCGGTCGGGTCCTCGTCATCTGCCAGAACCCGCGTCACAAGCAGCGTCAGGGCTGACGAATGGCACGTATCGCAGGCATCAACCTTCCCCCCAACAAGCGCTCCGAGATCGGCTTGACCTACATCTTCGGGATCGGTCGCACGACCTCCCAGCAGCTCCTCGACAAGGCCGGGATCTCTTACGACACGCTCGTCAAGGACCTGACCGAGGAGGAGGCCGGGAAGCTCCGTGAGCTCGTCGACAGCGAGCTGACAGTCGAAGGCGATCTTCGCCGCGAGCGCTCCCAGAACATCAAACGTTTGATGGAGATCGGCTGCTACCGCGGCATCCGCCACAGGCGCGGACTGCCCGTCCGAGGCCAGAAGACCAAGACCAACGCCCGCACCCGGAAGGGCCCCAAGCGCCTCCAGGTTGCCGGCAAGAAGAAGGTGTCCAAGTAATGAGCGCAGGCAAGCGTCGCCCCGGCGGTCGTCGTCGCGTTCGCAAGAACGTGCCGGTCGGCCAGGCCCACATCAAGACTTCGTTCAACAACACGATCGTGTCCCTCACCGACGTCCAAGGCAACGTGATCGCCTGGGAGTCGGCCGGAGGCGCCGGCTTCAAGGGTTCGCGCAAGAGCACTCCCTTCGCAGCTCAGGTCACGGCCGACGCCGCCGCCAAGAAGGGCCTCGAGCACGGCCTCCAGAAGGTCGAGGTCTTCGTCAAGGGTTCCGGTTCGGGCCGCGAGACCGCTATCCGCTCGCTTCAGGCAGCCGGCCTCGAGGTCACCTCGGTCCGCGATGTCACTCCGCACGCCCACAACGGTTGCCGCCCCCGCAAGCGGCGCCGCGTCTAGGAGATCCCGGCAATGGCCCGCGATACATCCGCCCAGTGCAAGCAGTGCCGCCGCGAGGGACAGAAGCTGTTCCTCAAGGGTGAGCGCTGCCTCACTCCCAAGTGTGCGATCGACCGACGCAACTACCCGCCCGGCGATCACGGCCGCGGCCGCCAGAAGCAGAGCGAGTACCGCGTCCAGCTGCGCGAGAAGCAGAAGGCCCGCCGTTACTACGGGATTCTCGAGCGTCAGTTCCGGATCTACTACGAACGTGCCAGCCGCCAGCCGGGCATCACCGGCGAGAACCTGCTGCGGATGCTCGAATGCCGCCTAGACAGCGTCATCGTCAGGCTCGGATTCGCAGCTTCGCGCCGCCAGGCCCGCCAGCTGGTTCGTCACGGGCACTGGACGGTCAACGGCCGCAGGGTCGACATCCCCTCTTTCCAGGTCAAGCCGGGCGACGTGATCGCCGCAGCCGCCGGTTCTTCCGGCGCTCCCGAGGTGATTCGCAGCGCAACCGAGCTGACCGGCCAGGTTCCGCCCTGGCTTCAGGCCGATCACGACGCACTTGCGGCGAAGGTGCTGCGCCACCCCGAGCGGAGCGAGATCTCTGCGCCGGTGGAGGAGCAGCTCATCGTCGAGCTGTACTCGAAGTAGTAGCTGCAAGCCGCTGCGCCCGCCGGGCGTTGCGGACAAGGACCGCCGGAAGGCGGTCTCGAAAAACACGACGACCACAGGATCCAGATGCTTGATTTCCAGATCCCCCGGATCACCCGCGAGACCGTAGATGAGGATCGCGGCTCGTTCACCATCGAGCCGCTTGACCGCGGCTTCGGTTACACCTTCGGCAACTCGCTTCGAAGGGTCCTCCTCAGTTCGCTCGCCGGCGCTGCCGTGACGAGCGTGCGTATCGAGGGCGTCCAGCATGAGTTCTCGACGATCGAGGGGGTCAAGGAGGATGTCACCGACATCATCCTCAACCTCAAGGGCCTCGTCTGCCGCATGGCTGACACCAACGAGGTGGAGGCTCCGTTGGTCATCACCGGTCCCGCCACGGTCACCGCGAAGGACATCGACCTCCCCACCGGGGTCGAGCTGCTCAACCCGAAGACCCACATCGCGACGGTCGAGAAGGGCAAGAAGCTCGAGATGTACCTGACCATCGGCGGCGGTCGCGGTTACCGTCCGGCCGACGAGAACGCGACCGAGGACCAGCCGATCGGCGTAATTCCGATCGACTCGATCTTCTCACCGGTGCGCAGGGTCGCCTACTCGGTCGAGCAGGCCCGTGTCGGCCAGCGGACCGACTACGACCGGCTCACGATCGACGTCGAGACCGACGGTTCGCTCGATCCGACCGCCGCGCTTCGCGAGGCATCGGAGATCCTCATCCAGCAGTTGGCGATCTTCACCGACGTCGAGCGCGTCGAGGAGCTTCGCGAGGCCATGACCGCGGGAGTGATCGACCAGGTCACCAACGCGGCAGCCGCAGCTGGAGCCCCGGCCGCAGTCGGCCGAGCGCCCGCTGTGCCGAGCGCCAATGGCATGGACGACCACATGATCGAGGAGCTGGAGCTCGGCGTGCGTTCGTACAACTGCCTCAAGCGTGCCGGCATCCAGACGGTCGGCGAGCTCGTGCAGAAGTCACGCAGTGAGCTCGGCGCGATCCCGAACTTCGGCAGCAAGTCGATCGACGAGGTCGAGGAGACACTCGCGGCCCGCGGCTTGAGCCTTCGCCAGGACTGACGACAGGAGACCTTGAAAGATGCGCCACCAGAGGACACGACATAAGCTTTCGCGCACCTCGGCGCATCGCAAGGCGCTGCTGCGGAACCTCTGCAAGGAGGTCATCGAGCACGAGCGGATCAAGACTTCGGAGGCGAAGGCCAAGGCAGTCAAGCCCGAAGTCGAGAAGCTGATCACGCTCGCCAAGCGCGGCGACCTCCATGCCCGCCGTCAGGCGCTCAGCGCCCTCGGTCAGGACAAGTTCATCGTTTACAAGCTGTTCGAGGAGATCGCGCCGCGTTACGCGGAGCGTCCCGGCGGCTACACGCGGATTCTCAAGCTGGGCCCGCGCCGGTCGGATTCGACCGAGATGGTCCTGCTCGAGCTCGTCTAGGCGGGCGCGGCCGCGTTGGCGGCGAGTGGGGAACAGGGCCGCACCAAACTGGTGCTCGGCTATGACGGCACGGCCTTCAGTGGCTGGGCCGCACAGCCAGGGATGAGGACTGTCGAGTCGGAGTTGGTTCACGCCCTCAGGGTGCTCCTCAGGCGCGAGGTTCCCTTGACCGTTGCCGGTCGGACCGACACCGGCGTCCATGCCGAAGCCCAGGTCGCAAGCTATTCCGGCCCCCCGGCTGACCGCAAGGCGCTCAATGCGATCCTCCCTCCGGACGTCGTCGTCCACTCCAGCGAGCGGGCCGACGACGCTTTCGACGCCCGGGCCGACGCGACCAGCCGGGCCTACGGCTACCGGATTGCTCCCGGGCGCGTCAGGCCTCTCGTCGATCGAGCCCACGCATGGTGGGTCCCGAGGCCGTTCGACCCGGAGCTCCTCGACGCTTGTGCTGCGTTGTTGCCAGGGACCCACGACCTCACCGCCTTCACCCCCACGCGAACGCGCCACCGCCACTTCGAGCGCAGGGTCCTCAGTGCCCGCTGGCTGCGCGCCGGCGAGAGGCTCGAGTTCCGGATCGAGGCCGAGTCGTTCCTGCGGCACATGAACCGGGTCCTCGTCGCGACAATGATCGAGGTAGCCAAGGGCGAGATGAGCCTTGAGCAGTTCGCCGAATTGCTCGAGGGGCGGCCGCGGCTGGACGCCGGACCGACGGCTCCGCCGCGCGGATTGCGCCTGATTGGCGTCGGTTACGGCACGAGAGTGCTGGACGAACCCGGCAACGGGTGATCCCGCCTCTACCATCGGGTCTTCAGTGCGAGTCCTCCTGACCAACGACGATGGGATCGCCGCGACGGGGCTGCACGCCATGCGTCGGGCGCTGCTCGCCGTGCCCGGGATCGAACTCGCTGTGATTGCGCCCGACGGCAACAGGTCGGCGACCGCTCGCTCGATCACGACGCGCCGGCCGCTGAGGGTCACCGAGGTCGATTTCGGCGATGGCACGCACGGCTTCGCCTGCGACGGCACGCCGGTCGACTGCGTCCGGCTCGCCAAGCACGGCCTCGTGGACGGCTTCCAGGCCGACCTGGTCGTCAGCGGCATCAACCACGGCTCTAACCTCGGCGACGACGTCACCTACTCGGGGACGGTCGCGGCGGCGCTGGAAGGGATTGTGCTGGGGATCCCGGGGATCGCCGTCTCGCAGAAGTCGGCCGGGGGGGAGTACGACTTCATCTCCCACGCGGGTGATGAGGGATTCACGGCGGTTGCGAAGTTCGCTGCCGGGCTTGTCGCGCGATGGGAGAGCCTGCCGCTTCGGCCCGGGACACTGATCAACGTCAACGGGCCGGCCTGCGCTCCGACCGGCGTTGCCGTGACGAGGCTCGGCCGCAGGATCTACCACGAGGAGCTGGTCGACCTCGGTCCGGCAGGCGCGGGTGGCCGCGAGATCAGGATCTACGGGCAGGAGCCGGGCCACCACCCTGAAGAGGGGACCGATCTGCAGGCGGTCGAGGACGGGCTGATCGCCGTTACGCCGATCCACTACGACCTGACCGACCACCTCGGCATGGACGAACTCGAGCGGGCCGACCTCGCCTCGATCGCCGCCGGGCCTGCCGGGGAATGAGCGGCTCGGCCCAGGCGAGGATCGACGAGCTGCGGGCGGAGATCCGCAGGCACGATCGAAGCTACTACCTGCTCGACGACCCAACGGTCAGTGACGAGGAGTACGACTCCCTCCTAAACGAGCTGCGAGCGCTAGAAGCCGAGAACCCCGATCTCGTAACTCTCGATTCGCCGACCCAGCGGGTCGGAGGGGAGCGGCTCGAGCGATTCGAGCCGGTCGAGCACTCGATCCCGATGTTGTCGCTCGGCAACGCGCGGGGCGAGGAGGAGCTGAGGGCCTGGGTCGAGCGCATCCGCTCGCACCTCGCCCGCGAGTCGATCGAGGTCGATTCGTTCAGCTTCGTTGTCGAACCGAAGATCGATGGCTTGGCCGTCTCGCTCCGCTATGAGGACGGGAAGTTCGTGCGTGGGGCGACTCGCGGTGACGGGGCTGTCGGCGAGGACATCACCCAGAACCTGAGGACGATCCGTTCGATCCCGCTCGAGATCGAGGACGCCCCCACGGTCCTCGAGGTCCGGGGCGAGGTCTATCTCCCGAAGGCCGCCTTCACCGAGCTCAACGAGCGTCGCGCGGAGGCGGGGGAATCAACCTTCATGAACCCGCGCAACGCTGCGGCGGGCTCGCTGAGGCAGCTCGACCCGGCGATCGCTGCGGAGCGGCCGCTCGCTCTCTGGGCCTACGGCCTCGGCGAGCTCTCCGGCGAGCCGTTCGACTGCCACAGCGCGAGCCTCGCGCAACTTCGAGAGTGGGGATTCCCCGTCAACCCGGCGATCGAGCTGATCGAGGGGACCGACGGGGTCGTCGCAGCATGCGACGGGTGGCTGGAGCGTAGGGATGACCTCGACTACGAGATCGACGGTGCGGTTGTAAAGGTCGATGCGTTCGAGCTGCAGGCGCGGTTGGGGACGGTCGGCCGGGAACCCCGCTGGGCGATCGCATGGAAGTTCCCCCCGACGACCGCGGTCACGTTGCTGCGCGAGGTCCACTGGAACGTGGGCCGCACCGGCCACATCGTTCCCTTCGCCGAGCTCGAGCCGGTCGTGGTCGGAGGCGTGACCGTCTCGTTCACGACGCTGCACAACGAAGAGGACCTCGCCCGCAAGGACGTGCGCCCCGGCGACAGGGTGATCGTCCTGCGGGCCGGTGACGTGATCCCGCAGGTCGTCTCGCCGGCTCCCCACGAGATCGAGCGCGACAACCGGGCCGATCCGCCGAGGGTCCCGTCCGAGTGCCCGTCCTGCGGCGCGGCGACCGTCAAGGTCGAGGACTCGGTCTGGACGATCTGCCCGAACAAGCGGGGTTGTCACGGCCAGCAGTGGCAGGCCCTAAGGCACTTCGTCAAGCGGGGCGCGATGGACATCGACGGCCTCGGTGACGAGCGCCTCTCCCAGTTGATGGAGGAGGGCATGGCCGGGTCCGCAGCCGACCTCTACTCGCTCGACCTCGAACGGCTCACCGGGCTCGAGGGTTGGGGAGAGAAGAGCGTCGCCTCGCTGGTCGATGCGCTCGGGCAGTCCAGGTCGAGGCCATTCGCGAAGGTCCTGTACGGCCTCGGGATCGAGCGGATCGGCGAGGTCAACGCTCGCAATCTCGCCCAGCACTTCCGCTCGATGGATGCCCTGATGGCGGCCGAGCCGGCGGAGATCGAGCAGGTCCCCGGGATCGGCCCGATCCAGGCGGAGATCGTCGCCGAGACCGTCAGGGAGCACGAGTTCGTCGAGTTGGTCGCGAGGCTGCGCGAGGCGGGCCTGAGGCTGGAGGAGGAGGGGCCGGCCCCGGGCGAGGGAATCCTCTCGGGCAAGACCTTTGTCCTGACCGGGGCTCTTCCGACTCTCAGCCGGGAGCAGGCAGGGGAGCGGATCATGGCCGCCGGCGGGCGGGTCACATCGTCGGTGTCGAAGAAGACCGACTACCTCGTCGCGGGCGAGGCTGCCGGCTCGAAGCTGGAGAAGGCCGAGAGGCTCGGCGTCGAGGTCATCGACGAGGCTGGCCTGCTCGCGATGATCGCCGACTGAGTCGCGGTCGGATCGCCAGCCAGCCGCGGATCCCGCCGACCGCAGCGGTCGCGAGCACGGCCCCGTTGACGCATTGCACGCACATCCCGTTCGGTTGCAGCTCCGCGTCCCGGGCTGCCGCCGTGGTTCTGGGTCAGCGGAAGGCGTAGCGGAAGCGGGTTCCGTTGCAGTACTTCCGGAGCTTCCCGCCCATCGAGGCACCGTGCGAGCGGTTCTCGCGGCTCGGGACGTACCAGACCGATGCCCTCCAGCCGGTCGGCCCGCTGCCCTTCGTGAGGCCCTTGCCGACACCCCGGCCGACCGCGGGCGGGTACTCGTCGCGGTCGTAGTTGCGCTTGGTGCGGTAGCTGCCGAGCAGCCTGTCGCGGCGATCGTCGGCTCCGCGCCGGTTGACTACGAGGACCGCCGGCCAGCCACGGCGGATCGCGCTGACCGCGTGCCTGCGGATGTTCGGGTACTTGCTCCGGTCGAAGACGAGCGTCACGACACCCGACGGCTTGATGCAGCCGGCAGCCGATGCGGTCTTGGGACTGCCCGCGGCCGGGGTCACGCCACCAGCCACGACCGACGTGGCGATGACGACGGCGGAGGCGATAACTGAGAGATTGCGCTGCATTGCCGAGTAACTGTAACGGGAATGTGTGGGGATCAACTCAGGTTCAAGGAGTACGGGCCGGCCGGTGCGCGGGTCAGCCTGCGGGACGCCGCCAAGCCGCGAGCGCCTGGACGATCGCGTCCTGTCGTTTGCGGGCCTTCCACGGCTCGGTCGAGTTGTTGAGCATGGCGAAAGCGACGGAGCCGCCGCCGGCGACCGCGCAGTAACCGGCGAGCGCACTGACGTTCGAGAGCGTCCCCGTCTTTGCCCGGCAGCGGCCGGCGGCCGCCCCGCTGCGCATCCGGTCGGCGAGGGTGCCCGTCCGGCCGGCGGTCGCCAGCGATCGGGTGAAGATCGAGTTTCCTGCCATCCGCGAGAGCAGGCGAACCACGGTCCTCGGGGTGGTCAAGTTGCCGCGTGCGATCCCCGAGCCGTCCACCCGCCGCGGGTGGACGCCGAGTTTTCCGAGGGTCGTCGCCGCGGCCTTCAGCCCGGCGGCCGTGGAGCCCTGGCGCAGGGAGATCGCCCCCTGGACCTTCGTCAGCGTCTCCGCGTAGAAGTTGTCGGATGGGGTGTTGATCATCCCGATCAGGGCTCCGATCGACGGCGACGAGTGCTTCGCCAGCAGCGCGGTCTCGGGTGGGCTGCCGCCGACCCCGACATGGCCCTTGGGGACTGTGACGCCTGCCCGACGCAGCTCGACGACGAAGCGAGTGACTGTTGCGTGAGCGGAAGCCCCGTGGGCGTAGGTCAGCCCGCCGAGCTCCCCGCCGAGGTTCGGGTCGATTCCAGGGCCGTGCGAGGGAACTCCGCGGATCCGATCGAGGAAGTCCTCATCGCCGAGCACCAGCCCCTCAACCCGCCGCACTCCTGCCGAGTGGACAGCCTTGGCGAGAGCGGTCAGGTCCGAGCTCGCCAATGTCGGGTCCGCCTGGCCATCGAGGTAGAGGTTCCCCCGCAGTTCGCCGCTGCGGGCCGCGGCCTCGTTGCGCTTGGCGACCAGAACCGAGGTCTCCAACCGCCGGGTCGCACCCAGCCCGAGCAGGGCTGCCGATGTCGTGTAGAGCTTGTTGACCGACGCGGGGATTCTCGCCGTGTCCGGCTGGCGGCTCCAGATCGTCTTGCCGGTCTTCAGTTCTATCGCCAGAGCGCTGCCCGCACCCCCGGCTGCGCTGAACTGCCGGTCGAGGCGTTGGGCGAGGCTCGTGGCTTCTGCGACCTGCGGCAGGGCCACCAGCAGGATGGCAACTGCCGGCAGGCCGACGGCGAGACCGCGTCGAACGACCATGTTTTGATTGTCGCAGCCTGTCGGCAAGACCGCGCCGGTGCAGGGGACTTCCGCAACGCCCTGCCCGAAGCGTAGACTTGGGGCTGCATGGACAACGTCGTCAAGATCGAAGACGCGGGGGCCAAGCGGCGCGCCAGGGGCAGCACCGCGACGAAGCGGCGCAAGCCCGGGTCGAAGACGGCCCTCGTCCTCGGCGGAGGCGGCATGACCGGCGGGGTCTACGAGATCGGCGCTCTTCGCGCTCTCGACCTGCTTTCGGTCAACAAGACGGTCAACCAGTTCGACGTCTACGTGGGCACGAGCGCCGGTTCGTTCGTCGCGGCGATGACCGCCAACGGGGTGACTCCGGAGGAGATGATGCGGGTCGTCGTCCAGGAGACCCCGGTCCCGTTCCGCGACGTCGATGTAGGCACGATGATGCGCCCCAACTGGAGGGACTTCATCCTGCGCTCGGCGACGATGCCGATTCGGCTCGCCGGAGTCGTGCGGGAGATGGCTTCCAACCTCGGCAACGTTTCCGCGATGGACTTCTTCGTCGGACTCGCCGAGGCGCTGCCGCCCGGGATGTACAGCGGAAGCGGGATCGAGGAGTACGTGCGCGAGGTCCTCGGGGATCCGGACCGCAGTGATGACTTCCGCCAGCTCGAGCGCGAGCTCTACATCGCCGCCACCGACCTCGACAGCTGCGAGCGCGTCGTCCTCGGCTCGCAGGGTTGGGACGACATCCCGATCAGCACGGCTGTCAGGGCCTCGACGGCCCTGCCAATGGTCTACCGGCCGGTCGAGCTGCGCGGCAGGGAACTGGTCGACGGGGGCATCGTCTCGACGACCAACCTCGACATCGCAGTCGAGGCGGGCGCCAAGTTCATCATCGTCGTCAACCCGCTCGTTCCCTACGTCAACGACATGGACGCCCCGCGGGCCGACGGAGGCGACCGCCTCAGGGTCTCCGAGATGGGCTTCCCGCACATCGGCTACCAGACGTTCAAGCTGCTCGCCTACCAGCGCCTTCACGAGATGAAGCGCCAGTGGGAGGACCGCTACCCCGGCGTCGACATCGTCCTGATCGAGCCGGAGCCGGACGACGAGCTGATGTTCCGCACCAGCGTCATGAACTTCACCTCGAGGCTCGAAATTGCGCGCCACGGCTTCCAGTCGGTGACCCTGAAGCTCGCCGACGACTACGAGGCCTTCAAGCGGACGGCCTCCAAGCACGGAGTCGAAATCTCGGCCACCCGGGTCCGCAAGGTCGTCAAGCACTTCACAGCCGAGCAGGAGCGAACCCGGGCCTGGCGGCGGATCCTCGAGCAGACGACAGCGACGCTGTTGCGTCAGTCGGCTGACGAGCGCGCCTGAGCGTCGGCTGACGCAGAAGCGGCGACCAGGCCCTCGGCGAGGCGGTCGGTGGCCGAGCCGTCCCCGCGGACGGTGGCACGCACCCAGGCGTCGGCTCCGACCTCGGCTCCGTCCTTCACGAGCAGTCCCGAGCCACGCAGGTGCGCGGCAAGTGAGGCGCCGTCCATCCCCGGGATCCGGATCCACGCGAGGTTGGCTTGCGAGTCTGAGAGTTCGACCGGCGTTCCTTTGAGGGCGGCCGAGAGCCTCTGGCGCTCGCGCCTGACGGCAGCGCAGCGCTTCACCGGCGTGTCCGGGGCCTCGTGGAGAGCCGCCAGGGCACCGGCCGCTGAGGGGTCGGAAACCGCCAGTACCGGGGCCAATCGCGACAGCAGCTCGACCTCGTCGTCGCCGCCGATCGCCCAGCCGACTCGCAGCCCCGCGAGTCCCCAGGCCTTCGACATCGTCCTGACGAGCAGGATGCCCGAGCTACGAGAGGCGAGGGCGGCGGTCTCCCTCATGTGGTCCTCTCCGGAGTAGTCGGCGAGGGCCTCGTCGACGACCAGCACCACACGGTCGGGCAGCAGGGCCCTCAGCTTGGCGATCGAATCGGGAGAGGAGAGGACCCCGTTCGGGTCGTTGGGATTGCAGAGCATCAGGATTCGCGCCGACGGGTTCTTGGCGACAGCCTCGGCTATCCGCTCGGGCTCGCGGTCGGGGCCGAGCGGGATGGCATCCGCTCCGGCCGCTGCGGCTGCCAGCGGATAGAGGGGGTAGGAGGGCCAGGGCGTCAGCAGCGAGTCGCCCGGCTTGAGGATCGAGGCTGCGATCGCCCCGATCACGCCGGTTGCGCCCGAGCCGAGTGCCAACTGGTCGGGGGCGACGCGAGACAGGGAAGCGATGCGGTCCCGCAGTTCCCCGACGATCGGGTCTCCCGCCTGGTTGATCCCGCGTTTGCCGGCGAACGAGATCGCGGCCGCTACAGCGGGGTGGGGAAGCTCCTCCGGCGTGGTCGCGACAAGGTCGAGGACCTCGACCCGCTCCAGATCCTGCTTGCGCCTCTCATCTGCCTTCGCCTTGAAGCCCGCCTTTACTTCCTCATCGGGGATCTCGGCGAACTTCCGGTAGCGATCTATGAACCCCATCCGGCTGGCAGCGGATCAGATCCGAAGGCCGGTCGGCGCGAGGCTTGCCCCGCTGAACAGCAGCAGCCAGACCGTGAACGCAGCGGCTCCGATGCCGCAGGTCAGGCCGAAGATGCGACCCAGCGCGCCTTCTCGCTGGTCATGCCCTGCCGACCTGCGAACGAGGATCCAGGCACGGTCGATCCGCTTGAGGACCACCAGACCGAACATCAGCAGGCCGAGGACCACGAGGAAGGCGGAGAGGACGCCGAAGGCGGGCGAATCGGTCAAGTACTGGAGCTGGGAGCCGATCCACAGACCCAACACCGGGATCGGGCCCCAGTAGCTGGCAGCGACGATGAACATCACTGCGAGCAGGAAGAACGCGATCGTCGAGTCGACCCGCTTGCGGGCTTTTGATCCGGGCGGAGGAAGGGCCCGGTAACGGATCGGCCCCGTTCCCGGCCGACGGCCGACGAACAGGCCACCGGTTTCGGATGGGTCGGTCCTCAATGGATCCTCCTTGGTTTACCCCTCGTACAGAGCGTCGAAGCGGTCCATGTACTTCTCGTTCACGATGTTCCGCTTGACCTTCAGTGTAGGAGTCAGCTCGCCGGTTTCCTGAGTCAGGTCGTGTTCGAGGATGAAGAACTTCTTCACCTGCTCGACCTGGGCGTACTTCGAGTTCGCATTGTCGAGCGCGGCCTGGATCATCTCGACCACCTGCGGGTTGGTCGCGAGGCTCGGGATGTCGGTGGGGAGGCCCTGTGCCTCTGCCCACGGGACGATCTCCTCCTCGTCGAGGGTGATCAGCATCGACGGGAACGCACGCTTGTCGCCGTGCATCACGGCCTGCGAGACCCAGCGGGTCTGCTTCATGTCGTTCTCGATGTTGGCGGGAGTGAGGTTCTTGCCTCCGGCCGTGATGATGATGTCCTTCTTGCGGCCTGTGATCTTCAGGAAGCCCTCGTCGTCGACCGATCCGACGTCACCGGTGTGGAGCCAACCGTCGATCACCGCACCGAACGACGCGTCGTCGTTCTTGTAGTAGCCCTTGAAGATGTTGCCGCCCTTGATCAGGATTTCCCCGTCTTCCTCGGCGATCTTCAGTTCGACTCCCGGCAGGGCGCGCCCGACGGTCCCGAACTTGTGGGACTCGATCGACGAGTATGTCGCGATCGTGGCGGTCTCCGTCATGCCGTAGCCCTCGAGGACAGGCACCCCTGCGGCCCAGAAGAACTCAAGGATCTCCTTGGCGATCGGGGCGGCCCCGGTGACGGCCTGGCGGACGTTGCCCCCGAAGGCGGCGCGGACCATCGCGAACTTCTCGTCGGCCACGGCGAAGGCCTCGGCCATCTCCGGCGGGACTTCCTTGCCCGCCACCTGGAGGTCGCGGACCTTGCCGCCGAGCTCGACTGCTGCCTTGAGTCGCTCCGGGTCGTCGCTGTTGGCTGTGACCAGCGTGTAGATCTTCTCGAACACACGCGGCACAGACGGGAAGTAGCTCGGCTTGACCTCGGAGAGCTCGCCGATGATCGCCTTCGTGTCCCCTCCGAAGTAGGCGATCGTGCCGCCGAGGTCGAACGAGAGCAGCTGGATCAACAGTGCGAACGAGTGAGCCAGCGGCAGGTACAGGTACGTGGTCTTGTTGCCCTCGAGCACGTCGAGCTCGGCACACATGCTGAGCACGTTGCGGTAGTTGCCGTGGGTGAGGATGCAGCCCTTCGGCGGCCCGGTCGTGCCGGAGGTGTAGATGAAGGTGAACGGGTCGTCGAGTGAGACTCCGTCGATCCTCGACTGGACCTGGTCGTCGCCGACCATCGCGCCCTTCTCGCGAAGCTCGTCCATCGGGATCGCGTCGGCGATGTCGCCGGCCGGGTCGATCACGATCATGTGCTTGAGGTTCGGCAGGTTTTCGCGGACCTCGACGATCTTCGCGACCTGGGTTGCGTCCTCGCAGATGACCGCCACTGCCTCGGAGTTGCCGACGACCCATTCGCACTCCTCGGGGGAGTTGGTCGGGTAGATCGGGACGACGACTCCGCCTGCGCTGACGATGCCGAAATCGGAGTAGGTCCACTCGGGGCGGGTGTTGCAGAGGATCGAGACCCTGTCGCCGGCTTCGACGCCGATTGCGATCAGGCCTTTGGCGATCTCCTGAACGATCTCCCCGACTTCACGGAGGGTGACGTCCTTCCATTCGCCGTCGACCTTGTGCTTGACGGCGACGGTGTCGGGGTCTCGGGCAACGGCGAGCTGCAGCATGTCGGCCATCGTGCGTGAGCCGGTCGTCTTGAGGTTGTTGGCAGCCTCCACGGGGGTCTCCTCTCCCTGGTGCGGAATTGACTGCTCAAGCATAGACAGGGGACGCGGGCCGGGCCGGGTGCCCGACCCGCCTTCCTGCCCTCGACGCTCAGCGGCTCGGCTGGGCCGTGCCGGCGCGCGGCCCGACGTTCATGCTGAGCATGAAGAGCGACTTGTCTATCCGGCCATGCAGAACCGGTATCGAGTTCTTCCTGCAGGCGTCGAGGACTTCGCCCCGTTCCATCCCGGCCAGGCGTGCGAGCTCGGTCGGAGTCACATGGTTGGGCATCGGCAGGACCTCCCGTGTCGTCTTGGTGGAACCCGTACCCGATTTGTAGCGCCGAGTGACGATCCGCACAAGGCCTTTTGTTGCCCGGGCGCTCCCGGGCAGCCTCAAATTCCCGCAATTTGCGGGGATCCGGGGTCCTCAGACCGGGTTCGGGATGTCGATGAAGCGGTGCTCGATCCCGAACCGCTCCGCGACCGCGTCGCCGAGGCGGGAGATCCCGAAGGTCTCGGTCGCGTGGTGTCCGGCGCAGATCAGGTGGATCCCGGCCTCGGCCGCAAGCGGCACCGAGCTCTCCGAGGGCGCGCCGGTCAGCAGGCCGTCGAGGCCAAGGGCGGCCACGGTCGAGACTTCGCCGGAGGCGGCTCCGCTGACGATCGCGATCCTCCTGACCATGTCCGGGCCTTCGAGCAGAGCGAGAGGCGGGTTGGCGCACAGGCGCTCTACCCGTTCGACCAGTTCGGCTGCCGGGATCCCTCCGGGGAATTCCGCGACAACCCCGATCTCGCGCCCGCGGACAGGGCAGCAGCGGCCGGCGATCGTGGCTCCCAGTCCCTCGGCGAGCAGGGCGTTGTTGCCGATCGTCGGGTGGGCGTCGAGTGGCAGGTGGTACTGGGCCAACGCGATCCCCGGCAGCAGGAGCGCCTTGAGTCGCTCGCCCTGGAGGCGGTCGATCGGCCCGCCGGCTCCGTGGAGGATCCCGTGATGGGCGATCACGAGTCCGGCTCCGAGCTCGGCCGCACGCTCGAACAGCTCGAGCCGGGCGGAGACGCCGGTCACGACCATCCCGGTCTCGCTCGCCCCGAAGACCTGGAGGCCGTTCGGCGACCAGTCGTCGAACGAAGTCGAGTCGAGCAGCTCGTCGCAGAAGGCGATCACTTCGGCTGTTCGGGCGATTGCCACGCGCGAAAGCGTAGCCCGGGCGGTACGCTCCGCGGACGATGGCAGGCCGTGACCCGGAGACCAGCGGCGACGAGGAGTTCCTCTCCTCGCTGATGGACACGCGCCTCTACTCGATCGGCGCCTACTTCTGCGACCAGCACCCCGATCTCGTGGACCAGGTGGTCGCCGAGGCGGAGGCGATCGAGGCGGCTGGCCTCGAGCGCTACGCCGAGAGCGAGGGGGACTCGGTCGAGGCCTTCTTCCAGACTCTCCTGACCGGCCTCGCCGTCCGGTACTTCAAGTCCGTCGCCGGCTGAGCCGTCGCCGCCCGGTGATCGGGTCGGCGGTTCCTTCGCAGCAGACCCCGCAGCCCGTCGGGGCGAGCGTTTGCGCGCCAAAACGGCTGTCTGAGCAAATACTCAGTTCTTGGATCAGTTTTAGGGGGTATCTTGCCGTTCCGGTCGGGAGACGTCCCGGCCGGTCCAAGCAATCCAACGACGCAGGAAAGGAACACCGAGATGACTACGAACTCATCCAGGAAATTCGCGACGACGACAATGGCGGTGATTGCCTGCGCGTTGCTCGTGCCGGCCGGCGCCGCGGCGAAGAAGACCCCGCCGACCGTGACCTACGCGGGATCGGGCTCGACGGCGGCCTACCCGATCGTCCAGCCGCTGTTCGACTACTACACGAAGAAGGTCGACAAGTACACGAAGTTCACCTACAACCCCAACGGGGGCAACAAGGGTGTGACCGACGTCAAGAACGGCGTCAGCAACTTCGCGCTCAATGCGCGTCCGCCGCTGCTGGCGGATGCTCCGACCGTCTACATCAAGGGAGTGGTTGACGGCCTCTGCATCGCCGTCAACAAGGCCAACAAGCTGAGCTCGATCACCAACGCCCAAGTCAAGGACATCTTCCTCGGCACCAAGCGCGACTGGTCGGCCTTCCCGGGATCTCGACTGAGCGGCACCATCGCTCCGTTCGGTCGCGACAGCGCCGGCGGCACCTACCAGTTCTTCCGCGACGGGGTTCTCGGGGGAACCACGCAGTCGAACGTCGTGACCGCCTTCCAGACGGACGGCGAAGTCAAGCAGGGAGTCTCCAACAACCCCAACGGCATCGGCTACTCCGGTCTCGGCTGGATCGGGGGCAATGTCAAGGCGCTCCGTTACGACTCGGGCACCGGACTCTCGATCCCCTGCGACGAGGCGAACGTGAAGAACTTCCGTTACCCGCTGTCGCGCTACATCTGGTTCGTCCTGCCGTCGAAGAACGGCGACGGTGCCACCCCGGTGGCCGGCGCCGGCCTGAAGAAGTTCATCAACTGGGTGCGCACCGACCGGACGGCCGCATCGATCATCAAGAAGTCGGGCGGGGTTGCCCTGACCGGCACCACCAGGAACTGATCGGGGCCGGAGGAGAGCGTTGGCCCAGGCACCACCAATAGCCGGCGAGCTGCTGATCGAGCGGCCGCCGCGGTGGAACGACAGGCGCGTCGGGCTCACGCTCGGCGCGCTTGTCTGCGCCCTGTTCGCCCTCCTCGCAGCGATCTTCGCGGTCGTCCTCGTCAAGGCTTGGCCCTCGTTCGCCAACAACGGTCTCGCCTGGTTCGGCCCGGGCGGCAGCATCGACTCGCAGATCGAGGCGATCTACACATCCGGCGACCTGCAGCTCGAGCCGGTCTGGACCTTCCACGCCTGGCCGATCATCTGGAGCACGATCCTGATCGTCGGAGGGTCGGTGCTGCTGAGCCTCGTCGTGTCGCTCTTCACCGCCGTGTTCATCGTCGAGTTCGCACCCGGCTGGATGCGTGCCGCGCTGGCTCCGGTGATGCGCTTCCTCGCCAGTGTCCCGTCAGTGATCTACGGGTTGCTGGGCGTGGTCGTGCTCGTACCGTTCATCAATGACCATGTGATCACCCAGTCGGCCCGCGACTCGGTCTCGTACGTGATCACCCTGACCGGCTACAGCCTGCTCGCCGGCATCCTGATCCTCACGGTGATGATCGCGCCGCTGATGACGGCGATGTTCGCCGACGGACTGCGTTCGGTCCCCAAGGGCTGGATCGAAGGGGCGCTCGCCCTCGGCATCAACCGCTGGCGGACCACTTGGAAGATCGGCGTCCGCACCGCCCGCCCCGCGATCGTCGCCGGCACGGTCCTGGCTTCGGCCCGGGGCATCGGCGAGGCGGTGATGCTCGCGATGGTCTCCGGCTCGATCGGCTTCGCGCCGAACCCGTTCGACGGCTGGGTCTTCTTCGTCGAGCCGTCGAGGCCGCTGGCGCCGACGATCATCAAGAACGCCGATCAGATGACCTCCCCGCAGATGACGAGCACCCTGTTCGCGATCGCTGCCGTCCTGCTGCTGTCCGCTGCGATGTTCTCGCTCGCCGGTTGGGCGGCCAAGCAACCGATGAAGAAGTACGGGATCCGGGCATGAGCGCCACCGCCCCGACCAAGCCCCCGGTTCGCCGCCGCTCCGCCGTGGACCAGTCCGCCGCATGGCGTCCGCTCGACAGGATCGGGCTTGCGTTCTGCTGGTTCCTCGGGCTTTTCGCCTGTGCCCTGGCAGCCGCGATCATCATCTACCTGCTCGTTCAGGGGGTCCGCTACCTGCGGCTCGACATGCTGTTCGAGTCGCCCCTCGGCGGCGTCAGCGAGAAGGACACCGGCGGCCTCAAGGACCCGATTCTCGGGACGGTGCTCGTCGCCGGCCTGGCGACTGTGATCGCCCTTCCGACCGGGGTGCTGATGGGGATCTGGCTGAGCGAGTTCGGCAAGCCGACGGCCTTGGCGAGAGCAGTCGAATCGGCCGTCGAGGCCACCGCCGGGGTCCCGAGCATCGTGCTCGCGCTGTTCGGGGTGATCATCTTCTCGCAGCCTTGGGCGGGCTTCGCCAGCCGCGAGATGGCCGGGGGGATCATCTACGGGAGGTCGTTCATCGCAGCAGGTTCGATGCTCTCGATCGTCGCCCTGCCGCTGATCATCGGCAGCACGCGCGAGGGCCTGCAGTCGATCCCTGCCCATGTCCGCGAGGCGGCTTGGGCGGTCGGCAAGACCAAGTGGGCGACGATCAGGCGAGTGCTGCTGCCGGTCGTCAGGCCGCAGATCGTCACCGGCACGATGCTCGGCCTCGGCAGGGTGATCGGCGACACGGCGATCATCGTCCTGCTGCTCGGCGCGACTCTCAGGCTCGAGCCGGGCGGGGGCGGCGGTGCGATCGCCGAGACCCTGCGCGGCACGGGCAGCACCCTGACTTCGTTCGTCTACATCTTCGCCCCGACCGGCGACGGGAACCAGCCCGAGAAGGCCTACGCCGCAGCGGCGATCCTGCTGCTGATGGTCCTCGCACTGAACGCAGTCGTCGAAATCGTCGCCCGCAGGGCAAGGAGGAACTCATGGAACGGTTGACAGGGCCGCCGCCGGTGCGCCAGCTCAAGCCACTGGTCGTCGAGGAGGCCGTCCTCGAGGGTCCGGTCGAGTCCGGCGAGCAGGTCGGGGCGTACGGCTTCGACGGGGGCGCCCCAGTCGGCAGGGCGTCGATCGTCGCCGACCGGATGCAGATCGAGGACGTCACCATCCGCTACGGCGAGAAGGTCGCCGTCAACTCGGTCTCGCTGCCGGTTCGCCAGGGCGAGGTCCTCGCGCTGATCGGCCCTTCGGGCTGCGGCAAGACGACCCTGCTGCGCTCGCTCAACCGGCTGACGGAGGTGACAAGCACGGCCTCGCTCGACGGGCGGATCACTCTCGACGGCGAGGACATCTCGCGGCTCGAGCCGACGCTGCTCAGGCGCAGGGTGACGATGGTCTTCCAGCAGCCCAACCCGTTCCCGATGAGCGTCTTCGACAACATCGCCTTCGTCCTGCGCGAGCAGAGCGCGCGGCGGCCGAAGCGAGCGCACCTCAAGGGGGCCGTCAGGGAGGCTCTTGAGCGAGCCGGCCTGTGGGATGAGGTCGGCGACGACCTCGATCACCCGGCCCTGCGCCTCTCGGGAGGCCAGCAGCAGAGGCTCTGCATCGCCCGGGCGCTGGCTGTCCAGCCGGAGGTGCTCCTGCTCGACGAACCCTGCTCGGCACTCGATCCGAAGTCCACCGAGGTGATCGAGGACCTGATCGTCGGCCTGCGAGAGGACGTCGCGGTGGTGATCGTCACCCACAACATGCAGCAGGCCGGCCGCGTGGCCGACCAGGTGGCGTTCATGTACCTCGGCGACCTCGTCGAGTACGGCCCGGCGAGGCAGCTGTTCTCCGCCCCGTCAGAGCAGCGGACCCGCGACTACATCCGGGGGTCGTTCGGCTGAGATGAAGCCCGCCGCCCCCACAGTCGCAGCGATTGTCGCCCTGCTCGCCCTCACTGGCTGCTCGGTCACGACCACCCAGACGAAGCACTCGAGGATCAAGCTCGACCGCGAGCGCGAGCTCGCCACCCGCTCTGCGGTCGTCGTCAGCGAGGCGAACCCCGAGGTGTCGGTCGAGCAGGTTGACCTCGTGCGCTCCGAGCGCGGATCTGCTGTCGCCGTGCTGGTCAGGAATCGGAGCGACAAGCCGCTCAACGACCTGCCGATCTCCGTCGGGGTGAGGCGAGGCGACAGCGAGGACCTGTTGAACGCCAAGCCGGGCCTGCCCTACTTCGACACCCACCTGCCGGCCATCGCCGCCGGCAAGTCACAGGTCTGGGTGCTGCCGGTCAAGCGGGGCGTGCCCGTCGGCGAGCCGTTCGCGAGGGTCGGCAGGGCGACCGCCCCGGCTCCCACGGCTGTCGAGTCGCTGCCCCAGCTGAGCGTCACCGGTTCGAGAGCGGCCAGTGGCCTCGCTGCCGAGCTGCGCAATCCCTCGGACGTTCCCCAGGAGCAACTCCAGGTCTATGCCTGGGCGACCTCCGGCGGGCGGATCGTCTCGGCCGGACGGGCCTCGGTTCGCTCCCTTTCGCCCGGTGCCAAGGCGGCCCTGAGGATCCGCCTCGCGGGCGCCCCGGCCGGCACCCCATCGATTTCGGTCCCGCCGACGGTGTACGAATGAGCGCGACGACGCCACGGCCCAGCGAGTCCTCCTCGCGTCCTCGGGTGACGGCCTGCAACACCTGCTCGGCGACGCTCGAGCCGGATCAGCGCTACTGCGTGGCCTGCGGGACGCGGAACCCGGGCGCTGCCGATCCGGCGGCGTCGCATCTGGCGTCTGCGACACGCGATTCGCGGCTCGTCAGCAGCGCCAGGGCCGGCGCCGGCGGACGCCGCAACTCGCCGTGGACGGTCGCGCTGCTGCTTGCTGTGCCGCTGGCTCTCGCCCTTGGCCTGCTGATCGGCAGGGGAGGCAACGATGACGACCTGCTCAAGGCAATCCAGAACCAGCCCGCTCCCGTCGTTCGGGTCGGCTCCGGGGCGGCCTCCGGGGCTGTGGCGACCGGCGCCGGGGCGCAGGAGCGCTCCCGCAAGGTGGTGAGGAAGGTGCTCGCGCAGTCCGCGGGGGGACCGATCGAGGACCTGACGGCCTACACGCCGAGTCCAGCCAAGAAGGCGAGCGACGTCAAGGCGATCAAGCGGTGCCAGACCAAGAAGGGCGTCTCCTACTTGCAGTGCCAGAAGACACTGCCTGACATTGTCGGCACCGGTCCCGCGACCGGCGGTGGCGGCGATGACGGCGGCCCGACCGGGTCCGGGGACTGAGGCGGCTGCGATGGGATCGAGGATCGAAGCGATCAAGGCGAAGCTTCCGGTCGGGGCCGGGCACAGGGGGGATGGAGAGCCCAAGGTTGATCCTGCCCTCGTGGCCCGGCGGGACAGGCTGGTCGAGAGGTTCACGGCGCATCAGCTCGACCTCGGTGGCGTGCTCTATGAGATGGCGATCCGCGACCACGTCGTGATGCCGGTGCTGCTGGAGCGGGCCGCCGTCCTGCAGGGAGTCGAGGCGGACCTCAAGCGGGCTCAGGCTGAACTCGACGAGGCCGAAGCAGCAGTCGAAGCGGCCCGCGCCGGTGGGCGTGAGGGCGCCCAAGGTGCAGGGACGGAATCCAACGGGAGGCGCGAGCCGGTCGCCCGGGCCGACGCAGTCAGGAGCTGCGGCTCCTGCGGGGCCGATGCTGGGCCCGAGTCGGCCTTCTGCTCAGCCTGCGGGGAGAAGCTTTGAGCGGTCCCGATCCCGACTTCCTCGGGATGCTCGACGGCGATGGTGTCACCGACCCGTCCGACGCTCTCCGGCATCCCTCGCGGCTCTCCGTCAGCGACCGGCGGCTCGGGCAGTTCGCCGCGGTCGCCCTTGTCTCCGCCGGATTGGTGGTCGGACTCGGGTTGAGTGACCGCAACCCCTCGATCGCCGCCCTGCTCGGCAAGCCGAAGGTGGTGAGTGTCAACTCGCCGACGGCGCCGACTTCGCTTCCGCCGGTGCTTGCCGCCCCGCTCGGGCCGCCGATCGTCGAGACGGTCTTCGTGCAGGGCGATGCCCCGCCCGCTGCGCAGCCGACGCCCCAGCCCCCGGTGGCACCTCCCGCGGTCGATCCGGAGCCGGATCCGCCGGCCCCCAAGCCTTCCGGGCCGAAGCAGAAGCCCCGTTCGAAGATCAACCATGTCGCGCTCGTCGTCCTGCCGGCGACGGACTCGCGCTCTGGGTGGCCTGCAGCAGGCGACCCGCAGGCTCCCTACATGGCCGACACGCTCAGGGACGAAGGGACCCTGCTCGCCGAGTACCGGTCGGTCGGAAGGTCCGACCTATCGAACCGGATCGCCCTGCTGAGCGGCCAGCAGCCGAACGTCGACACCGAGGCCGGATGCCCGACCTTCAAGCCGTTCGCGCGGCCGTTCAGCGCGGATGGGAACGGGCTGGTCGCGGGGGATGGCTGCTACTACCCATACGACCAGAAGTCGACCCAGATCTGGACTGTCCCCGACGGCCTGAGCCGCCAGGGCCGCCAGTGGAAGGGCTACATCGGCGACGCAGACAGGGCGCCCGAGACGGGCAAGCCCGGCATCAGCGGTTGTCGCCGCCCAGCGACCGGAGAGATGGACGGCGCCACCGTTGCGACCAAGGAGGACGGCTTCCTGACCCGCCACGACCCGCTCGTCTACTTCCAGTCGCTGTTCGAGACGGCGACCTGCGACCCGAACTTCGAGAGCAACGACGTCCCGCTGACAAGGCTCGCGGAGGACATCGCTGCGGACCGGGCCTCTGGCGGCAACCCCTCGAAGCTGCCTGCCTTCTCGCTGATCGTGCCGACGGCGTGCGACGGCGGTCTGCTCGAGGACTGCGGTGTCGATCCCGCCACGAAGGAGCCGAACCCGACCGGCCTCGCCGCCGTGAACGCTTTCCTCGAGCGCGAGGTCAAGCCGCTGATCGAGTCGCCCTCGTTCAGGAAGGACGGGCTGGTGATCGTCGTCTTCGACCGCTCACACCGGGTGGACGACGCGCCCCGCGGCGAACCCGGCAGCGGGCCGGTTGGCGCCCTGCTGGTCGGCCCGTTCGTCAAGAAGGGCGCCGAGAGCCGGGTTTCCTACAACCACTATTCGACCCTCGCCAGCGTCCAGGACCTGCTCGGCCTGTGGAAGATCGGCCGCGCCCGCAACAACATCGAGGGCAAGCCGCAGCTCAATTCGTTCTGCTCTGACGTCTTCGCGGTTGACCCGTTCGACCGCACCGCGCCGTGCCGGCTCGGCCCCGCGGCCGGCTGATCAGGAATCGCGAGTCAGGTCTTGACTCTGCGGCTGTGCGGGCGGCTCAGCGGGCGGCCCAGGCGTCCGAGTCGTTCGACGCCACGACCACCGGCTCGGGCAGGTCCCCGCTCGCGATGTCGGCGATCGTCACCGTCTCGAGCACTCGCCTGAGGTTCCAGCGCACTGCCACCCACATCTCCTTGTAGGAGCGGGCGCTGCCCCGGTAGCTCAGCTCCTGGGGTTGAACGCCGGCGACAGTCGCGAGAGGCCCGTCGATCGCGCGGATCACGTCCGCGATCGAGATCTCCCCGGCGGGTTTGGCGAGGACCCAGCCGCCCGAGCGCCCGCGCCTGCTCTCGACGATCCCGGCCTTGGCGAGCTCGGGGAGGATCGTCTTGAGGAACCGCAGCGGGATGTCCTGCCGGGCGGCGATCTGCTCGGCGTTGGAGGGCCGGGCGCCTGCGCTTGCGCCAAGTTCGGCGCAGGCGCGAAGTGCGTAATCGGTCTTGGCTGACAGGCGCATGGGCGGTATTCACGGGCGGTCCGCAGAAACACACATCGAATCTGTGTGTCTATACACGGAGAACCTGATCCGGATTTAGAGTATTCTAGCCGGCGAAGTTCCCGAAGGAATCTCGAAATGACCACCCGACCCGTAACAAAAGCCGAATCACCCGAGGCCGCGGCCTCGCTGCTCGCCGATTCCCGTGCGCAAGACGTTGTCGAGTACGTTGCCGGCCACTTCGGCTCCGGTGCCGCTCTTGCCTGCTCGTTCCAGAAGGAGGAGTCGGTCCTGCTCCACATGGTGGCCTCGGCTGGCGCACCCGTGCGCGTCTTCGCCCTGGACACGGGGGTCCTGTTCGACGAGACCTACGAGACCTGGAAGCGCTTCGAGCAGTACTTCGGGCTGACGATCGAGCCGCGCCGCGGGATCAGCCTCGAACAGCAGGCGGCCGAGCACGGCGAAGCCCTCTGGGCGACCGACCCGAACGCCTGCTGCGCGATCCGCAAGGTGGAGCCGCTCAAGGCTGCGCTCGGCGAACTCGACGCCTGGATCACCGGCGTCCGTCGCGACCAGTCGCCGACCCGAGCGAACGCACCGAAGTTCGGATGGGACGAGGCCAACGGCCTCTGGAAAGCGAACCCGCTCGCCGACTGGGACGACGCCCGCGTCTGGTCCTACATCGCCGAACACGACCTTCCCTACAACCCGCTCCACGACACGGGCTACTCCTCGATCGGCTGCACCCACTGCACCAACCCGGGTGAGGGTCGCGAGGGCCGCTGGGCCGGCGCGAACAAGACGGAGTGTGGCCTGCACCCAGGCGACGCTCCCGCCCCCGGCGGCAGCGGGGGAGGCATCGCATGAGCGCGGTGGCCGAACCGACCCGTCGCCTCGATCACATCCGGGCGTTGGAGGCCGAGGCGATCCACGTGATGCGCGAGGTCGCTGCCGAGCTCGAACGCCCGGTGCTGCTGTTCTCTGGAGGCAAGGACTCGATCGTCCTGATGCGCCTCGCCGAGAAGGCCTTCAGGCCCGGCCGATTCCCCTTCCCGACGATGCACGTCGACACCGGCCACAACTTCCCCGAGGTGATCGAGTTCCGCGATCGCCTCGTCGAGCAGCTCGGCGAGCGGCTGATCGTCGCTTCCGTTCAGGAGTCGATCGACTCCGGTCGAGTGGTCGAGGAGACTGGCCCGCGAGCCTCGCGCAACCGCCTTCAGACCGTGACCCTGCTCGACGCGATCGCCGAACACGGATTCGACGCCGCTTTCGGCGGTGCGCGCAGGGACGAGGAACGGGCGAGAGCGAAGGAGCGGATCTTCTCCTTCCGCGACGACTTCGGCCAGTGGGATCCGAAGGCCCAGCGACCTGAGATCTGGAACATCTACAACGGTCGGGTGCGCCGCGGCGAGCATGTGCGCGTCTTCCCGATCAGCAACTGGACGGAGCTCGACGTCTGGGAGTACATCCTCGCCGAGGAGCTCGAGGTGCCCTCGATCTACCTCGCCCACGAGCGCGAGGTGTTCGAACGCGACGGGATGCTCTACGCGCCGGGCGAGTGGACGGAGTTCCTGCCCGGTGAGGAGCTCTTCACCGAGAGCGTCCGCTACCGCACGGTCGGCGACATGTCCTGCACCGGGGCGGTGCGCTCCACCGCTTCGACCCTGAGGGAGGTCGTCGAGGAGATTGCGGTCACCGAGGTGACCGAGCGCGGCCAGACCCGGGCCGACGACCGCGTCACCGAGGCTGCGATGGAAGACCGCAAGCGCGAGGGGTACTTCTGATGCCCGCAACCGAGACCGGATTGGTCGAGTCCGTCGACACCGGCGCCGCAGAGCTGCTGCGCTTCGCGACGGTCGGTTCGGTCGACGACGGCAAGAGCACGCTGATCGGCAGGCTCCTGCACGATTCCCGCCAGATCTTCAGCGACCAGCTCGAGCAGGTCCGCGACGCGAGCGTTCGCCGCGGCGACGACTACCTCGACCTCGCCCTTCTGACCGACGGCCTCAGGGCCGAGCGCGAACAGGGAATCACGATCGACGTCGCCTACCGCTACTTCCAGACCGCCAAGCGTCGGTTCATCATCGCCGACACCCCCGGCCACAGCCAGTACACGCGCAACATGGTCACGGGCGCCTCCACCGCCGACCTTGCGCTGGTGCTCGTCGATGCCCGAGCCGGGGTGGTCGAGCAGTCGCGACGCCACGCCGCCGTCGCATCACTCCTGGGGATCCCGAACCTCGTGCTTTGCGTCAACAAGATGGATCTCGTCGACTGGGATCAGGAGACGTTCGAGAGGGTCAGGGGCGAGTTCGCCGAAGTGGCCGAGCGCCTTGGGCACGGCGAGTTCGAGGCGGTGCCGATCAGCGCTCTCCAAGGCGACAACATCGTCGAGCGCTCGAGCAGCGCGGACTGGTACGCCGGGCCGTCACTGCTCGAGATCCTCGAGAGCGCGCCGATCGCGGTCGGTCTCGACAGGGAGCCGCTGCGGTTCCCGGTCCAGTGGGTGATCCGGCCCCACAGCGCCGACCATCCTGACTACCGCGGCTACGCGGGGCAGGTGGTGGCCGGAGTGGTCAGGGTCGGCGATCGGATCGAAGTCCAGCCATCCGGGTTGCAGGCGACCGTCAGCGCGATCGACTCGCCGACGGGGCCGGTGGAGGAGGCGTTCGCCCCGATGAGCGTGACGATCCGCCTCGAGGAGGATGTCGACATCTCGCGCGGCGCCCTGCTGGCCGCCGCCGGGTCGCCGGCCACTGTCGAGCGCTCCTTCGAGGCCGATGTCTGCTGGATGAGCGAGCGGCCGCTCGAGGTTGGCGGGCGCTACCTGATCAAGCAGGCGACCAACACCGTCAAGGCGATCGTCGACTCGGTCGATGCGCGGCTCGACCTCGAGACTCTCGAGCCAGACGACTCCGCCACGACCCTCGAGGTCAACGATCTCGGAAGGGTGAAGATCCGCACCAGTGCACCTCTCGCTCTCGACCCGTACTCACGGATCCGCGGGACCGGGGCCTTCATCCTGATCGACGAGGCAACCAACGACACCGTCGCGGCGGGGATGGTTGGATGATGAGCTCGAGCGTTCCGCCATCGGGGCGGAGTGGAGAGACGCAAGGGGGAGTGGAGAGCTCATGAGCCTCAACGTGCATTGGTTCCTGCCCGGATTGGGCGACAGCCGCAACATCGACGGGACCGGTCACTTCCGCCACCCGACCGTCGAGTACCTCAGCGAAGTCGGCATGGCCGCCGACAGGCTCGGGTTCGAGGGGATGCTGACCCCGGTCGGCTCGTGGTGCGAGGACCCGTGGCTCATGACCTCGCACGTCGCGGCAGCGACCGAGCGGAGCAAGTTCATCGTCGCCCTGCGTCCCGGTGCGACTGCACCGACCCTGATCGCCCAGATGTCGGGCACCTACCAGCGTGCGACCAACGGCAGGCTGATCCTCAACATCGTCGTCGGCGGCGAGGAGGGCGAGCTCAAGCGGTTCGGCGAATGGGACTCGAAGGAGGAGCGCTACGGGCGGCTCGACGAGTTCCTGACGATCTTCCGCGGTGCCTTCAACGGCCCGTTCGACTTCGAGGGCGACTTCTACAAGGTCGAGCAGGCGATGGCGGGGCCGTTCCCGGTCGAGCCGCCGCCGGTCTTCTTCGGTGGGGTCTCGGAGGCCGCCGACAGGATCGCGGCCAAGCACGTGGATGTCCAGCTCTCGTGGTGCGAGCCGCTCGACGTGATGCAGGAGCGGATCGAACGGCTGCGAGGGATGGCAGCCGAGCACGACCGGGAGCTTGCGTTCGGCCTGCGCGTCCACGCGATCTCGCGGGACACCGCCGACGAGGCATGGAACGAGACCGAAAGGCTCGTCGCCGCGATGAACCCCGAGACCCTCAAGTTCATGGTCGAGGCGCAGAAGACGAGTGCTTCCGAGGGCCAGAGGCGAATGGCGGCCCTCCACAAGGGGTCGACCGACGATCTCGTAGTCGGCAAGAACCTCTGGGCCGGGGTCGGCCTGGTCAGGGCCGGTGCCGGCACGGCACTGGTCGGCAGCCACGAGGAGATCGCCGACAGGCTCTCCGAGTTCCACGACGTCGGGATCACCCACGTGATCCTCTCCGGGCACCCTCACCTCGAGGAGGCCTACACGGTCGGCGAGGGGCTGTTGCCGGTGCTTCGCGAGCGGGGCCTCGTGGCCTCGCCGCAGGACGCTGCTGTCGCCTGAGCGGCTGCAGCGGCATTACGGGTTTCGAATCAATCAACAGGAAAGGAAGAGGGAACGGATGAGCGCAGGAAAGGGCAGGGGATCGCTATCGGATCCGGAGAACATCGAGAACGTCCCCGGGAAGATCATCCCGATCATCGTCAAGGAGTTCGACGACTTCGAGACGGAGGCCGGCAAGTTCATCGGAGGTGACCTCGAGGAGACGAAGTTCATCGGATTCCGCCTCAAGCAGGGCGTCTACGGCCAGCGTCAGCCGGGAGTGAACATGATCCGGGTGAAGGTTCCGTTCGGCGGGATCACGCCCGAGCAGCTCGAGAGCTTCGCCGAAGTGGTCGAGAAGTTCGCTCCGCTCAACAAAGCGCACATCACGACCCGTCAGGCGATCCAGATCCACCACGTGCCGCTGGAGAACATGCACGAGCTGATGCGAATCATCTCCGACAGCGGCCTTTCGTCCCGCGAGGGTTGCGGCAACACGGTGCGCAACGTCACCGGCGACCCGTGGGCCGGCGTCTGCGAGGGCGAGCTGTTCGACCCGACGCCGTACGTGGGTGCGTACGTCCGCTACTTCGTCCGTCACGAGACGACCCAGCTGATGCCGAGGAAGGTCAAGACGGCGTTCACGGCGACCGACGAGGACCGCGCGATCACCGGGATCCACGACATCGCGTTCATCCCGCGGGTCAGGGACGGGGTCCGCGGATTCGAGATCCGGGTCGGCGGGGGCACTTCGATCATGCCGCGCGTCGCACCGACCCTGACGGAGTTCGCCGGAGCCGACGACGGCGAGTTCCTCAAGCTCAGCGAGGCCGTGTTCAGGATCTTCGACCGCCAGGACTGGCTGCGCGAGAACCGAGCACGGGCGAGGATCAAGGTCCTCGTCGACAAGATCGGGATCGAGGAGTTCCGCAAGCTCGTGGACGAGGAAATCAAGGGCGAGTGGGTGTCACAGCGCGATTTCTCGGTCGACGACAGGCTGTTCATCGTCGATGAGGAGACCAGCGCCGCACCGGTGCCGTCGAGCTACGGATCGCCGAACGGCGACCTCAGTGAGTTCCAGCGCTTCGCTGACGCCAGCGTCCAACCGCAGCGCCAGGACGGCTTCTCGACAGTCCACGTGAAGATCACCCGCGGCGACCTGACCCCGGAGCAGTTCCGCGGGCTGGCTGCGATCACGAGGGAGTTCTGTGGCGGCCATGCGCGCACGACGGCGCACCAGAACCTCGTCCTGCGCTGGGTGCGCAACGAGTCGCTCTACGACGTCTGGAAGCGGCTCGGCGAGCTCGGCCTCGACGAGCCCGGAGCCGACCAGGTGACCGACGTGGTCAGCTGCCCCGGCACCGACAGCTGCAAGCTCGGGATCACCGCCTCGATGGGCCTCAACAAGGCGATCCAGGAGCGGGTCGAGTCGCTGCAGATCGACGACCCTCTGACGAAGCGGATCCACATCAAGATGAGCGGCTGCCCGAACGGCTGCTCACAGCACCACATCGGCAACATCGGCTTCTACGGCGCATCGATCAAGGTCGGCGAGCACACTCTGCCGGCCTACGTCGCCCACATCGGGGGCAACTTCGAGGGAGGCAACGTCGTCTACGGCACGAGGCTGAAGCTGCGCCTGCCCGCCAAGCGCGTGCCGGACGTCGTCGAGCGGTGGCTCAAGTTCTACGAGGAGGGCCGCAACGAGGGCGAAGAGTTCAACGACTTCGCCGAACGGGTCGGAACGACGGCGTTCGAGGACGAGGCGAGGGAGCTCGCCCTGCCCTCCGAGTACACCGACGAGACCGTTGATGAGTTCGTCGACTGGAACCGCGACCGACCGTTCGTCGTCGAGCGCGGCGAAGGGGAGTGCGCGGTCTGACGCCTGCGTGACCCGGGAGCAGCGGATCGCCGCTTCCGGGTACACTCAGCGAACTTCGGGGCGTGGCGCAGCCTGGTAGCGCGCACCGTTCGGGTCGGTGAGGTCCTCGGTTCAAATCCGAGCGCCCCGATTTTCAAGTTGGCCGGCGGGCGCCGCCGCCGGTTGAGTGGCCGGTCAGCCGAGGGTGACGCTGGCGGTCTTGGTGAGGGTGCCGCGGGCGCTCTTGGCGGTGAGGATCCAGGTCCAGGTGCCTTTGGCTGCGTTGGTCTTGCCGATCCTTAGGTTCCAGCTCCAGGTGCCGGGTCCGGCGGTTGCTTTCGGGATGGTCGTGATCGGCAGTTGCTTGATGGTCGTGACCTTCTTGGTGGTGGTCTTCCTGCCCTTCTTGACCTTGATGGTGGTCGTGACGGGTTGGGCGATCGGGATCGTGACCTGCGAGTCGTCGCTGGTCTCACAGTTGAAGTCGACCTTGGCCGGGGCGGGTGTGGCCGTGGTGTTCTGGAGGATGAACACCGGCGGTTGGAGGGCTGTGCCGGTCAGGGGAATCGTGTGTGAGCCCTCGGGGGAGTCGTCGGTGACGGCGACTTGGCCAGGGATGTCTCCGCGCTGCCAGATCTTCGGGCTGAACCTGACTCGCAGGGGGCAGCTTGCACCGTCATTGAGGACCTGCCCGGCGGTGCAGGGCTTCGGGAGAATCTGAAATGCGCCGGAGCCGCTGTTCGTGAGAGTCACCGAGCCGATCGTCAGGGGAACGCCGGGGAGTGAAGGTGAGCTGGTGATGAACGACTTGAGCGCGATGCTGCGCTGACCGCCGGTCACATCTCCGAAGTCAAGGCCGCTCGCATCACCTAGGTCGACCAGGGCGCCCGAGAGGCTCGGGAAAGCACCCGCGGGCACGCTCGACCGACCGTTGTTGTTGGAGCCCCAGCAGGCGGCTGTTCCGTTGGTCTTGATGGCGCAGGTGTGGAGGTAGGCGGCGGTGATCTGTTTGACGGTTCCGAGGTCTGCCGGCACGCTCGACTGACCGTCCCGGTCCCATCCCCAGCAGGTGGCTGTGTCGTTGGCCTTGATCGCGCAGGTGTGGCCGTAGCCGGCGGTGATCTGTTTGACGGTTCCGAGTTCCGTTGGCACGCTCGATTGACCCCGGACGTTGTTGCCCCAGCAGATGGCTGTGTCGTTGGTCCTGATTGCGCAGGTGTGGGCGCCGCCAGCGGTGATCTGTTTGACGGTTCCGAGGTCCGTTGGCACGCTCGACCGACCGTCGGCGTTGTTGCCCCAGCAGACGACTGTGTCGTTGGCCTTGATCGCGCAGGTGTGGTTCTCGACACCGGTGATCTGTTTGACGGCTCCGAGGTCTGCCGGCACGCTCGACTGACCGTAGAGGTTCCAGCCCCAGCAGACGACTGTGTCGTTGATCTTGATCGCGCAGGAGTGGAAGAGCCCGGCGCTGATCTGTTTGACGGTTCCGAGGTCGGTTGGCACGCTCACTTGACCGAAGACGTTGTTGCCCCAGCAGGCGGCTGTGTCGTTGGTCTTCATGGCGCATGCGTAGGCGCCGCCAGCGGTGATCTGTTTGATGGTGCCGAGGTCCGTTGGCACGCTCGATTGACCCCAGACGTTGTTGCCCCAGCAGACGACTGTGTCGTTGGTCTTGATGGCGCAGGTGTGCTCCTGGCCGGCGGAGATCGAAGGGAACGTGGCAGCCTGCGCGGAGGACGTGCCCACCGCAGCAGCGGTGAGTGATGCTGAGATCGCGACTGCGCCTGCAAGGGCGGCGGCTCTACGGACGGACATTCGGGAAAGGTGACTCATTGGAACGACTCCTCCGTGGCTTGGGCTCGGCTGACACGCTTCCGACAGCGACTATCGGGCCATGTCATCCATGACCGAGTGCTCGCTAGACGCCCCTGAGTAATCGCTAGAGGACGTGCGACGTTAACTATCCGCTCAACCTGTGTCAAGGATCCCCACTGCCTTCTCGGGCTTGGAAGCATGCTCCGTTCGGGACGGTGAGGTCCCGGGTTCAGGGACTCAGCGAATTGTGACCGGCTGGGTGAGGCTCGCCTTGCCGCGGGCGCTCACTGCGGTAATCGTTGCCGTCCAGTTGCCCTTGGCGGCGGCCTTGCCGTTGACCTTGCCGTTCCAGTCGAAAACACCTGGGCCGGCTGCCGCGGACTTGTTGGCGACGAGAGTCACGGGCTTGATCGTGGTGACGGTCTTCTTGGTGACCTTCTTGCCCTTCTTGACCGTGACCGTTGTCGTCACGGGTTGCGTGAGGGTGAGGGTCACCTTGGAGGAGTCACTGCTTTCCCAGTCGAACTGTTTGGCCAGTCCGACACCCAGCGCCCAGCTGAAGTTCTGCAGCGTGAACGAGGCGGGTGGCAAGGCGAAGCCGGTGAGCGGGATCGTGTGGGTGCCCTCGGGGGAGTCGTCGGTGACGGTTACTTGGGCTGAGATGTCGCCTCGTTGCCAGATCTTCGGGCTGAACCTGACTCGCAGGGGACACCTTGAACCGGCAGTGACGACTTGCCCGGTGGTGCAGGACTGCGAAAGCAGTTGGAAGGCACCGGAGCCGCTGTTCGTGAGAGTCACCGAGCCGATCGTCAGGGGAACGCCGGGGA
>JBAXRO010000016.1:0-33742 GCA_037131165.1 Actinomycetes bacterium | reverse complement strand
GCGAGCGAGAAGACTCCGCTGGCGACCAACAGCACTGCGGCGAACGCGTAGATTGTCTGGCCGAAGGGCACGACACTGAGGCCCTCCGAGTTGTCGACGATCGTCGACGAGAGCGACTTGACCGGTTCGAAGAAGAAGGTGGCCCCGTCGATCGGCTGAGGTACAAAGCTCACCGAACCGGAGACCATCGCGATCATGATCGCCTCTCCAAGGGCACGGGCGGCGGCGAGGATCGTCGCTGCGACGATCGCGGGGCGCACCGTCCGGACGGAGATCGTCCATACGACCCGCCAGCGATTGACCCCGAGCGCCGCGGCGCCCTCGGTCCAACTCTTGGGAACCGACCGCATCGCATCGACGATCACCGCGATCATGATCGGAACGATCATCACCGCGAGCACGAGGGCGGCCACCGACCACGATGCGCCACTGAGCTGAACGACCGCTCCGACCGATTCCTTGCGTTCGGTGCTGATGATGTGGTCGTTGAAGAACGGGACGAGCACGAGAATGCCGATCAGCCCGTAGACGACGGACGGGACCGCGGCCAGCAGGCGCACGACCGGCTCGAGTGCCCGCTCGACCCTCGGCGGCGCGAACTCGACGATGAAGATCGAAGCGAAGATCGCGAAGACCAAGGCGAAGATCGTCGCCAGCCCGGAAGTCAGGAAGGTGCCCCAGATCAGTGGCCAGACCCCGATCTTGTAGACGTACTGATCCGGGTCGCCCGGGGACCTGAAGATGTCCTCGAGCTGGCTGTCCGGATTGCCGGTTCCGAACCAGCCAAGTCCATTGGCCGAGAACGAGGGCCAAGCCTCGATGAACACGAACACGATCATCCCGCCACAGAGGGCAAGGACGACAAAGGCGACCGCACCGAGCAGGAGCTCGGCGCGTTCGTCGTCGTTGCCCCGAAGCCGGGCAACCAGGCCGCGCCGCGACTGGCCGGCGCTTGCGGCACTCATCGGCTGACCCCCTTCATCGGTTGATCAGACCGGCACCCAGCCCGAGGCGACGATCCGCTGGGCTGCTCCGCTCTGGGTCCAGCGGGCGAACTTCGCGGCCTCGCGGTTACTGGGGTAGGCGGGCTTGCTGGTCGTGCGCTTCCAAACGAGGTAGAAGTTACGCAGCGCCTTGTAGCGCTTGTTCTTGGCGTTCACGAGGTTGCACTGCACTCCCCCGTAGGGAACTGCCCATGTGCCCCCGGTGAACTTGAAGTCGGCGTAACCGATCGCGAAACGGTTGGAGCGCACGGCGCTCTGCACCAGTCCGTTGGAGGACTTCTGTGACGCGTTGCCCGAGATGCGCTTGCCGAGGCCCATGAAGATGTTCTGGAAAGCATCTGCGGTACCGGAGGCGGGTGTTCGGGTGACGAGCTGGATCGGCCCGCTGATCTTGGCGCCGGGCACTGCGCTCCAGGTCCGGATCTGCCCGGAGAAGATCTTCTGGACCGTGGACCGGGTCAAGTTGCCGATCTTGTTGGCCGGGTTGGTGACAACGCACACGCCGTCTCGAGCGAAGGGCAGCCAGTTGAGCTTCGGGTCGCTTTTCGCGGGGTTGCGCGACGACATCCCGAACGTCGTCCTGCCTCGCGCTGCCGAGTTGATGCCGATGTCCGACCCACCCTGCGTGATCCTGAAGCTCGTCCCGCGGTTGGAGCGCTTGTAGGCGTCGGTCAGCTTCTTGATCAGCGGGGCCGAGGAGGTCGAACCGGTGATGGTGATCGAGCCTGCCGAGGCCGGCGCGACCGGCAATACGACAAGGCCGAGCGCTGCGATGGAGAGGAGTGCTGCAAGTCGACGGGCGGCTGTTCGAGACATTCGGGGATAGACCTCCTGGGATCTGGCTTTCCTGTTCATTGAATCTAGAAGCGGTTGGGCCGGCGGCCGTGAATCAAAGGTGGCGAACCGGTGAAAGATTTGTGAAGCGACTCACTTCGTCTGGTCTGGTTACCGCAGCGCGCAGGCGAGGCGATCACTCGCCGCCCCGCGGCGGTCCCTGGAACTTGTTGAAGGCGCAGCGGAAGTTCTCCGGCTGGGACACGGCCTTCGAACCAGCAAAGCCACCCCTGTCCTTGTTGTCGAAGACCGTCACGTATTGGAGCGATTCCGGGCTCGGCACCCTTGGCCGTGGCACCGGATCCGGCTCGCCGGTGAGCGGGTTGCCAAGCGAGCCGGTCGTCACGCCCAGGGTTCCGGCTGCGTTGGAACCGGACTGGGTGGTGACCAGAGTGGAGGACATCTCCCGCCGGTCGCGCCAACCGTCGGTCTTGTCCAGGTCGACCGAAGCGGTCAGCGGCGAGTCGTCGATCGTCGAAGCCAGCTTGACAAGGGGCGCCGCACCGATCAACTGAGCCGCCGTCGGCAACCAACCGCCCATGTCCGTGCACTTCTGGGAGGCGTAGAAGTAACTGTTCATTCCGACGTCCTCCGGTGGGACCGGGTACGGGTTGGTCATCACGCAGAAGGTCTGCATGTCAACGGTGATGGCGTCGCATGTCATCTGGAGGTCGGCCAGCTTGACTCCCGAGAGCGAATCGGAGGACCTCGCGCTGTTGACCTTCGGGATGACGGAAGCGGGGAACTGGGCCTTCTCGTTCAACCGGAGGACCGCTCCGGGTTTCGGAGTCGACACCGCGGCTACGAGGATCTGCCGGGCCGCGTCTGCGGCTCCCGTTACCGAGAGCAACAGCGCCATTACTGAAACCACCAAAGCGGCTCGACCACTGCGGGACGAACGCTGGCGCGATTGACGATCAGGCTGATTCATCTACGGATTCCTCTCGTATTGACCCAATCCCCGCGGGGAGGGTAACAGACACAGTTCATTGAATACGCCGGTTCATTGAATACGCCGGATCCCTCCGGCGCCCGGGCCGCACAGATGTCCCGGCCAAAGCGGCGATGATCATCATCCCGACGACGAACGGCTCGACCGGAAGGTGGTCATCACTCCGGTAGGCACTGGCAGCAGAACTTGACTCCGGAGCCACCTCCTCCTCCCGCTTCTCCACCTTGACCGTCGAGCCTCCGGGAGGCACCGGGTTGGCGAAGAACGTCGGTGGCGGAGGCGGCGGCGAAACCGGTGCGGCGGCCGATGGCTGCGGCGATCCTCCGAATGTGAACCCGTCGAACAGCGAGGGCGTCTTCTGAGCCGGCGGCGGCGGGGGCGGAACGAGCGCTGGCAGGACCGCAGGCAACGGACTCGCTGCCGGGGGCGGAGCTCCGTTCGGACCGGGCGACGGCGCGGGCTCGAAGCGCGACGGATCGAGCGGGACCGTCCCGCACGGCCGCAGGACGCTCCCTCCGAGGACCTCCACAGGGAGGGCAAAGCTGCGACCGCCGGCCGCGAGCGAGACGACGGTCTTGCCGGAATTGAACGGGCAGGCCAGGCCCGACGAAGGATCCCTGATCACCTTGTCGTCCGTTCCGATAAGGGGCTTGCGCAGGTTGTTGGACGCTGTGTCCTGCGCGACGAAGTCGAGCAGGTCCGGGTCTTTCGACTTGAAGCTGAACTCCGGGTCGATGCGAGTCGAGCACCCGGTCACGCGACAGGGATCGGCCGGGAAAGAGGTGTAGGGGTCGGCGCCCGACGGATTCGGAAGGCTGTCCCCACCGGGTTCACCCCAGCGATCTCCCGCCAGCGGCCGGCGGCCGATTCCCTGGAACAGGGCGGGGCGGCTCCTTCGAACCTGGTCCCCGTCCAGCGCCAGCATCGAGAGGTTGTCGATGATCGGCAGCAACCGCACCGAGACCGGGGCGATGTTCGTCGCTTCATCGCGTTGCTTGGAGTCGACCTCCGCCAGGAGGAATCCGGCCGAGCCGAACAGGGCGTCAGGCAATCCGAGCGATGACGAGTCGGCAAGTGAGGAGCGATAGCCGAGCGTGCCGGTCGAGAACTGGGGGATCGTCTTCGCGGCACCGGCCGGAATCGTCGACCTGCGGTTCTCCTCCGGCCTGTCGTGGAAGTAGGCGGATGCGCCGTGCTTCACCAGAAGCGACGCGATCTGATCGGCGTCATCGGCCGCGTTCAGCACCGGTCGGGCCCGGGAGTTCAAGTCGCGACTGCCAATGACGATCGCCGGGACCCGCTGGGCCGCGGCATCGTCGAGCACGTTCACCAGCCACTGCTCCTGGGGTTCGGCCGGATTCTGGTAGGGATCGGATGCGGCCAGCGAACCCGCCGAGTTGTCGATCACGACAACCCTTACCGAGCCGTCGCTCCCGCGAGCGTCGAAGGCATAGTGGGTTCGGGCACCGGAGCCGAGCGGGCCGAGCGAACGCACACCCACCCTGTCGATCGTCGAGCCCGGGTCGCTGCTGCCCATCGGCGACGAGGCGGCCTTGAAGGCTTGGCGGAACGAGGCAAGCGACCCTCCGGACACGTCACCCAAGGCAGCGGCTGAGAACACCGGCAGGCCCGACCGCGGAGCGAGCAGCTGCGCGTGCCGCGCCTCCTCGGAGGCGTCGCCCTCGAAGCCGGAACCGGGGCGGATCCGGGACCCCGTCGATACGAATGCCAACGGACCGTGATCCTGAGCGGCGAGCGAGCCCGCGAGGTCGAGGGCTCCGCTGAGCATCCTGTCGGGAGCAATCTCCTGGTTCGAGAGGTACGCGCAGCTCGACTCGCACTGCGGGTGTCCACCGACGGCGATCCTCACAACCCCGCCAGGCATTTGCACCGGAACTGCAACGGCAGACTTCGGCACGGCCGGAGAGTCCGAAGGCGAGTACCTCCGGATTGCCGCCGTCTGCACCCGCTGGCGCACCTTGGTGGCAGAGGAGCTCCTGACGGGCGCGCCGCGCCCGGCATCGTCAGCGAACCCGCTCCAACCGCCGACTGCCCAGCCCGACCCCGCCTCGTCGAGCAGGAAGGCGAGCGTCGTGTCCGGCTTGAGCGGCCTGTCGGGTCCGGATCCACCGAATGCGGATCGCTCCTCGTCACGCCAACCGTCGTCGGTCTCGCGCAGGACGTAACCCTCACCCGGCAGCAGGTAGGGAGGCAACAGCGGCGGCGGCGAGTTCGGGTCGGGCTCAACCTCAGGGTCGGCCAAGGGCCAGCCCAGCCTTCCGGTGAGGGACACCATCGCACGGAGCCGACCTCCGTCGCGGAAAGCCGACAGCGCGATCACTGTGCCGCCCGGAAGCGGTTGACCCGAGAAGGTCCAGGCACCCGAGCCACCGTCACGCTTGATCACAACCGAACGGCCCCCAAGCACGACCGAGCCGTCGGGCAGAGCTGCGACGGCCGTCAGGCTGACGCTCGCGCGCTCAAGCGTGGCCAACTGTGCCGTCAACTGCGGATCGGTCTTCCACTCGCCGTCCAAGTTGAACAGCACTCCCCTGTCGCTCACCGCAACCGCCTCCGAGCCGGCGAATGCGACCCCTGTGAACTTGGCGGCGGCAAACGCAGGCGGAAGCTCCTCTTGATCCCAGCTCTTGCTGGCCGCCAGAATCGTTCCACCCTTCCCTACGGCGTAGCCGCGCTGGGGGTCGTTCGGGTCGAACGCGACTGCCATCAGGTTCTCTTCCATTCCCACCGGAGCACCGGGGTCGCGTTCCCACAGCCCCGTGTCAGCCCGCCAGCGCCACATCGCCCCCTGATCGCCGACGGCATAAGCAAGGTCGGCCTGAGGCCATGCCACTCCCCGCAGGTTTGCCGAGACGACGCCGCCCGAGCTCGACTGGAGGAACTCGCGGGTCCAGCCGGAAGCCGCGGTGTAGCGGGCGACCTGGCCGTCCAGGCCGACGGCGATGGCCCCCCGGTCGATCGAAGCGACCGGTGCACCTCCCTCGGACCCTGGCTCCGCAGCGACCGAGGTTAAGGGCGCGCGTGCCGAGACCGGCCAGTCCGAGAACCTCTCAGGTTGGGAGATGCCGTCTGCCAACTCGATCGGCCCCTGGAGCCAACCGCTTTCCGGTGACGAGAAGGCGCCCCACGGTCGGTAGTTGCCTCCACCCCCGACTTCGCGCTCAAACCCGTCACCGACGAGCTTCATCCAGGTTCCTTGGTTGGAGTCGCCCCGGCCATCGGGCGTGAGGGGGTTGGTCACTGCCCGCTCGCGACTGCCGCCGGAACCCCAGGCGTAGCTCCGGTAGCCATCGGTTTCAGCGAATTGGAACCCGAGCGGGTGATCACAGAAGTCCTCGGCGCACCAGCTCTCGATCCGCTGGCCGACCGGCTTCGTCGCATCGATCCACAGTGTCGCCTGCCGGGTCACTCCATCCTTCTCGAACGAAAGGTCAACCCATCCGTGGTCCCGATCGACCACCGTGACCGTCTGGGCCTTACCCCCGAGCGGAGCGACCGAGTCGATCCCCGCTGCCGAAGCTGCAGACCCGTCCGTCAGCGGAGTCGCCGGCAATTCGAGCGGCTTCCACGAGTCGCTGTCCGCGTCCCGCCGATGGACGGTGACCGGTTGGCTTGCGGCTCGACCCACGATCCAAGCTCCGGTGACGGTGCCGTCGGTACCGATCGCCTCGACCGTGGGCTGGACAGTCCCCGCCGGATCGATCGGCTCCCGCTTCCACGCCCCGTCGCCACCGCTCCCGTCGTTGACGACCACTCCGCTGTTCGAGTCACGCCCCACGGGGGCAACGAACACGACGGCCCGGCCGGACTCGGTTGCCACCGCTGCGTTGACCTTCCCGATGCCTTGGTTCCCCGCGAGGGCCTCGCCGGGGTCTGAGGGAGACGGGTCGCCGGCCTTGAGCAGCACTCCCGATGGCGGCGAGGGGAGCTCGCGGAACTCACCGCCAGGCGGGCGCGCGATCAGCTCGAGCTGGCTGCCTGCCGGGCGCGATGGGTCGCGTCCAACGATCACTGCCGAGCCGCTCTGATCCATCCTCGTTCCTCTCGGATTCGGGGTCGGACCGCGCATCGGCTTTCCTGCGGTATCCAGTGGAACTGCGACCAACCTCCAACCGTCGCCGCTCTCGGTGAACAGCCCAAGCTGCGGATCCGCAGACGACGCACTGACCGGGCCGAACTCAAGGCGCTTGCCCCCGACGAGCGGTTCCGAGGTGTCGAGTGGGAGCGGGCGATAAGCCCAGCTGTCACCGGCTTCACCACCTCGGGAGATGGCTCCGAACACGATCCCCTCGGCATCGAGGGTCCCCACCATCGGCAGAGCCGCCACGGATCCTCCACCCGCCGATGGCGCCGCCTTCGAGAACACCAGGGGAGCAGTGAGCGACGCCAGGAGAACAACGATGGCGACCCTCATCCCGCTGCGGATCCGCATCGGGCGATTCAATTGCCGATCAGCCCGCCTGAGGGCTTCTTCTTCTTGGGCTTCTTGAGCCCGGGCTCGGTCGCGAGGAAGGCCAAGCCCGTCGGCCAGCGATCACGACTGAGGCGAACCGAGAGCGATCGGCGACCGGGCTTCATCATCCTCGGCTTCGCGCTCGCGACAGTGCTGCGACCACGGCGAGCAAGCAGACCAACCTTGGCCTTGCGCCTCAGCGTGAAGCTGATGGTCAGCGTCATTCCATTGACCTTCGAGCTGACCTTGGCCATCAGTGGCTTCAGCTTTATCGGCTTTCGAGGCTTCGGCTTGGGCAGGGGCTTGACCGGCGGCGGGGCAAACAGCTGCGAATCATCGATCGGAGCCGTGTCGGGCACGAACTGAGCGGCCGACTCGTTCGGGCGATAGGTGATCGTGGTCGAGAACAGAGCGCTGCTGTCGGGATCCACCTTGGCCCCATCGGTCCAGTGGAAGACCCAGCCCGCGGTCGTCACCAGCCAACAATCCGAGGCCGAATTGCAGTCGATCTTGGCTGCTGCGCCGTAGCCTCGGCCGTCATCGGGGACTTGCATGCGCTCGACCGCGCCTGTCACGGCATCCACCCTCGCCACCCAGGCGGAAGCGTTGCGGCTCACGCGATCGGCGAAGGGCTGGATGGCGACCCAAGCCTTCTGGGTCCCCGGCACCACGGCTACGTCGACGATCCGCTCATCCGAGCGCAACTGGGATGTATCGAGCGGTATCTCCCTGAAGGCACCAAAGCCGCAATCGGGCCCGGTCGTCGACACGGCGAGGACGGGCTTGCGGCTGAACATTCCCCCGGCCGGAGCACGAGGCCCGGATGCCGCACCCGAACCCGCCGCCCAGGTGGTCGAGCCGTCGCCGTCGAGAGCGAGCAGGTCGAGAGAACCGTCGGGCTTGGAGAAGTCGGTCGCAGGCAGGAATGGGTCCGGGGAGAAGGCGTCAAGCCTTCGGTTGATGAAGTGGATCAGGACGGCGTTCGGCTCCGGTGTCGGGTTCGGGGCGGCAGCCGGCGATTCGGGGACAGCCCCGGCCACGGCCGTCTCGTAAAAGCGCGAGAGGTATTCAGGCTTCGGGGCAGGACTCTTCGGGTCGAAGGCCGGCACGCGGAACAACAACGCCGATGGCCTAACCGCAGCAAGGGCGGGCAGTGCCGCGGTGGCTGCCGACTTCGACCCGTACCGTGCGACAACGAGCCACCTTGCCCCCGGCTTGATGCCATGACGATCGGTGTCGACGACTGCGACGTCGGTCGCTCCCGCTCGGAGCGCGTCCTGCTTCGCTGCTGCGACAGCCGACTCATCGGCAACTGACTTCCCGAGCGCCGCGACCACGACTCCCCAACCGGCGGCTCCGGGCCACTCGTCGGCGATCGTGATCGGGCAGGAGGTTCCCTTGACCGCGAGCAGATCGCTGACTCCGCGTCCACTGGGCCCGTAAACCGTCGTCAGCTTCGTGCCGTCCCAATGGATCCGGAACGCACCCGACCGGGCTCCACTCGGGTCGAGCGCGTAGCTGCCGGCGAACCAGCAGTCATCGGGCGACATGCAAGCCGCGGCGTTCATCCGCCAGTAGGGATCGGCGTCCTGGGGTTGCTTGCTGTAGGACCCCACCACTTCGCCCCGCTTGAAGTGGCAGAGGGCGATCCCGTCGCCGACGCGCGGTCTGCTCGGCGAACTGACAGTCCAGAACTCCTCCGGCCCGGCGACGGCGATCCTCATCGTCGCAGCCGATCCTCCGCAGACGGTCGAGAGCTGCGACCAGCGGACGCCGTTCCAGTAGAGAAGACCGGCCGGTACTACAGCGTTGCCGGAGGTGGCAAGAAGACCACGGTTGGGAGCGATGAACTGGAGGTCACCGGGCGAACCGACTGGAACCTTGTACGCGGCACCTTCCGGCGGTGGCGGCTGCTCCAGTCGCCATGAGGGCTCGGCGGCTGCAGCGCCCGAGACGCAGACGAGGCTCAGTCCGATCACCGCGAGCAGAGCGCGAAGTGGATGGCTGGCGGTCATCGGCTTGTCAACTCCCGGAGTGGGCCCCCGGCCGCGGTGCGTCCGGACCAACGCCGCCGTCACCATCATCGCCGACCCTGATCTCCCGAGTGGTCGAGAGAACCGCCTCCAATGCAACTCCCGTCAGGGACTCATGTTCGATCAGCGCTTCGGCAGCCTCGAGGACAACCTCCCAATTGGCTTCCAGCACCTTTCGGGCGGCAGCGGCAGCATCGGTTACGAGCGCCTCGACCTCCCGGTCGATCAGGTCCAGAGTCGATGGTCCGATCGATCCGAGCTCCTGCATCTGCGCCCCGAGGAACACCTCGCCCATCTTTTCGCCGACCGTGACCGGCCCGAGTGCGTCCGACATGCCGAAGCTGGCCACCATGCTCCGGGCGAGATTCGTTGCCGCGTGGAGGTCGTCGTGCACCGAGGTCGAGTACCCGCCAAACTCGATCTTCTCCGCCGTCGCGCCGGCCAACACGGCCACCAGCTCGCGCTTGAGATCACTCTTGCGGCGGATCACCTGGTCGCGGTCGCTCAGCATGTGCGCTGCGGTTCCCAGCGAGCGACCCCTCGCGACGATTGAGACCTTCTGCACTGACGTCGACTGGCCGATCGCCTTGGCCACGACGGCATGGGCAGCCTCATGGATCGCGATGACCCATTGCTCGTCGGAGGAAAGGATGTGCGTCTTCTTTGCCGGGCCGGCGACGACACGCTCGATGCCCTCCTCGAGAGTGGCTTGGTCGATCTCCACCCGGCCCTCCCTTACGGTGAGAAGTGCTGCCTCGTTGACGACGTTGGCCAACTCGGCTCCCGAGAACCCCGGGCAGAGCTTTGCGACCTGCTTGATGTCGACGTCGCTGGCCAATGGCTTGCCCTTGACGTAAAGACCGAGGATCTCCGCCCTGCCGTAGACATCGGGCACGTCCACGGTCACTTGGCGGTCGAACCGGCCCGGCCGCAGCAGCGCCGGGTCGAGGATGTCGGGCCTGTTGGTCGCGCCCATCACGACGATCCCTGCGTCGCCGCCGAATCCATCCATCTCGACGAGCATCTGATTGAGCGTCTGCTCACGCTCGTCGTTGCCCTGACCGACGCCCGCACCGCGCTTTCGGCCGGCGGCGTCGAGCTCGTCGATGAAGATGATCGCCGGTGCGGCGCGGCGCGCCTGGCGGAAGAGATCCCGGACTCTGGCAGCGCCGACCCCGACGAGGGACTCGACGAATTCGGAGCCGGACATCGTGAAGAAGTTGGCGTCGGCCTCGCCGGCCACAGCTCGGGCCAGAAGCGTCTTGCCGGTGCCGGGAGGACCGACCAGCAGAACCCCCTTGGGAGCGCTTGCCCCGAGGTCCGAGTACTTGGAGGGATCGGCGAGGAAGTCGCGGATCTCCTTGAGCTCGGCGAGCGCCTCGGGATTACCGGCCACGTCGTCGAACGTGATCCCGCCCTGAGACCCCTTCTTCTTGCGGCCTCCGGCGAACTTCGAGAAGGAAGCGATACCGCCGCCATCCTCGTCATTGCTGAGCCTCATGAAGAACATGAAGAGGGTCACGAGCAGCAGGATCGGGAGCAGGAACTGGACGAGCAGGACCCTGATCGGTTTGCTCGCCTGCTGGTCGATCTCGATTGTCGATCCCTGCTTCTGCAACGACTGCAGCAGGGTTCCAACGTTGGCCCCCTGGGTCGGCACCGCTGCCCACACGGCCTCACCACCCTTGCGCTTGACGAGCACGAGCCTCGAGTCGTAGTCGAGGTAGGTCGTCGAGGCGATCTGCTTCTTCTGGGCGAGAGCGCTGACCTGCGTCAGGTTGACCTGAGTTCCAGGTGACTCGGGAGCGATGCTTCCGAGCAGGTTGAAGAAAGTTATGAACAAGCCAATCGCAGCCAGCAGCAGGAAGATGGCAAGCGGGTCCTTGAAGGCGACCTTGAGGATGCCCAGGCCGATTTCCTTGGACCGCTGACGGATGCGGTAGGACAGGGCCTGCTGTTCCTCGATCTTGGAGCGCTTCGGCTTGGAGCTCATTTGTTGGGGGAGGGTTCCTTCTCTTGGTTCGGTTTTGTGACGACGGCCAAACAGCCGACGGGGCGGCCGGTCCGGAATCCGTATCCGGTCCGACCGCCCCGAAGGTTAGGCCATTTGCCTCAGTGAGGCCACGGTTACTTCTTGGCCGCCACCGTCGTGGTAGCGGTACCTGCGACAGCGGTCACGCCACCCGCGGAGGGCGGTGTGAAGCTGAGCTGGACCGACACCGGGATGCCGGTGGTGCCGGCGCCGTTGACCGCGGTCTTCATCGCGGCGCTGGCCGGGAACGTGATCGTCGCGGTCGTAGCCGTCTTGGCCACGGTGACGTTCTTCGGCGAAGCGAAGAGCGTCGAGACGCCGTTCTTGGTCCAGCGGGCGTTGGCAACGATCGCGCCGCCACCGCTCGGGACCCTGACCTTGACGGTCACCGACTTGCTCGACTTCGACCACGTGATGCTGGTGACCGTGATCCGGTTGTCCGGAACCACAACCCAGCTGCGCGTCGCCGCGTCGCTGGTCTGGCCGCCGTTGGTCTGCTTGACGGCAACCGAGTGGTTCCCGAGCACCGTGTTGGCGACACTCAAGCCGCTGGTGCAGGAGCCATAGGCGCCACCATCGATCGAGCAGGTGTAGGTCGATCCACTCTCACCGCTGAAGGTGATGATGGATGCCTGACCGTTGGCGACGTTACCCGTCGGGTTGACAGTCACGGTCGGAGCGGCTGGCTTGGTCACCGTCCAGGAGACGGTGGTCGCGCCACTCTCGTTGTCGCTGCCGTCCACTGCCTTGACGCTCACCGTGTGCAGTCCCACTTCGAGCCCGGTGAGGCTCAGCGGCGAGGTGCAGGTGGTGTAAGAGGCACCGTCGACCGAGCACTTGAACGTCTGCCCGAGAGAGCCGCTGATCGTGATCGTCGCGGTCGTGCTGCGGGTCGAGCCGCTCGGAGCCCCGGAGAGCTGCGGCGGGCTGACCAGTCCGACCGACCAGGTCACCGTCTTGACGGCGCCGACATTGCCGGAGGCGTCGGTCTGGCGCACGGATACGACGTACGGACCAACGGTGAGGCTGGTCAGCGAGATCGTGCCAGTGCCCGAGACGATCGGGAGAGCCTGGTACGCACCGTCGTTGACCTTGTACTCAACGGTCCCGCCTGCCTCGGCCGGGGTGACCGTGAGCGTCGCCGACGTCAGCGAGGTGGAACCGTTCGGAGCACCCGTCACTTCGGGCGCCAGCGGCGCCGAGGTGTCGGCGTAGCCGTCGAACGTCACCTTGTCGATGGCGGCGTTTGCGAGCGTCTTGATGTTGCTGGGCAGCGGGGCGTAGTCGTAACCGGCCACGTAGCCCTGGCCCTCGTTGACGGCTGCGCGGAGGTAGTCGACCACTGTGCGGGCCTTCTTCTCCTCGGCTATCTTCGCTGCTGCCGGGTCACCGGCGGCCCCGATGTTCAGCGCGTAGGGGGAGAAGTAATCCTCCCACACCAGCGCGAACGAGAGGGTGCAGTCCGGGTAACCGGTGTCCGAGCTGTCAACTGCCGTCACCGAGGTGGTGTCGGCGTAGAGGTCGGCCAGGACGAGGTCCGAGCTGCCCTTCTTGACCACAGCGGCCGAGCAGTTCGAGCCGCGTGCGCCACCGGACTGGTAGCCGTTGCCGATCGACGGATCGGCGAAGGTGCTGCCGCCCGTTCCGTCCGGCGAGGTGCCGCCCGACTTCTTGGTCTGCAGCCTGACCCAGTACTTGTCGTCGTTGGTGCCGACCGAGGTGACGCTCAGGCCGCTCGCCTGACGCTCGAACGCCTGCGTCTTGCGGGCGCGGGCATCGGCGAGGACGCCGTAGCCGATCGAGCCGTCGAAGTCGTTCACCTTGTCGATCAGCGCGCCGCCGCCACCGGGCGTTCCGGCAGCGCTGGTCTGCAGCGTCGGGACGTTCGCCTCGACGCAACCGATCCCCGTGGTGAGGTACGTCGTGCCGTTGGTGGTGTTCCAGAGGGTGCGATCGGCGTCGTAGTCGGTGCCGGTGTTGCTGCCCTGGGCCGCGCAGTTGGCGACGGAATCGGTGGTGTCACTGTCGTTGTTGTAGTCGAAGGTGACGAGGTCCGCGGCGTTCGGCCACTTCTGGTTGCCGCTGCCGTAGGTGCTCTTCCAGCTGCCGCTGCCGTTGATCGCGTTGAGGAAGTCCTTGAACGCGTAGGTCGAGCCCGAGTCGTCCGCACGCTTGACGCGGATGATCGGGAAGTTGACGCAACGGGTGTCGTTGGCCTGGCTTGCGGTGCCGTTGCCGTCGTTGATCCACGGCACGATGTCGCCCCAAGTCCGGTAACCGGCCGAACGGCGGTAGATGCCCTCGATCTGGCTCCGCGTCAACTGCAGGCGCGCGGTGCCGGCGTTGCCCGAACCGAAGTTCGAGATCTGAGCCTGCTGCGCTGCAGTGAAGCCCCTGTTCGTGGTGTCGGCGTCAGTCGACATGATGTCGGTGCTGCCCGGCTTCTGGAAGATCGTGCACCCGTCAGGGGTGTTGACGACGACCGCGATCGCGCCGAGAGCGTTCGGGATCTGGATGATCTTGCCCTCGTCGCCAGGCGCCGTCGTACCGGCGTTGATCTGGCTGATGTTGCTGGAGGACAGCGGATCGTCCGACTGACCGAAGCGCTCGGTCTGCGCGCGCGAGTTGGCTCCATCGGTGTTGGTTGCCAACGAGGTGCCCTGGTAGGGAGAGAACGTTGAGCAGGAGCTGTTGTTGCGACCCATCAACTGCATGCCGCAGCCGGAACCTGAGGAGCGGTAGGTGACGCTGGGCGCCGAGCTGCCGCACTTCTCGGGCCAGCCGAGTGCGATGTACGCGTTGGTGTGAGCTGAGTTGGGGAAGGAAGCGCCGCCGCCGATGATCGCCGACCCGTTGCACTGCGCGGTCGTGAATCCGGCTGCGTTCGCGCTTCCGGCACCCGCACCGAGCATGCCGAACGCGGCGACGAGCGAAACTGCGCCCGCTGCGATGATCGACTTCCCGAGGCGAGGCCTGGTGATGGAAGCAGTGTTGAACACCGATGTTGCCTTTCGTCTGGTTTGGTCTTCGATTCAGTCGTGCAGGCTGCCGATCCACGGAGCCCGACAGGAGCAAGGTAGGGGGGCGGGACTGGCCTCGCAACTCTGTACACAGGATGTAAACAAGTGGGAAACCCTGCGGTAACAGGTCGCCCGCAAGGTCGGGCCGGATCGAGCCCGGGCCCCAGCGCGAATCGGGGCCTCAGCCCCGCAGCACCAAGTCGAGATCCCTGAAGTAGGGAGTCCCGTCGAGATCGGTGAAGCGAAGCTTGACCTTCGTTCGGATCCGCTTGAGCGACTTCAAGGTACCCCGCCACGCCGGGGCCACCTTGACGGTGACCGTTCGGTTGGAAGCGCGAGTGACCCAAGTGAACGCCGTCCCGACGACCGCATCCCGGGCGGGCCTGCGCCCCGACGCTGGAATGCGGCCGATCAAGCGGATCGAAAGCGAACCCGCAGCCGGCAGGGACACAGGGAAGGCGACCGCCCCGGAGCGCGACGGGTTCGCGGACGCCGTCAACGGCTTGGGCTCGGGATCGACCGGGGGCCGGTCGTCGGGCGGATCGGTCCGCAGGACCGTGAAGGCGTCCGTCTGCTGGTTGGCATCGCCGATGAACAGGTTGGTCGCATTCGACAGGAACCCGATCACTCCGCCATCGGAGCTGATCGCAGGCGCTCCGATGACGTTGCCGTCGGTGTCGTTGCCCTGGGGCGAGCGGAGGATCCGCTCGATGGTGCGCTCCTTGAGGTCCACCAGCTGCAACTCGGCGATGGTCGGCTCCTGCCGAGCCGAGCCGAGCGGTGCCAGAGTCGGCAGGCTGAATACCGACCGCTTCGTCACGAGCAGGACCCAGCGACCGTCCTCCGACATCGTTGCGCCCTCGATCGGATCGCCGGCGTAGCTCTGGGACGAGTCGCGCGTCAGCTCGAGTGACACCGCCTTGCGGCTCTGCCCGGGAGCGGTCCCGACGACCCAGGCATCTGCCGAAACCCCCTGCCCGAGCTGGTTGCGGGTGGCGGCGTTGGTGGTCAGCAGGGCCGAGGTGCCGTCACGGTTGAGCGACGGGACCATCGCATTCAGGCCTCCGTAGCGATCCTCGGGCTCGCCGAGCGGTCCGTAACACGGACCGGTCACGTAGAAGTCAGGAATCGTGACGAAGCCGGCGGGGCAGTCGGCATCGTCGGGATCGACCGTCGTAAGGAGTCTGCGGGTGTCGCCCGCTCCGCTGCCCGAGACCTTCCTGAACAAGATGTAGTCCTGTTTGGGATCGAGCGACTCGCCGACCAGCAGCGGGACCTGCGAGGGTGCGTTGCGACCGACCCACGCCACACTGGTCCCGTCACCGCTGATCGACGGCGAACGAGCGAGGTTGAAGGGGTCGGGCCCGAACTCGGTGACGCCGATCGGTCCACCCCCGTCGAGTGCTGTCGCGACCAGGGCCGTGGACTTGGCCGACCGGTCACGCATCAGGACCTGGCCCTTCGGCGTCGCTTCCGGCTCGGCGGCGGGAAGGTCCCCGACGGCATCGGTCTTGAAGACGACGCGGTTGCCGTCGTCGGAGATCGCGTGACCGAGGGTCACGTCCGCGCCGGGGTTGCGGCCCGGTCGGTCCGAGAAGGGAGTCGCCCAAGTGGCCGGATCGGAGCCGCCGTCCCGGGCTGACACGAGATCGAACGCTCCCGGCTGGTCGATCGGGATCTCCATGTCGCGAACGTAGACGTCGACTGCCTTGTTCACGTCGCCGGCCACCAGCGGCCACCCGGTCGAGAAGGCGACGTACCTGCCGTCCGAGCTCGACGAAGCGTTGAGCGCTCCTCGCAGGAGGGCGGTGCCGGGTGCGTTTCGCGCCATCAGGTCGCCGGGAGCGACGAGCTGAAGCGAGCCGTTCGACAGGAGGCGCCTGAAGAGGCCGCCGGCTGCGTACCGGTCGGAATCGATCGGTTGCGGTGACACGGTCGATCCCTGAGCCAGCAGGTTGCGGGCCGTCGTCGCGAAGAACGCGTACCGACCGTCGTCGGACAGGGTCACCTGCGAAGTGCCGTCGTCGGCCTGCTCACCTGCGGCGAGCGAGGCTGAGACCAGGGAGGCGCCGGGCTCCACGTAGGCCGATGCCGACGCCGGGGCCAGCAAGACGACCGCCGCGCAGAAGGCGAGGACGAGGCGATTCGCCTTCATCGCACGCTCACCGACCGCACCGTGGTCGTCGAGTTGCCGAGCAGATCCGACGCGCTGACGGCCACTCGGTAGCGGCCGGCCTTCGCGTAGCGGTGGCTTGCCGATGAGACTCCCGCGGCCCTCCTGCCGTCCCCGAACGAGACGGCCACCCGGGAGAGGTCGAGACCGGCACCGAACCTCGAGGGGATGTCGCTCACCTTGACGCTGACCGTCCTGCCGCTCGTTGCGACCCTGGCAGCGGGGGCGAGCCGGTCGATGCGGAAGCTCCCGGCAGGCCCGGTCGCCGACTGGCCCGCCGAATCGGTGACCGTCACCGCAACGGAGTGCCTGCCGTTCGAGAGGCCGGCGGCGGGCAGGCTCCATTGGTTCACCTTGAGATCGGAGACGACGACTTCGCCATCCACCTCGACCGAATAGGTGACGCCGCCGATCGCGTGTCGCGCCCGATCCCAAGCGAGCGGAACCGTCTTGGTGCGCACCGCGTCGATCGGGGTCTGGACGTTGACCGCCAGTGGCGGCGAGTCGATCCACGCCGCTGCCACCCTGCGCCTCGGTCCCACTCCTTGGGCAAACCCGACGAGCGCGTCACCGATGCCGGAACCGGCCATCGAGATGCCGTCGATCGCGCCGGGACTCGCCGTGAAGAGCGAACGGACGACTCGCTCACCGTCGATCGTCCGCTCGACCAAGGTGAGGCTGTTGCGCTCGGTGGTGGCTCGCCTCCAGAGCCAGGCTGAGGCGCCTTCCGCAGTGAGCAGCCCGATCGAGGAGGGTGCCGCGGTAAGGCCGACTCCGTCGTCGAGCGGGAGGACCGGGTCGCTCGCCCCGTCGTAGGCCGTAACGACCCGGGTAGCGTTCGACCCAAGTCCGAAAGTCACGCTTGCGATCGGTCCCGCGACCGAGACGGAGATTCCACCGACCCCCTCCCGTGGCCCGTCGCTGCCTCCGCCGTCGGCCGGAGTCGGCGAGCCGAAGGTGGCAGCCTGAGTGGAGTACATGTCTCCGGAGAGAGCGACGAAGATCCGCTGGCGGGTGAAGCCCGACCGGGCCGACGGGTTCTGACGCCAGACGATTGCCGCTTCGCCGTTGCGGCCGACCGAGAGGTCGAACCGGTCCGCTGCAGCGCTCACCGGCTTGCCGTCGATCTTGGATGGACTGACCTGACGAGCGAGGCCGACGCCGGCCCCGAAGATCCGCCGGGCGTAGACCCTCGGAACGAAGTCGTCGTCGAGCTCCTGCCAGGCAGCGACAGCGTTGCCGGCTTGATCGATCCCGATCCTCGGGCGGTTGAAGGCGCTGGGCTTCGGGCTGGCGGAAGCCGGGTTGCGATTGAGCGTAGTGCCGATACCGCTCCAGTACTGGCCGCCGAACCTCGCCACCCTGTACTCGGCGTAGACATTGCCGGGAGGGGCGGTGACAGCCACCGAATCGGTGACGACCCTGTAGGTGACGAAGGCCTGGCCGCTGGCCGACATCGACACCTGCGGGTAGGTCCCGAGAGCCGCGTCGCCGACTGCGAGATCGACCGGAACCGGATCCTCGAACCGTTCCGACCCCGGTTGGAGCGCGGCGGAGAACATCCGATCGCTGGCGCCGAACTCCTGAACCCAGACGACCACGAGCCTCCCGTCGTTGCCTGCCGCGATCGCCGGCCAGCTCGAATCGAACTGCTGGTTGGCCCCGACGTCGACCCGTTGGGCCTCACTCCATTTGCCGTCTACGAATTGCGCAGCGAAGATGTGCGACCTTCCGGAGACCAGCTTGCGGTAGACCATCCCTCCCGTGCCGTCTGCGGCCATTGCGACTCCGCCGACTTCACGCAGGTCGGCGCTCGGACCATCGATCACCTGGGCGGCAGGGATCACCGCCGAGGCGTTGGGGGCCGCGCTGGCGAGTCCGATGACCGTGAGTGCTGCTGCGACCCAGGTTGAGGTGCGCGACCACTTCGATTTCACTGGCGCAAAGATAGTGTCCACAAGCGGGGATGATGTCAACAACCCGTGTCCGTCGCGCCGGATGGGTCCGGACCGCTTCCGCGGCTCGAAGATCGCAGCGCGGCCCTCAGGACTCGATGTTGTGCATCACGTGCTTGACGCGCGTGTAGTCGTCGAAGCCGTACATCGACAGGTCCTTGCCGTAGCCGGACTGCTTGAACCCGCCGTGGGGCATCTCGGCGACGATCGGGATGTGGGTGTTGACCCACACGCAGCCGAAGTCGAGGGCCTTGGCCATCCTCATCGCCCGGCCGTGGTCCTTCGTCCAGACGCTGGACGCGAGCCCGTAGTCCACCCCGTTGGCCCATGCGATCGCCTCGGCCTCGTCGCTGAACTGCTGGACGGTGATGACCGGACCGAAGATCTCGTTCTGGATCATCTCGTCGTCCTGCTTGAGGCCGTGGACGACCGTCGGCTCGAAGAAGTAGCCGCCGCCCTCCGGCGCATTGCCTCCGGTTCCGACAGTCGCGTGGGCGGGAGCGCGCTCGATGAAGCCCTGGACGCGCTCGAGCTGGACCTGGCTGATCACAGGCCCCATGTAGGTGTTCTCGTCGAGTGGGTCGCCGAAGACGGTGCCCTTCGCCTGCTCGATCAGGGCATCGACGAAGTCGTTGTGGATTCCTGGTCCGGCGATCACGCGCGTCGCCGCCGTGCAGTCCTGGCCGGCGTTGAAGTAGCCGGTGCCGGCGATCATCTCCGCGGCCTCGGCGACGTCGGCGTCGTCGAAGACGACGACCGGGGCCTTGCCCCCCAGCTCGAGGTGGACCCGCTTGAGGGTGTCCGCGGCGGCGGCGGCGACCGCCTTGCCCGCCCGGACCGAACCGGTCAACGAGACCATTGCGAGGCCGGGATGGCGAACGACGGCCTCGCCGACGTCACCCTTGCCGAGGACGACGTTGAAGACTCCCTCCGGCAGGTGCTTCTGCATCAGCTCGGCCATCCAGAGGGTCGAGACCGGGGTGTTCTCGGACGGCTTCAGCACGCATGTGCAGCCTGCGGCGATCGCCGGGGCAAACTTCCAGACGGCCATCATGAACGGGTAGTTCCACGGCGTGATCTGCCCGACGGGCCCGACAGGCTCGCGACGGATGTAGGAGGTGTGGCCCTCCATGTACTCGTAGGACGCCTTGCCTTCGAGCATCCGGGCGGCACCGGCGAAGAAGCGGATCTGGTCGACCGCGGGTGGAATCTCCTCGTCGATCGTCAGCTGCAGCGGCTTGCCCGTGTTCTCGCTCTCGATCCGAGCAAGCTCGTCGCCTCGCTGCTCAAGTTCGTCGGCGATCTTCAGAAGAGCCAGCGAGCGCTCGGACGGAGTCGAGTTGCCCCACTCCGCGAATGCCTTGGTTGCAGCCTCGACTGCCGCGTCGACGTCGGCCTGCGTCGAGCACGGCATCTCCGCGATCACCTCGCCGGTGGCCGCGTTGCGGACCTCGTGAATCTCACTGCCAGACGGCGCCACCGACTTGCCGCCGATGAAGTTCTCCAAACGCTGTGCACTCATCTCCGAATCCTCCCTTGAATCAAACCCTTTCGAACGCCCTCGAACCAGAGACACTAACGAGCCTCGCTGGCGATGGGAAACGCGCTAAATGCGGGAAGACCGCGCTTCCGCGCAAAAAAACCACACGGGCCACGGTTCGACCGGCACTCTGAGCGTGAAACCCGAACAGGCGGGGTCCTGCCGAATCGCCGGCAGGCAAAGACGAGCGGGAAACGACCAAACAGCCGCACTGGACCGAAGGGAAAGCTACGGATGGACGGCGAGCACGAGCCGAAGGAAAAGGATCTGGGGCAGGATCGACAGGATCCGCCAACATCGCCGATGCCCGGAGGCCTCAAGCCTGCAAGGCCGGACAACGAGGAAGCTCGGATCGGCGACCTCCATGACCTCGGAGTGCTCGACTCTGCGGCCGAGCTGGACTTCGATCACCTCGTCCAGACCGCGGCCCTGATCGCGGGCACCAAGATCGCAGCCTTGAGCCTCGTCGACAAGGACCGCCAGTGGTTCAAGTCCAGCACCGGGATCGAGGGGACCGAAACACCCCGTGACGTCTCGTTCTGCGCCCACGCGATCAACGAACCCGACAAGCCGTTCATCGTCGAGGATGCCGCTTCCGATCCGCGCTTCGCCGACAACCCGCTCGTGGCCCACTCCCCGGGGATCGGCTTCTATGCGGGCATTCCGGTCGTGTCCGCCAACGGCCATGCTGTCGGGACGATCTGCGTTGCCGACCAGCAACCCGGATCATTGAGTGACGAACAGATCGAGGCCCTGCGCGGGATAAGCCGACAAGCGACGGCGCTGCTGGAGCTGAGGCGCAGGACGAAGACGCTCGGAGCCGTGCTCGAGCGGGAGCGCAGGCGCGCCGCCGAGTTCATGGAGTGGCAGCGAACGCACGACGCGACGACGGCACTGCCGATGCGCGAACTGCTCGACAAGCGAATCAATCAGATGGCCGACGCCGCGCTCCTCAACGGTCGCGTTCCGACAACGAGCGTTTTGGCGATCGACATCAGCGGCTTCAGCAACGTCAACGCAGCGTTCGGTCGCGAAGCCGGCGACGCGGTCATGCGCGAGCTCGCTTGGCTGTTGGCAGAGAGCCTGCCGGCCGATGCGATGCTCGCGCGAACCGACGGAACCTCGTTCGCCGCGGTTGTCCCTGACGCCGACCTCAGTCTCGTCGGAGCGGTCGCGCACTCGATCCACGAGCGGCTGACGATCCCGGTTGCCGCAAGCGGAGTCGAGGCGGTGACGCTCTCAGCAGTGATCGGTTGTGCCAGCTGCGGGGAGGGCGGCTCGATCGATCCAAGGCTGATGCTGCCCGCAGCGGAGGCGGCCTGCGCGGAAGCAAAGGCATTGGGTCCGCGATCCACTGTTTCTGCAGGCAGCGAAACGGGCTCCGCGATCGCGAGGAACTCGCGGATGCGCGAGGCCTTGGCGGCAGCGATACGAGCCGAGGCACTGACGGTCGCTTACATGCCGCTCGTCCGTCTGGCCGACCGGAAGGTAAGCGGGGTCGAGGCGCTGGCGCGTTGGCGCGACCCGGAATTCGGCCAAGTGTCGCCGGAAGAATTCATTGCCCTGGCTGAGCAACACGGCATGGTGAAGCTGATCGATGACTTCGTCATGCGCACAGCCCTCGCCGACTTCGCGACGGGACGGCTCGACTCCGAGACGGTTGCCGTGAACGTCTCACCGGCCGGCGTCGACTCGGACCTCACCGCGCGGATCCAGACAGCGCTGGAAGAGGCGGGCGTCGAACCGGAGCGGCTCAGCGTCGAGATCACTGAACGCGCGGGCCTCAACGACTCGCCCAGGATCTGCTCGGCCCTGGAGGACTTGCGCTCGCTCGGGGTGAAGGTCGCACTCGACGACTTCGGGGCCGGTGCCACTTCGATCGCGCACCTTCGCTCGCTTCCAATCAGCCACCTGAAGATCGACAGGTCGCTGGTCGCCGATCTTGTCGGCCCGGATGCGGAACGCGCCAAGATGGTGATCTCCGCGATCGCGGACATGGCCACGGGACTCGGACTCGAGACCCTCGGGGAAGGCGTCGAAACCCCTGAGCAGGCCGAGGCCCTCACCGATGCCGGCGTCCGCTTCGCCCAGGGCATGCTCTTCGGCGCCCCCGCTGCGCTCCCGATGGCGGACCTCGCCTGATGCGCTCCACCGGGGTCGATCCCGAAGCGCTCACCGACCGCTTCTTCGAGGTCACGCGGGATCTCGTCTGCGTGATCGACGAGGAGCGGATCGTCCGGGCCAACCACCGCTGGAGTGACCTGCTCGGATGGGATCTCGAAGAGCTGACGGCGCGCCCGTTCATGGACTTCGTGCATCCAGACGACAGGGAGGACACAAGCGCCCGGGTGGCACAGGTCCGGGGAGGCGCCGACCTGCCGCTGTTCGAGCATCGGATCGCGACCAAGCAGGGCAGCTGGCGAGTGCTGTCGTGGAGTGCGAGGCTCGACCGGGAAACAGGGCTGACCCTCGGGAGCGCGCGCGACGTGACCGATGAGCGACGCGCAGAGGTCGAGCGGGCACGGATCAACTCGGTCCTCAACGCACTCGGCGACCTCCAGGCGTCATACATCGAGTCGGGCATGAGCCGCGGCTGGTGGCAGTCGGCACTCGACCACATGATCGAGCTGACCTCGAGCGAGTTCGGCTTCGTCGGTCGGGTCGTCGAGGACGAAGAGGGAAGTCCGTTCCTGCTGTCCTACGCGGTCACCGACATCGCCTGGAACGAGTGGTCAAGGCAGCACTACGACACCTTCGTCGAGCAAGGACTCGAGTTCCACAGCCTCGAGACCCTGTTCGGGGAGACGCTGCGGACCGGCGAGCTGGTGATCTCACACGACCCGCTCCACGATCCGCGATCGGGAGGCCTCCCCGAGGGTCACCCTCCACTGCTGGCCTACCTGGGGATGCCACTCGCCGACGACAACGGAATGGTCGGGATGGTCGGGCTCGCCAACCGGCCCGGGGGCTTCGATGAAGATCTCGTCGATCTCCTCTCCCCTCTCAACGCCCTGCTCTCGCAGATCATCTCGCGCGATGTGATGGCTGAGCGAGCGCAGACCGACCCGCTGACAGGCCTCCCCAATCGGACTGCATTTACAAGGCGGGTGGAGGAGCTCTTCGGTGCGAACAACCGCCGCCGCCAAGGAGTCGGGCTGCTGCTGCTCGACCTTGACGGATTCAAGGACATCAACGACACGCTCGGGCACCTCGAGGGCGACCGCGTCCTCTCCGAGGTGGCCTCACTGGCCGCGGGGACGCTGCGCCACGACGACATGATCGCCCGGCTCGGGGGCGACGAGTTCGCCGTCCTGCTCGCTGAATCGACTGCGGAGGAACTCGAGCGCACCGGCCTGCGCCTGCGCGACGCGATAACCGGCCTGAGATCAGCGGCGGGGGATCCGATCGGCGTCTCGATCGGTGGCATCTGGGTGCAGCCTGGCGATTCCTCTCCACTCGATTGGGAGTCCACCTACGGCAAGGCCGACGCTCGCCTGTACGAGGCAAAGCGCGCCGGCGGAAGCGCGGTCGTGGTCGCCGGCGACTAGCGTTGCCCGGGTGAGCCACCTGATCCAGCAGGTCCTTCCGCTCGCGCTCGGCGCGGCATTCAGCCCAACGGTCCTCGCGATCTCCCTGCTGATCCTCAGCGGCCCGCACGGCAGGGCGAGGATGGGCATCTTCACCGTCACGAACGTCGCGACCCTCGCTGCGATCGGCGTTGCCTGGGTCTTTCTGCTCAAGCACTCGACAGCGGGAGTCGACTCCGCTTCGAAGGACGCGGCTACAGCGACGGTCGACACGACCCTCGGCCTGATCCTGCTGATCATCGGAGCAAGGGCGGCGCTGCGCGAGCCGAAGGCAAAGGAGCAGCACGACACCTCCGAAGCAGGTCCCGCTCTCGGGAAGTACGCGCTGCTTGGCGTCGTGATGATGCTCTCGAACCTGACCACCCTCGCCCTCTTCCTCCCTGCAGCCAAGGAGATCGCGGTCGCCGGGGTGAGCGACCCGCAGCGGATCGGCGTGCTGGCCATGCTCGTGGTGATCGCGACCGTCACGGCCTGGGGTCCCCTGCTCCTGTCGGTGGCGGCACCGACGACCGCCAACCGGGTCCTCTCGTCGATCGACCGATTCACGACCCGCCACGCGAAGGCGATCACCGTGGCAGTTTGCCTCGGGTTCGGGGTCTACCTGATCGTCAAGGGGATGAGTACCTGAGGCCGAGCTGACCCCGACCGCGCGGCGCCTCGATCAGTCGCTCCGCTCGAAGCTGCTCGTTGCCTCCGGCCGGCTCAGGGCAGCGAAGTCGGCCCTGATCTCCCGCCACGAGTAAACGGTGATTCGCAGGATCATCGCCGTGATTGCGAGTCCGATAAGGGGGTCGGCCAAATCCAGTCCCAGACTCACGACGATCGCACTCGCGACGACCCCGAGCGAGACAAAGGCATCGGCGCGGGCGTGCTGACCGTCAGCGACGAGGGCCGCGCTGCCCAGCTTCTCGCCGGCCCGGGTGCGGATCCGGGCGGCGAGCAGGTTTCCGGCGAAGCCCACGAGCCCCGCCGCGGCCAAGGCGAGCAGGTGGCTGGGCCTCGACGGCTCGATGAACCTCTGAACAGATTCGTAGCCCGTAAACACTGCGCTGGCGAGGAGCGCCGCGACCACGGCCACTCCCGACCATGCCTCGGCCCGCCGGGACCGAAGGGCGAATGCGATCCCGACAGGTACCGCCGTGGCCGCGTCGCCGACGTTGTGGATGAGGTCGGCAAGCAGGGCCACGCTCCCGGAGAGGACGTAGACGACGCCTTGGACCGCGGCGCAGGCCACGAGCACCAGCAGTGACAGACCGACTGCTCGCACCCCTGCCCTGGACCGGATGACGGCGGGGTCGTAGAGCCCCAAGTCGCGACCGTGATCGGAGCCTGGCCCATGCATTCCGGCTCAGCCTACGGCGTCGAGGCCCCGCGCCAAGGATGAGGGGCGCGCCTCTCGGCCCCCGACCAAAAGGGGCGCGCCTTGCGGCGCGCCCCGGGGGGGTCACTGCTTCACCTGTTCGGTGTTCCGGCTCAGCGATGCCCGAGACCGAAGCCCGGTCCGTCGTGGTCATCCCCGTCCGGCCCATCGTGGTGATCCCCTTCGGGACCGTGGGGCGGCCGCACCGAGTCGAGTGCCGTCTTGACCTCGGCTTCGCTCTTGCCGAGCTTCTCGGCGAGCGCCTTCGGGAACGCGGACCGATCGGGACGGGTCCCGGGAGCCGGACGGAGAGAATCGAGTGCCGCCTTGAGGTCCGTCTCGCTCACTCCGAGCTTGGCGGAGAGCGCAGCGACGAACTCGGGGCCGCCGGGACCGTGGTGATCACCGTCGGGGCCGTGACCCATCCCCGGACCGTGCACCACGCCCTCGGCACGCAGCGCGTCGAGCGCAGTCTTCACCTCGGCCTCGGTCTTGCCAAGCTTGTCGCCGAGCGCCTTGGGGAAGCCGGCCGGATCGGGACGGGTCCCGGGAGCCGGTCGGATCGCCTCGAGCGCCGACTGGACCTGCTCGCTCGTGACTCCGAGCTTCGCTGCCAGTGCTGCGGCGAAGGCCGCGTGCTCGGCGGCCTCGTCATGCGGGGCCACGGCCTTCGGCGCGACGGAGCGGCTGCCCTTCTTCGACGCCTTCTTGGACTTGGCCGGGGCCTTCACCGCGGCGACGGTCCGCTTGTTGGGCTTCTGGGTTCCTGCGATCGCTGCAGTACCGCCGATCGCTCCCATGACGAGCGCCGTAAGGGCGGCTGCCGTCAATGCTTTCCTGTTGCCTGATCGATTGTTCACTTCGAGCCTCCACTTGCTGGTGGTTGATTTGACGAAGCGAGTGTCCGTCGTACGGGTTTGGATTAGACAGGAGCAAGGTAAGAACTCCTTGAGAGTCCATAACGGACTGCTCTCCGTGCGCAACACTGCATGCCGATGCCGACCGAAGATCCCCTTCGCATCCTGATCGCAGAAGACGACCGCGCCGCGCGGGAAGCACTGGTGCGCGCTTTGGAGCTGGAGGGCTACTCGGTCGACGCGGTCGCCGACGGCGCCCAGGCCTTGGAGTCGATCGAGGCCGAACGCCCCGACCTCCTGCTGCTCGACGTGATGATGCCCGACGTCGACGGCCTCGCCGTCTGTCGCCGTCTCAGGGCCCACGGCTCCGACCTGCCGATCCTGATCCTCACGGCACGCACCGAGACGTCGGATCGAGTCGTCGGGCTCGATGCCGGCGCCGACGACTACCTGCCCAAGCCCTACGAACTCAACGAGCTGCTGGCACGCATCAGGGCGCTGCTGCGCCGGACGATCGGAGGTGCGGGAGAGACGCTCTCGGTTGCCGATCTGGAGATCGACCTGGCCGGGCGGTCCGCCAAGCGGGGAGACCGGACGATCAAGCTCAGCAAGACCGAGTTCGACCTGCTCGAGCTGCTGGCCCGCAACAAGGGAATCGTGCTGGAGCGTGAGACAATCCACGACCGCATCTGGGGGTACGACTTCGGCCCCGACTCGAAGAACCTGGCCGTCTACATCGGCTATCTGCGCCGCAAGATCGAGGAGGACGGGGAGCCGACGCTCCTGCACACCGTTCGAGGAGTGGGCTACGTGGTGCGCGAACCGTGAGCCTGCGCTGGAAGTTCTCGCTGATCCTCGGCCTGCTCGCCGCATGCGCGGCGCTCGCCGCCAGCGCGGTCGGCTACTTGGCGACCCGTAACCAGCTGCTCGCGCAAATTGATGACTCGGTCGCCAACCGGGCGGAACGCGCCGCCGGTGCACTCAGCCGAGCGAGGGCAGGCGACCTGGGCGATCGCTCGCTCGACGACAGTCGCGAGCGCGGCCGCGAGCTTCCCCCGGTCGGCCCGCCTCGTGGCGGCCCACTGGCAGGCGAAGGCCCGCCCCTCGGCGGCGACGAACCGGGTGAAGACCCGGCCCTCAACCGCCTCTTCATCATCCAGACCCTCGCCCGCGACGGCACGGCGGTCGCAGTCGACGGGATCAAGTTGCCGGTAAGCCGCACCGATCTGGATCTCGCGGCCTCGGGGGTGCCGGCGAGGGCAACGACTCGAACCGCCGAGCTCAAGCCGGCGGGGACCGAGGTCCAGCTGGCGATCGCACCGATCGCCGGCGGTGGGGCCGTTCAGGTGGCGCGCAGCATCGAGGAGACATCGGAGACGCTCAACGACCTCCTGCGCCGGCTGCTGCTGATCACCGTCGGGGTGATCGTCGCGTCGGTGCTCGTCGGACTGCTGCTGGCGAGGCGGGCGACCTCCTCGCTCGAGCACCTGACGAAAGCCACCGAGCGGGTCTCGGTAACCGGCCAGCCGGACGCCGAGATCTCAGTTTCCGGCAGCGACGAGATCGGGCGCCTCGGGAGGGCGCTGTCGCAGATGCTGGCCTCGCTGGCCCGCTCGCAGGAACAGCAGCAGAGGCTCGTTCAGGACGCGGGCCACGAATTGCGGACACCGCTGACGAGCATGCGCACCAACATCGCCGTGCTCGACCGGTTCGACAGGCTCGACGAGGAGCAGCGCACGGCGCTTCTGTCAGACCTTCGCTCGGAGACGTCGGAGATGGCAACCCTCGTCGACGAGCTCGTGGAGCTGAGCGTCGGGAGCGATTCCGAACCGGTCCGAAGCGTCGATCTCGCGAGGCTCGTCAGCCGGGCTGCGGAGCGCACCGCCCGTCGCTCCGGTCGGGCTGTCGAAGTACACGCCGAGCCGGTAACGATCGAAGGTCGTCCGAGGGGCCTTGAACGGGCCGTGACCAACCTGCTCGACAACGCCGCCAAGTTCGACCGATCGGGCGGCCCGATCGAGCTGACCCTCACCGGCGACTCGATCGAAGTCGCCGACCGCGGACCCGGGATCCCGGAGGACGAACGTGAACTCGTCTTCGAGCGATTCCACCGCTCGGTCGAGGCGCGAAACACAGCCGGATCGGGGCTCGGACTCTCGATAGTCAGCCAGGTTGCCGAAGTCCACGGGGGCCGCGCGTTCGTGCGGGAACGGGAAGGCGGCGGCGCGATCGTCGGCTTCACTTATGCCGCAAACCGCGGCGATCAGTAGTACCTTCCACCTCGCTTACAGAGTCGTTTCCACGGGAGGGGAGAGACTGATGATGCTGAGAACACGGCGCCTCCGCGCGCTTATTGCCGGTACAGCGATCGCCGTCGGACTCGTCGTCGGCTCACCGGGCACGGCGAGCGCAGCGGGTTGCGACACGACCGATCCGGCTGGCTGCATGCTGCCGTACCCCAACAACTTCTTCACGAAGGGGAGCAGCAAGACCCCGACGAAGCGATTGCTCGCCCTGCCGAGTGCGGGCCTCCCCGTCAACAAGGCCGGCGTCACGGTCGACCCGGCAGAGTGGAACCTGCTCGACGGGTTCAGCCCAGGCTCGATGCTCGTCACCTACGTCCCGGGGGTCGACCTCGTCAGGAGCAAGATCGCTCCCGTAACCGCCCCGCAGGACTACTCGAAGCTGGATGCCGGAGCGGTCGTGATCGACACGACAACCGGCAAGCGCCACCCGATCTACGGAGAGCTCGACTTGATTGCCGATTCAGTGTCGAACCAATCGCTGATCCTGCGGCCGCTGGTCAACTTCACCGAGGGCCGGACCTACGTCGTCGCCCTCCGCAACATGAAGACGGCCTCGGGCGGCGCGATCGCACCGAGCAGCGACTTCAAGAAGCTGCGCGACAAGCGGGCAACCGGCACGCTGGCCAAGCGCAAGGCCGAGTTCGAAGCGATCTTCAAGGCCACCAGCAGGGCAGGCATAAGCCGCAGCAGCATCTACCGCGCTTGGGCCTTCACAGTCGCAAGCAGGGAGAGCCTGACGAGTCGTCTTGTCGCGATACGCGACGACGCGTTCGCGAAGCTCGGTGACACCAACCTCAGGGATCGCGTGGTCCAAGGCAACTCGCCGACCTTCACAATCGACGAGGCCCGTACGCGTGACTACACGGAACAGCAGAACCAGTACCTGAGCCGCCGCGTGTACGGCACGATCGACGTCCCGTGCTACCTGAAGAAGTCCGGCTGCGGAGTCGCGACCACGCTGAACCTCAGCCCCACGACCGGCCTTCCGACCCAGATCCCCGGGAACGTCAACAAGGTCCCGTTCGTCTGCAACATCCCGCGGAGCGTCGCCGAGGGCACGATCGTCAAGGAGAAGGCGTTCGCCTTCGTCTACGGCCACGGCCTGCTCGGCAACTACGAGGCGATCACCGGCAACGACGCATACCTCAAGGCTGGCTTCGACTACAAGAACATCTTCTGCGGCCTCGACTGGCAGGGGATGTCGAGCAACGACCTCTTGACGATCGGCATCGGCATCCTCCCGAACCTGTCGAACTTCAAGATGCTGCCTGACCGCTTGCAGCAGGCGCACCTGAACTTCCTGTTCCTCGGTCGGGCCCTGATACACCCGAATGGGCTGGCTTCCAGCCCGGCATTCCAGTTCGAAGGCGAGTCGGTCCTCAGCGGCCAAGCCGGGTACAGCGGCGACAGCCAAGGCGGCATCCTCGGCGGCGCGACGATGGCCGTGGCGCCGGACTTCCGGTGGGGATCGCTGGGCGTTCCGGGAATCAACTACTCGACTCTGCTCGACCGGTCGATCGACTGGCCGGACTACGGCTCGATCCTCTACCAGAACTACCCGAGGGACAGCAAGGTTCGCCCGCTGATCATGGCCCTGATCCAACAGCTCTGGGATCGAGGCGAGGGCAACGGCTACGCGCAGCACATCGGACGGGCCCCGCTCCCGAACACCCCGACCAACAGCGTGCTGCTGCTGCCGGCCTTCGGCGACCATCAGGTCAGCAACCTCGCAGCCGAGGTCTACGCGAGGACGATCGGCGCGAAGCTGCGCACGCCCGCCATCAGCACTGGTCGAGGCGGACCGTTCAACTGGTTCTGGGGCATCACCAACGGTGGCTCGGTCGACATCAGCGGTAACGCCATGCTGATGATGGACACCGGCCCCGCCAGACCGCTCGACTGCAACCTCCTGGCCTGCGCCGTCCTCAATCCGACTGTCGCGACGGACCCGTGCAAGGGCACGGGCAAGGGCTGCAAGGGCACGCCTCCGCCCCCGGTTGGCAACGAGCCGCCCGCGTTCGGCCAAGACCCGCACGGAGTCGGCGGTGACTCAGCGGAGATCAGGCGGATCGTGAGCACCTACGTCCGCACCGGCGTCCTGCCGAGCGGCTGCGGCGGCAAGCCGTGCGGCATCGGCGGGTGGGATCCGGCCCCCTGATCAGCCCAAGTTCGAGGGCTCGAATCCCGCGAACCGCGTGGGCGCTGCGAAGCGGAGAGAGAGGCGGGTCGCGCCGCAGGCGTGACCACCAACAACAACCCTCCGGGCCGCGCCGCAGGCGCGGCCACATGATCAGCCCAAGTTCGAGGGTTCGAATCCCGCGAACCGCGTGGGCGCTGCGAAGCGGAGAGAGAGGGATTCGAACCCTCGAACGAGGTCAACCCCCGTTACACGATTTCCAATCGTGCCCGTTCAACCGCTCCGGCACCTCTCCTTGGAGATCGAAGCCTAGCGATGGCGCGATCCGGGCATCCTCCCCAAGCCCCGGAGCGGGCGATCACCGCTCAGCGCCGCGAGGCTGAATTGGTCAGCTCTGCCATGAGGGTCATGTGAGCTGCCCTCAACGCCTCGACCGGTAGCTGACCGCGAAGCTCCTCCAGCTGATTCGCCGTCAGGCGGTCGAGCGCCGCTACTCCCTTGGCGAGGGTGCGACGCCCCTTGTCGGTGAGGTGGATGACCACACCTCGCCCATCGGTGTCGTGCGGACGCCGACTAGCCAGGCCGCGGGACTCGAGGCTCTTGAGGTGATGTGCGATCCGGCTCGTGCTGGCACCGACGCGGGTGGCTAGCTGATTGGTCCGGACTCCGGCCGCTCCGCTTCGCTTGATCTCGTCGAGGACTGCGAGGTCGCGGAGGTGCGGCGCCCCCACCGAGATCAGGGCAGCCGAAATCACGGACTCGGCCCGCTCAGCCGCACGGATCAGGTCGGGCACGATCGACCGGTCGGGGTGTCCTCCGAAAGCCCTTGGAACAGGTTCAACTGGCTCCATCGCAGCGCCGACTCCCGTTCGGCTCCGTCAAGTGAATCATCAATCATCACTTTAAGGGGCTTAACCTCAAGTGGCCATAACCGAAAGCGGTTTGCGGGAACTTGGCGCTTCAGACCTGACAGGCACCGCCCACGAGCACGGGTGTCTCAACGCCTTCGGAGTCAACGGCATGGACCTCGACCTGCTCGCTTCCGATCATGAAGTCCACGTGCACCCCCGACCGGTTTGCCAGTTCCTGGTCGGCCTCGTCGCTGACCGCGAAGCCGTAGGCGCTGCCGATCGCAATGTGACTGGCTGCGTTCTCGTCGAGCAGGGTGTCGTAGAACGGATGGCCAAGCGGTCCGATCCGGCCGCCACCGTCAACGAGGGCGACTTCCCCCAGACGGCAGGCTCCTTCGTCCCTCTCCGCGATCGAGCGGAGCGCGCCGGCCCCACGGTCGGCGTCGATCCGGACTGCCCGCCCGTCTTCGAACTCGACCTCGAGCCCCTCGACCAGCGTGCCTGCCGCGACGAGCGGCTTGGTTGCCCTGACAACCCCGCTGACCCGCCGCGGATCAGGGGTCGTGAATATCTCCTCGGACGGCATGTTCGCCATGTGGACGAGGCCGTCGTCCCGACTGAACCGCGCTGCGATCCACTGGGAGCTGGGCAGCAGCCCCACCTCGAGGTCGGTACCCGGGCCACGGAAGCGAAGCGCCGACGGGCCGATCGCTCCAAGGCGCGCCCCCACCCCTTCCAAGAGGTCCATCCGCTCACCCCAGGCCGCCACCGGGTCAGGCTCGTCGAGCCTGCAGATGTGGGCAACCTCGGCCCAGAGGCGGTCGAGCGCAGCATCGGGATCGAGGTCGGGGAAGCAGAGTTCGGCCCAGCCGGGGGTCGGGCACGGGATGGCCGTCCAGTTGGTCGTCCGCTCGGAGACCACCTTTCCGTTCTCGGCGACGAAGGGGAGCTGGTCGCGACCAACGAGCGATGGATCAAGATCGTCGAACAGGTGCGGTTCGACCGGTCCCGTCAGTCCGATCCGGGCGCAGCGATTCTCACCGATCGCCAGTGCCCGCTGCCCGTACCAAGGGGGGACGAAGCCGAGCGTCCCGGGGTCGGAGTGGAGGATCCGCGAGCGCTTGACATGCGGGTCGAACCAGGCGACGTCGACGAACTTCGCTCCCTCGCGGTAGGCCGAGTCGGCAAGGGCGCGGACGAGTTCCTCCTTGCCCAGCTCGGCACCGATCGCAAGTACCTGACCGGGCTGGACGTTCGCGGCGAAGCGAACCGTCAGGTCGGCGAGCGCTTCGAGCCTCTCGCGGTTCGGGTCCATGGACGTGAACCTAGCGGTCCTCGCACCGGGCAGTCACGAAACGAGGCGACGCGAGTTCGGACCGTTTCGGGGACTCTGCCCTCCGTGGCTGCCTTTCGGCTTCCTCGGCGGCTGAGTGGCGAGCCCTTGCGCCCCTGGGCTTCGCTCTTCGCGGTCCGTTCCCGCGTCGCACTGACCAAACTACACGCCCGACCGAGCAGCGCAAGGGGCCTCCATCCAACCACCCCGCAATTTCCGAAAAAGTGATCAGTCGCGGCGGCTTGGAGCCGCGGTCCGACCGCACTCCGGGCACGATTCGCCCTCGGCGAGGGCTCGGTCGGCACAGGCCCGGCATTCCCCGGCCTCGTCGAGGACTCCGAGGAGCTGGCCGACGCGACAGACGAGCAGCCTCTCTTCGTCGACCTCGACCCAGACCCCGGCACTGGCCGGGAAGACCACGTGATCGCCGACCTGCACCGGCATCTTCAAGCCGGCCGATTCCCACCAGTCGGTCCCGGGTCCGGTCGCCAGCACGATTCCCTCCTGGGGCGGCGGTTCATTCGTCCCGGGGGGCACGAGCAGGCCCGAGCGGCGAACCCTGTCGGGTTCGAGCTCCTTGATCACGATCTGATCGAAAAGCGGCCGGAGGCGCTGTGCCATGGATCTGATCTTACGGACGCCGACGCCCGCCGACGACACACCGATGCCGCCATACCGGTCGCCGGTCGGTCGAGCCCGTTCAGGAGACCTCGGTCAGGAAGGCCTTCGTCCGCTCATGATTGGGGTTGTCGAGCACCGCTCCGGGTGGTCCGGACTCGACGATCACTCCCTCGTCCATGAACACCACCGTGTCCGCAGCGCTCTTCGCGAACCCGATCTCATGGGTCACGACGAGCATCGTCATGCCCTCCGATGCGAGACCCTTCATCACGGCGAGGACCTCCCCCACGAGCTCGGGGTCGAGAGCCGAGGTCGGCTCGTCGAACAGCATCAGTTTCGGTTGCATCGCAAGCGCCCGGGCGATCGCCACCCGCTGCTGCTGGCCGCCGGACAACTGGGCCGGGTAGGAACCACCCCGGTCGCCGAGTCCGACCCGGTCGAGCAGGCCCTGAGCCCGCTCGCGCACCTCATCCTTGCCGAGTCCGAGCACCTTCACCGGGGCAAGCATGATGTTCTGCTCCGCAGTCAGGTTGGGGAAGAGGTTGAACCGCTGGAAGACCATGCCGATGCTCGCGCGCGCCTTGGCGATGTCCTTCTCAGGCATCTGGTGGAGCTTCTCCCCGGCCTGGCGATAGCCGACCAGCGCGCCATCGACCCAGAGCCTGCCGGCGTT
>JBAXRO010000015.1:0-35839 GCA_037131165.1 Actinomycetes bacterium | reverse complement strand
TCCGTTTTCCCGGGCAGCCGCTGGCAATCGAGGGACGGATGCACCGTCTGCGAGGGAGGGGCCGAACGGTCCTTCTCGGTCCGCAACGCCCTTGCCGCCTCCAGCGGCCCGGCCGGGGAGGCGGTGCTCGTCCACGATGCAGCACGGCCGCTCCTGACCGGGGAGCTGATCGCCCGGATGATCGACTCGATCGAAGGCCCGGATGGGGCTCAGGCCGCGGTGGCAGCTGCTCCGGTGACCGATACCATCAGGGTCGCGGACGTTGATGGAAGCGTTCTTGCGACTCCCGACCGCAGCACCCTCCGCGCGATGCAGACTCCACAGGCATTCAGGCGGGAAGTGCTGGAGCGGGCGCTCGCGCAGGATGACGAGATGGTCGCCGCCGCCACCGACGATGCCGCCCTCGCAGAGGCCCTCGGCGTCGTGGTCAAGCTGATCGATTCCCCGCCGGAGAACCTGAAGGTGACAACACCAACCGACATCGCCCTCGCCGAGCTCCTCCTCGCTGAGAGAGGCAACCGATGAGTGGCGACGCCGGTCAGTTCCAGCGATTCGGGATCGGCTACGACGTCCACCCGCTCGCCGCGGGGCGGCCGATGATCATCGGCGGGGTCGAGATCGAGAGCGAGCGCGGGCCGGTCGGCCATTCCGACGCCGACGCCCTCGCCCATGCCGTGACCGACGCCCTGCTCGGCGCCGCGGCCGCCGGGGACATCGGCAGCCACTTCCCCGACACCGACCCCGAGTGGGCTGGAGCCGACTCGATCGAGTTGCTGCGCGAAGCGGTCCGCAGGGTCGCCGAGCTCGGGTTCGCCCCTTGGAACGTGGATGCGACAGTCGCCCTCGAGGCGCCGAAGCTGGCTCCGCACAGGGATGCGATGCGCGAGCGCCTCGCCGACGCCCTTGGCATTCCGGTCGAGCGCGTAAGCGTCAAGGCGACGAGGGGAGAGGGCCTCGGCTTCATCGGTCGCGCCGAGGGAGTGGCCGCGTTCGCCGTCGTCTCGCTTGTCGGGGGCGGGCGATGAGCGTCGCCGAGAGGCTCGGCGGCCCGTTTTCCCGGCCAGGACCTGAGCGGGCGGTCGAGGAAGAGCCGCAAGCGCGATCGGACCGTGGGTTCGGCGGCCGGGAAGCACTCGCCGCGATGGTGGTGCTTACAGCGATCCTCGTCCTGCTTTCGACGAACCTCCGCTGGCTCGTGCCGATCGGTGCTCCCGGCTCTACCCTTCCGCGCTGGATCCTCGGACCGATCGCGTCGCTCGGCAACCACGACCTGCCGATCGCCGGGCCGATGGCTTCGGCCTGCTTCGGCCTGATCACCCTCGGCTGGCTGCTGGTGCTGAGGGATGCCGACTCACTGCCGATGAGGCCGGTGTTGTGGGCGATCGGCCTGATGTACGCGATGCTGCTGATCGCCCCGCCGCTGCTCTCGACCGACGTCTTCACCTACCTCTCGGCCGGCCGCCTCGAGGTGCTTCACGGCATCAACCCGTACCTCCACGGGCCGGTCGTCAAGCCGGAGGACCCGGTGTTCGGCTGGACCGGCCTCGTCTGGTGCGACACACCGACCGTCTATGGCCCGGTCTTCTCGCTGATCAGCGCCGCCCTCGCCAATTCCAGCCTCGCCTTCGGGCTGTGGACCCTGAAGGTGGTCGCAGCCCTATCGGCCGTCGCCTCCGCCGCTCTGACCTGGTCGATAGCGAAGGCACTCGATCGCCCGGCGATCCCGGCGATGCTGTTCGTCGCGTTGAACCCGGTCCTTCTGATCCACGGGATCGGAGGCGGCCACAACGACCTGTTGATGCTCGCTGCCGTGCTGCTGGCCGTGAGGCTCGCGGTCGGATCCCGCCCGGCAGCTGCCGGCGGGGTGCTCGCCGCCGCCGTCGCGATCAAGGCCACGGCCGGGCTCGTGTTGCCGTTCCTCGTGATCGGGGCGGGACGCCACGTGGAGCGAGGGTCGAGGCGAGCCGCTGCGGGCTTCGCAGCCGTCTTCGTGACGATCGGAGCGGTCGGAACGCTGATCTACGGCTTCTCTTGGCTGAGGATCCCTTCGACGATCGCGAACGGAGTGACCCGCAATGCCGGGGAGCTGTCGAGCATCCCGGGGATGATCTTCGGGTACGGGCGGCTCGGCGAGCTCGGCGCGCCCGCTCGGATCGTGCTCGGAGTCGCCGGTCTGATTTGCCTGATCCTCGCCGTCCGATTCGCGCTGAAGGGCGGCGAGCGCTGGATCGCCGGCGCGGGCTTCGCGATCCTGGCGGCGATGGTCTTCACCTCGCAGTTGCACCCTTGGTACATCGTCCTGATCCTTCCCTTCGCCGCCCTGAGCGACGACCGGAGGGTCAAGGGCGGAGCGATTGCTCTGACGATCGCGGTGCTGTTGGCGATTCCGCTGATCCGCCACCTCTCGCCGATCGGCTACGCCTGGCCCTACGGGGCCTGAGGCAGGACCCAGGCCTCCCGCGGGAGGCTGGCAGGGTCGAATCGACCGAGCAGGTCGGCTGCCGAGACCGCGTCCTCCTGGGCGCACAGGCCGAGGCTCGAGCCGAGCAGGGCGAGCACCCGGTCCGGTCCCTGGCCCTGCTCGAGCCGCTGCGCGAGGGTGACGCCACCGCCTCGCTTGGCGAGCCGCTCCCCGTCCTCGCCGAGTACCAGTGGGACATGCGCCCACTGTGGCCTCGGGAGGCCGAGGGCGTCGCAGAGAGCAGCCTGTACGGGGACCGAGTCGGTGAGGTCGTCGCCCCTGACCACCTGGTCGACGCCAGCTGCTGCGTCGTCCACGACGACGGCGAGGTTGTAGGCGAACACGCCGTCTGCCCGGCGCACGATCGGGTCGTCGCTCAACCCGGACGTTGGCCCCAGCACGAGGTCGTCCCATGCGACAGGCTGGCCGCCCACTCGCGCTCGCAGAGAAGGCCGGCGGCCCTCGGCGAGCAGCCGGGCGTGCTCTTCCCGGCTCAGCTCGCGGCAACGCCCCGAGTAGCGACCGGGGGAGCCGTGGGGGGCCTGGGTCGCCCGCTCGGCCCTGGTGCAGAAGCACGGGTAGGTCAGTCCCTCGCGCTCGAGGATGGCGAGAGCGGATTCGCAGCGGTCGGAGTGCTCGCTCTGCGTCTCGACCGGGCCGTCCCATTCGATCCCGAGGGAGGCGAGATCCGCCAACTGACGCTCGGCGATCGCCGGATCGCAGCGCTCGCGGTCGAGGTCCTCGATCCGCATCAGGAAGCTCCGCCCGGTCGAGCGGGCGAACAGCCAGGCGAGCAGGCCGGTGCGCAGATTGCCGATGTGAAGGTCTGCGCTCGGCGTTGGTGCGAATCGTCCCGCTCCGCTCATCCCGGCAGAGGCTAGAGGTCTCCCGAGCGCTCCCGATTGGCCGTTCGGCCATTAGTCTCGGCTGTGATGCGGGAAATTCGGATACACGACACCCTCAGCGGCTCGCTCAAGCCGCTCGAAACGCGGGAGCCGGGCAAGGTCGGCATCTACGCCTGCGGGCCGACCGTGTACGGACGGATTCACGTTGGCAACGCCCGGCCGTTCGTGGTTTTCGCTGTCTTCAAGCGATTCCTCGAGCGGGTCGGCTACGAGGCCAAGCTCGTCGCCAACATCACCGACGTCAACGACAAGATCTACGCCGCGGCCTTGGCGGCCGGCAAGCCGAGCGCGGAACTGGCGGAGGCGATGGGCGCCCAGTACATCGCCGACACCGACGGCCTCGGGCTCGGGCGCCCCGACTCCGAACCGCTCGCGACCGGCCACATCGACGGGATCATCGCCCTGATTGCCGACCTCGTCGAATCGGGCCACGCTTACGAATCCGGCGGCGACGTCTACTTCAGCGTCCGTTCACACCCTTCCTACGGCGAGCTCTCCCACCGGGACATCGAGCAGATGGACCAGGGGGAAGGGGTCGAAGGAGCGGAGCTGAAGCGCGACTCGCTCGATTTCGCACTCTGGAAAGCCACCAAGGACGGGGAGGACACCTCGTGGCCCTCCCCGTGGGGCGATGGTCGGCCAGGCTGGCACATCGAGTGCTCGGCGATGGCCGAGGCCGAGCTCGGCGTCGACTTCGAGATCCACGGTGGTGGCAGCGACCTCGTCTTCCCCCACCACGAGAACGAGCAGGCCCAGACTTCGGCCGCCCGGGGCAAGCCGATCGCCCGGATCTGGATGCACAACGGGATGGTGCGGTTCGGCGAGGAGAAGATGGCCAAGTCGGTCGGCAACATCCTCCTGCTCCACGACGCGCTCGAGGCCCACGGCCGAGATGCAGTGCTGCTCTGGCTGCTCGGCGGCCACTACCGCCAGCCGCTCGCCTGCTCCGAGGAGCGGTTCGACGAGGCGAACGCGAGGGCTGCGCGGATCCGCGAGCTGGCGAGGAGCCTGACCCCGGGCGAGTCCCCGGAGGACTTGCGGCCATTCAGGGAGCGCTTCATCGACGCGCTTTGCGACGACTTCAACACCCCGGCGGCCCTCGCCGAGATGTTCGGTTGGATCCGCGAGGCCAACCGCCGCGGCGGTGAGCTCGGGGGAGACGACCTGTTCGCGATGCTCGACATCTTCGGGTTGGCCAACCTGCTCGACGACGTCGCGGGCGACGGACCCGATCAGGCCGCACTCGACCTCCTCGCAGCAAGGGAACAGGCGCGCGCCGCCAAGGACTGGGCCGAGGCCGACCGCATCCGTGACGAGCTCGCAGCTGCGGGCTGGACGGTCCGCGACGGGGCGAACGGCCCGGAGCTGGTTCCCGTCCAGTGATCATCTACGGCCGCAACGCCGTCAGCGAGGCGCTGCGCGGACCACGCGGAGTCCATCGAATCTGGGTTTCCGAGCGGGGAGTGGAAGCTGATTGGCCCCGGGCGGTGCCGGTCGAGCCCACCGATCAGGCGGCGTTGGCTGCCCGCTGCGGCTCCGACGACCATCAGGGTGTCGTGGCGGAGGTCGACGACTTCCAGTACGCGGACCCGGCCGGCCTGCTCTCCAAGCCCGACGCCTTCGTCGTCGTGCTCGACGAGATCCAGGATCCCCGCAACCTCGGGGCGATCTGCCGGGTCGCCGAGGCCGCAGGCGTCGACGGGCTGGTGATCCCAAGGCATCGCAGCGCCGAGGTGACTGCGGTCGTTTGCCGAGCCAGCGCAGGTGCGGTTGAACACTTGAAGATCGCAAAGGCCCGCAACATCGCCGATTTCCTCGCGGATGCGGGGAAGGCGGGGCTCTGGCGCCACGGCGCCGCCATGGAGGGTGCCGACCCCTGGGACGAAGTCGATTGGACAGGCCCTGTCGCCTTGGTGATGGGCTCGGAGGGCAAGGGGCTGCGCCCGAGAGTCGCCGGGGAGTGCGACCGGCTGGTCAAGCTGCCGCTGGCGGGCAAGGTCGATTCGCTCAACGTCGCCACTGCCGCGAGCGCCCTGCTCTACGAGGCAGTTCGGCAACGCAGCTCAGCCTGACCCTGTCCTGAACTCTCTGGCCCTGCCCGCTCCGGTCGCCCTTGGCGCATCCGGCGCATAACCACGCCCCGATGCAGCGAGGCGGGGCCGTTCGACCGTGCCCGAGGGCGTTTCGGAAGTTGCTCTTGACAGATACGCAGTGTTATGTAAGTCTGCCGCCCATCAGTAAACCTCGACTTCAGGTTCAGGCCTGTAGTATCGAGGTCGATTCAACGATGTAGCAGGGCGCCAGGGGAGGCAGTGCGCCGACGACCAACGCAGCGAATCGCTGCGCGAAAGGACGATCGGATGTCAATCAGCTCCCAGCAGATCTCGAGCAGGCCTAAGGCTCGACCTAAGGTTGAGGATCAGTTCCTCATCGCCCTTGCCAAGCAGGGCGATGCCGACGCACTTGACCGACTGGTGCGCCGTTATCACGGTTTCGTGAGGCTGAAGGCCTCCTCGTACTTCCTTGCCGGAGGTGACTCGGAAGACCTGATCCAGGAGGGTTTGGTGGGCCTCTACAAGGCGATTCGCGACTACCGAACCGACAGGGAGTCCTCGTTCCGCAACTTCGCGGAGCTCTGCATCACCAGGCAGATCATCACCGCCGTCAAGACGGCCACCCGCAACAAGCACACGCCGCTCAACCAGTACGTCTCGTTCTCGTCGTCGCCGGCCGGTCAGCAGGGCGAGGGCGAGCCGACGCTCGACGAGTTCCTGCCCGGGCCGTCGGTCGACGACCCGGTCAGCCGCGTCATCTCCTCGGAGGAGTTGAGGGCGCTCGTGGACTGCCTCTCGGCTGAACTGAGCGAACTCGAGTCCGAAGTGCTCTCGCTGTACCTCGACGGGCGTCCGTACGAGGAGATCGCCGAGCGCACCGGCCGTGACACCAAGACGGTCGACAATGCCCTCCAGCGCGTCAAGCGCAAGGTCGGCGCGCACCTCGAGTCGCGGCGCATCGCAGCCTGAATCGGAAGATCGATCCCACTCGCGCCCATGGGAGCGGGCGCGAGGCGGGTCGGCCCCGACCTTGGCGGGCGGGCCTTCGCCCGTGCGGAACGCTAGGATCGCTCGCATGCCAATCGCAATGAGTCCCGCCTGGGCCTACTCGATCGCTCTGATCGTCACCTTCGGCGGCATCGGCGTGCTCGTGAACCTGCTTCTCGTCTACATCGGCGTGCAGATCAACGCTGAGCGCGAAGAGAATCGCGTGATCGAGCGCGACCACGTAACCGGCTGAGGGCCCGCTCAGCTTCCAGCTGCAAGGCCGGTCAGGAAGGCTTCGGTCCGTGCTCTACGACTGAAGCGTCGAACCGTGCCGTACGGCGGCCGTATTCGACGTGTGAGCCGACCCAGACCTGCGTGACCTTGCCCGAGTCGGTGGTGTACCAGCCCGGGCACCCTGCGGTGAACACCGTCTTCTGGAGCCTCGACTGGATCTCGTCGTTGAACTCCCGGTTTACGTCCTCGCGCAGGTCGATCCAGCCCCCGGTCCCGCTGAGGTGATCGAGCGCTTGGCGGATCCATGACGCCTGCTTCTCGAACATGTAGATCAGGGTGTTTGTGAGGCTGCCGGTGTTCGGGCCGTAGGACATGAACATGTTCGGGAATCCGGGGGTCATCAGCCCGAGGTAGGCCTCTGGGCCGTCCTTCCAGGCTTCGAGCAGGCTCAGGCCGTCGCGCCCGCGGATCTCCATCGGGGCCGAGTACTCGGTCGCGGTGAACCCGGTGCACCAGACGATCACGTCAGCATCGATCCGGGTCCCGTCGGCGCAGACGAGGCCGTCGGGCTGGACCGACGCGACCCCGGAGTTGACGACCGACACGTCCGGGCGAGCGATGGTCTCGTACCACTCCGAGGAGAGGAGGATCCGGTTGCAGCCGAGTGGGTAATCGGGGATGCAGGCGGCGGTCTTCTGCGGGTCCTTCAGGGTCGCCGCGATCTGGCGCTTGAGGATCACTTCCCAAGCGCGGCGGATCGGGTTGGCTCCCCGGAGCACAAGTGGGTAGCGCGACTCGAACCACCACCACATCAGGTTGTGGTACGCCCTCAGGAACGGCGGGAAGTGCTTGCCCAAGGCCTTCTCGAGGCGGCTCGGCGCCCAATCCATCTTCCCGACGATCCAGTTCGGGTGGCGCTGGACGAGAGTCAGGTGGCCGACGCTGTCGGCGATCGCAGGCACGATCTGGATCGCGCTCGCTCCGCTGCCGACCACCGCGACCCGCTTGCCCTCGAGGTCCACCGAGTGATCCCAGCGGGCGGAGTGGAACTGATCGCCTTCGAAGCTCTCCATGCCCGGGAGGTCCGGGATCTTGGGGTTGCTGAGCTGGCCGGGAGCGAGGATGAAGGCGTCGAACTGCTGCTCAGTGCCGTCCTCGAGGGTGAGCGTCCACTTGGCCGACCGCTCATCGAAGATCGCCGAGCGTACGGCGGTGTTGAAGCGGATCTGGGGTCGGACGCCGGTCCGCTCCGAGACGTCCCTGAGGTAGTCGCGGATCTCGGCCTGGTTGCCGAACCGGCGCGACCAGTCGGGCCGCAGGTCGAACGAGTACTGGTAGATGATCGACGGGACGTCGCAGCGGGCTCTCGGGTACTGGTTGGCCTGCCAGACGCCACCGACCTCGGGGCTGCGCTCGAACACCGTGTAATCGGCATGGCCGTGGCGTTCCAGCTCGATCGCCGCGGCAAGGCCGCCAAAGCCGGCGCCGACGATCGCGACGTTCGGTTGGTCATGGGTCCCGTTCATCGCCGCGGTCACCCGGTCAAGTGTTGCGCAAGGCACGAGGGCTCGCCTTCCTGAGGAGGTTCGTCCCGAGCCGCCGCCACGCGTCGTGGCCAGGTCATTTAAAGGGACTACTCGATTACGACTAGCGCGTACAGGGAATTGTGGAGTTGATTTCAGTTACTTAGTCTGCCGCTCCTGTTCGGGCACCAGCCCGACTCGACGACTTTGCCCGGCACGGCCGAGAGAGGAGAAGGACATGAGCGCAGCAACTTTGGAGGGTTCGACCGGCACTCGCGTCGGCTCGGACACGACCCGGCGTCTGGTAGTCGGTCTTGCGTTGGTCCTGCTGCTCGTCAGCACGGTCGCGCTGTGGCGGACGGGGTCCGGGCTCGCCAAGCAGGCTTGCGTCGACCAGGTCCTCGCCCGTTATCCCGCCGTTCCGGTGTCGGCCTACACGTCGCCGAACTCGACGGCACTGAAGCTTTCGTTCGTAGGTGAACGTCAGAAGGCTCTCGATTCATGCAATTAGGGGTGCCCGAGAGTTGGAAGCAGTCCCCTCAAGCCAATAGGCAACAAACACCCATAGAAAGGAACTCATCAAGATGAGTGTTCGTATCGCTGATGGAGGAAGGCGGTGGACTGCTTCTACGGTCGCACTGCTTGCCCTCGTCGCAGCCATGGTCGTGGGACTCTTCGCGATCCCGACCGCAGGCGCCGCAACCAAGAAGGTCAAGGCGAAGTGCAAGGTCAGCCGCAGCTCGGCTGTGTGCACCGTTCCCACGGGGCCAGCTGGTCCTCGCGGCGCTGCGGGCGCTCAAGGGGCGGCCGGTCCCGCAGGTCCGCAGGGCGAGAAGGGAGATACCGGAGCAGCTGGCCCGCAGGGTGAGAAGGGCGCTACCGGCGCTAAGGGTGAGGCAGGTTCTGCTGGCCCGCAGGGCGCAACCGGCCGCGATGGCCGTGACGGTGCAGCCGGTCCCGCTGGCCTGAACGGTCTCAACGGTCGTGACGGTGCCGTCGGCGCCAAGGGCGACACAGGAGCAGTCGGCGCTCAGGGCGAGAAGGGCAATACCGGCGCTCAGGGAGTCCAGGGCGAGAAGGGTGATACCGGCGCTAAGGGCGACACCGGAGCCGCCGGTCCTCAGGGTGTGAAGGGTGCCACCGGGCCTGCCGGTAACACGCTTACCGGCAAGGGCGAGTGGGACGAGACCGTCACCTACGCCAAGGACGACTTCATCAGCTTCGAGGGCGCCTCGTACGTCTCGACAGCCGATGACAACACCGGCAACAGCCCCGGCGAAAGTGACCAGTGGACCCTCCTTGCCCAGAAGGGTGACACCGGTCCGGCCGGTAACACGCTTACCGGCAAGGGCGAGTGGGACGAAACGGTCACCTACGTCAGGGACGACTTCGTGAGCTTCGGTGGAGCGTCGTACGTCTCGACGGGTGATGACAACACCGGCAACAGCCCTGACTCGAGTGACCAGTGGACACTCCTCGCCGACAAGGGTGCTGACGGAACCGATGGTGCTGACGGCGCAGACGGTGTTGATGGAGCGCAAGGCGATCAAGGCATCCAGGGCAGCCAAGGCCTCAGGGGCGAGCGTGGTCCTGCGGGTGCCACCGGCCCGCGTGGCCTTCAGGGCGCCAAGGGTGATGTCGGCCCGGTTGGTCCTTCCGGCGTAGCCAGCAGCGTCCTCGTAGAGGACACCGGCACCGGCAGCGCGTCGGTCAGCTGCCCGGCCGAGCATCCGCGCGTCTACTCGGGTGGAGCGAGCTCAAGCGGCTCGACTCTCCAGGAGACACGTCCGAGGGAGGATCTGGACGGATGGCAGGCGGCCTCGGAGGACGAGACCGCTGACATCACCGTCTACGCGGTCTGCGGAGACGAGTAGTCGTAGTCAAGCAGTGAAGTAGGTAGGTACAGAAGGGGTTGGGTGCGGGAGCGATTCCCACCCAACCCCTAACTGTCCGCTCCACGGCGGACTTTAGTCAGGGGTCAACGATGCAAATGGTTGGAAGCGCTGGCGATGTCGCGCAGCGGTCAGGACTGATTGCCAGGCTCTTCGAGGAATCGGAAGGGCCGGCCGGTGTCGTCGATAGCGACTCGCTGATCGTCTACGCAAACCGGGCTTGGGAAGCCTTCTTCGGTGAACGCCGATCGCTTCCGGAGTGCGTGGTGAGCGTCGACGGCCATGATCCCGAAGGGCTTCGCGCTGCCGCTCGCACGAGCGGCTTCAGCGTCGGATCGTGCGTAACCGGGCCGCGGCCCGGGCAGGCGTTCGAGATCGTTTGCGTCGCGGACTTTGTCGCGGGGCTCGACCTCGTGCTGATTGCGCCGTTGGCCACCGCGCTCAGGCACTTGTCGACATCCGGCACTGATGCCGAGCGGACCGCCCGCGGTGGAGCATCCGGCGAGCCGGCATACCCCACGACTCGTCGGTTGCTTACGGCAAGGGAGGTTGAGATCGTCAACCTGCTCGCCAAGGGATTGAGCGGAGCGCGGGTCGCCTCCCATCTGGACATAGCCGAGTCCACTGTTCAGGCGCACGTCAGGAATGCCATGAAGAAGACGGGCGCAGCGAACCGAACCGCCCTTGTCGCCTACGCGATGGCCGAGGGCCTGGTCAGGGCCTAGCTCCGCCGTTCGATCTCACCCGTCTCTCCGGTGCTCGTCAGGTTACGCGAGCTGCCGACGACCGCAGCGGCATGATCTTCGAGGCGATCCCCGATCCGGGGGGGGGGGTGTGATGGCCTCGTCTCCGCATTCGTCGCCGAGTGGCGAGGGTTTGCTCTCAGCCGCCACGTTCGGGGCTGTTGCAGAGGCGAGTCGAGTTCCCACGGCTGTGCTCGACCCGGATCTGATGGTCTCGGGATGGAATCGAGCATGGGCAACCTGCGTGGGTGAGCCCGCTGGCCTCGACGAGGTGTCGCTCGACGAAGTGATCGCACCCTGTCCCGGGATCGTCGACTGCAGGAACTGGGCACGGCTGGCCAGGCCAGACCGCCCTCCTTTCATCCAGATCGGCGTCAGGGCTCGTCAGGCCGCCCAGGAACAGTTCGAAGGCGAGCTTCTCGTTATCAGCGGGGTCGAAAGCGACATTTCGCTTCTGCTTCTGGTCACGAGAGAGGCCGCGTCGCAGACGGCGGGCGCGGACGGCACCACCCCTGAGTTGTCCTACCTCACCAGCCGGGAGCGTCAGATTTGCGAACTGCTCGCAAAGGGGCAGAGCGGGCCCGCGATCGCGTTGACGCTCGGGGTTTCACCCGCCACGGTGCAGGCGCACGTTCGCAACGCGATGGCGAAGAGTGGAGCGCGCACGAGGACCGGACTGGTTGCGATGGCACTCGCGGATGGGCTGATCGCCGCATAGGACCGCGTTCGGTCCTTGGTCAGGCTCGGGCGGAATCGGCCGGTGCGAGATCGTCCTGGCCGTGACCCTCGGCAGGACCCTCGATCCCGACTCGCGGCAGCAGGCGGTCGAGCCACTTGGGCAGCCACCAGGTGGCTTTCGCGGCGAGGTCCATGACGGCGGGAAGCAGGATCACCCGAATCAGGAACGCGTCGATGAAGACCGCGGTCGCAAGCCCGAGGCCGAACATCTTGATGATCTTGTCGCCGCCGAGCATGAAGGACGCGAAGACGAAAATCATGATCGCCGCGGCAGCCGTGACGACCCGGCCGGTCGCTGCGAGCCCCCGGCGCACGGCATCGCGAGGATCGCCGCTGCGCGACCACTCCTCGCGGATTCTCGAGACGATGAAGACCTCGTAGTCCATCGACAGTCCGAAGATGATCGCGAACATCATCACCGGCAGGAACGGCTCGATCGGCCCCGGTTCGATCCCGAGCAATCCCGCACCCCAACCCTCCTGGAAGACGAGGGTCACGACGCCCAGCGCGGCGCCGATCGACAGCAGGTTCATCGCCGCGGCCTTGATCGGGACGAGGATCGAGCGGAACACGACCATCAGCAGCAACGCCGAGAGGGCGACCACGACGCTGATGAAGAGCGGCAGCTTGCGCCCGAAGATGTCGGCAAGGTCGACGGTCGCGGGGGTGAACCCGCCGATCAGTATCTCGGTGTTCGTCTGTTTCGCCAGTGGCGGCGTCACCTCTGACCTCAGCCGATCGACGAGATTGGTCGTCTCCGCCGCCTGAGGCTTGCTCGAGGCGAAGGCTGTGATCACTGCGACCCTGCCGTCGGGGCTTAACTCCGCCCCTGTGGTCTGCGCGATGCCGGGGGTGGATGCAATGCCTGAGCGGATCGTGGCGACGGCCTCGGACCCACCGCCGGCAGGCAGGGTGGCGACGACCTTGATCGGGCCGTTGAAGCCCGGCCCGAAGCCCTTGGCGAGCAGGTCGTAGGCCTGGCGGGTCGTCGTCGAGGTGTTGCCGTTGCCGGCGTCGTTGTGGAGCTGGCGCATCGAGAAGGCCGGGACCGTCAGCGCGACGAGCAGGGCGGTGCCGCCGATCGCGCAGAGCCAGCGGCGCTTGACGACCGCGTCCGACCAGCGGGCCCACACGACACCTTCGCGCTCCGCTCCGCGGCGGTTGATCCGGTGGCGGCCGATCCGCCCGCCGAGGGCGTCGAACCGGAGCAGAGCTGGTGTCAAGGTCAGGGCGGCAAGCACAGTGATCGCGACCACCACCGAGGTCGCCACGGCGACCCCGTAGAGGAAGCTGATCCCGAGCAGGACCATGCCGAGGATCGAGATCACCACGGTGAGGCCGGCGAACAGCACCGAACGCCCAGCCGTGTCCAACGAGGTGACAACCGCGGCTTCGAGATCCTGGCCGTTCTCGGCGAATGCGTCGCGGAACCGGCTGACGATGAACAGCGCGTAGTCGATCCCGACTCCCAACCCGATCATCGTCGCGAGCTGCGGGGCGAAGTCGGCAGTGTCGATCGCGTGGCTCAGCAGACCGAGCAGCGAGAGGCCGACCCCGAGACCGAAGAGGGCGGTCAGGATCGGCAGGCCCATCGCGACGACCGAGCCGAACGTCAGCAGCAGGATCAGCATCGCCGCAGCGAGGCCGATCAGCTCGGCGGCTCCCGGCGTGGTCTGTTCCATGACCTGGATGGCCTGCCCGCCCATCTCGACCTGCAGTCCGTCTCCCTCGACTGAGCGGGCCGTGTCCATCATCCGTTGGATCGCCGGCTTTGGGATCTCCCGCGCCGACTCGTCGAACGTGACGGTCGCGAAGGCGATCTTTCCATCCTTGGAGATCTGGCCCTTCGATTCAGCCGAGAACGGGTTGGTAACCCCGGTTACGTGAGGCAGGCCCTTGACCTCGCCCAGCATCCGCTCGATTCGCTGGGCGGTCGCGGGCTCGGTGAGCTTCGAGTCGGGGGAGTGGAGGACGATCTGGTCGACGTCACCCGCCTGAGCCGGGAACCGCGATTCGAGCAGAACTGCTGCATCGTGCGACTGCGCGCCCGGCAGGTCGATGTCGTTCGAGTAGGTCGCCGGGTTTGCCGCGCCGAGGCCGGCGACGAGGGCGAGCACGGCGACCCAGCCGATGATCACCCAGCGCCGTCGTCGCGCGCAGAGAGCCGCGAGGCGGGCAAGGACGGAAGGTCCGGCCGTGGGCCGGTCGGGGGAGGATGCCGGGGCGGGCACCGGGACAGACTAGGCGATGGGAGGCGGGCCGCCCGGGCCGGTCAGGGGCCTGCTGTGGAACCGACGGGAACTGACGCTCGCCCGAGGCCGGCGCGACCTTGGTCGTGGCCGGGGATTGGATGGCGATTAACCTTTCCTCCCTTGGGCACTCCCACTGCAAGGATGAGAGAAGGCCGTGACTGAACAGACCCCACCGTGGCCGAAGCAAGGGCCTGCGTCCTACTTCCCCTCGATCGAGAAGAAGTACGGACGATCGATCGCCGATTGGCACACGGTGATTGCCGACTGCGGACTTGAGAAGCACATGGAGATCGTGGCCTTCCTCAAGTCGGAGCACGGGATGGGGCATGGCCACGCCAACGCGCTCGTCGGCTGGACCTTGGCGGGCAACGTCGCCGCCGTTTGACGTCGCCGCAGCCGCATCCTGCCATCGCCTGCGGGCGGTTGAGGGGAATGTGGTGGATGGTCAGGCCGGCGAGGGGATTCGAACACCTGCCCCCTGCGTCGGAGGCTCGGCTGGCACGATCTCGAGGATGTAGGCTCAGCGGATGGAACGGCGGCGGTTCCCCCTGTTCGATGGCCTTCGAGCGCTCGCCGCAACGTTGGTGTTCGTGTTCCACTCTTGGGCGTTCGTGAACGCGGGCGATTTCGCAGCCTTCGTGGAGTCCCATTCCGTCCTCGGGTCCGCCTGGGCGAACGGGGCCGATCGTCTGGGTGTGCTCGGAGTGGCGCTCTTCTATGTCATCAGTGCGTTCCTGCTCTACCGGCCCTTCGTGGCCGCGCGGCTGGCCGGCCACGACGGACCGGACCTGAGGCGCTATGCGTTGCGACGGGCAGCTCGGATCGTGCCCGCCTACTGGCTCGCTCTGACGGTCGTCTGCCTGATCGAGGGGCGCTCGGACGTCCTGTCGCTTCGAGGGATCTTCCAGACCTACCTGTTCGGTGGCATCTACGACGGTCACGCGCTCTGGTTCAACAATCCGCTGCCTGCGGCGTGGACCATTGCGGTCGAGGTGACGTTCTACATCTTCCTCCCGTTCTGGGCCGCTCTGGTCGGTGCGGCCTGCGCGCGGTCGCGCGATCCGGTCAGGCGCGAGCTGTCGATGCTGGTGGGACTTGCTGCCGTGGGATTTGGGTGGAAGCTCGTGGTCATAGCGACTTCCTCGACGGAGAACACGATCCAACCCTTGACTGTCGCGCTTCCGGCAAGCCTGGACGTTTTCGCGGCCGGGATGGGCATGGCAGTCCTGAGTGCCGCCAAACCTGAATGGGCGAGGCGGCCGGCGGATCTGCTCGCCCGCAGGTCAGGCGCCTTATGGCTTGGCGCCTTGCTGGTCTACGGGGCCATGTGCTGGTTGGCCGCTGCCACCGGGCCGACCGGGGAGGACTGGAGATCGAAGGTGATGATCCTCGGCGTGATGAAGGTCATCGTCGCGACAGCCCTGGTCCTTCCCGCTGTGGTCAGATCCGATGAGGGTGGCGCGCCTCGCCGTTTCCTGCGGTTCAGGCCGGTCGTCTGGGTTGGCTTGGTGTCGTACGGCCTTTATCTCTGGCAGGTGCCCGTCCTGAAGAGGATCGTCGAGATCGACGGGTTCTCGAAACCGCCAATTGCCGAATTCCCGTTCATCTCACTGCTCGCTCTGGCGATCACCCTCGTGATCGCAGCCGCGAGCTGGTACCTGCTCGAGAGGCGGGTACTCGCGTGGGCGAACTCGCGGTTCCGGTCACGCGTTCGTCACTGAGCGGGACAGCGCTGGGCCTGGCAGCGCCAGACAAGCCGGAGAGGGGATTCGAACCCCTGACCCCCTGTTTACAAGACAGGTGCTCTGACCAGCTGAGCTACTCCGGCGGGTGAAGTGCGACCCTACCAATCGCCCGCCGTTCCGGGCGATTCGGCCGCGGCTGCGACAGCGAGGGAGAGCCTCGGGGTTTGGCTCGCAAGGTGACGCCGGTCGGTGGTCGGCCGTGCGGTCAGTCAGCCGAGGGCGACCTGTGCCCGGAGCGTCATCGTCCCTCCATCGCGCTCGCGGGTCCACGAGTCGCAAAGTTCGTCGAGCAGTGCGCTCCCGAGTCCCGGGCGACGGTCGACGCCCGTTGCGCTGCCGTCGTCCTCGATCACGACGGAGATTTCCCGCCCCGGAGCGATCGATTGCTCGTCGGTAGCGGTCAACTCGATCCTGACGCTGCTGGCCGAGCCATGCCTGAAGGCGTTGTTGACGGCTTCCTGGACGACCACTGAGACCGCCTCGTCAGTGTCGTCATTCACCTCGAGCAATGCCTCGGTCCTGGGATCGAGCCGAGCCGTCACGGTCCGCACGCCTTCCCAGACGGATGCGATCTCGTCCAGCGTCGTACGTGTCCGCGATGACTCTCCCATCGGTCGGCGTTGGTCCATCTGAGTGAGAGCTGCCGTGATGTCGCCCCGGAGCTCGTTGGCGAGTCGGGCGGTCAGGTCATCGGCTTGGCGGATCCTGATTGCCGCGGCATGGAGCGATCCCTGGAGTGAGCCGTGGAGGACGAAGGCGAGTCTTCGCGTCACGAGCCGCTGCCGACGCCGCATCAGCGTTACTGCCTGCTCCAAGCGACCGGTCACGGTCGCGAGGTCCGCCTCGGTTGCAGCTCGCCGAGCGCTGACGAGCATGTCACCGACCACTGCCGCTCCTATCAGGGCCACCACCATCGAGGCGGCCAACGCGATCCCCTCAGGTCGTTGGATCCCGGCTGCTCCGACCAGCGCGAAGGCGATCCGTCCGGCAACCCCGTGGAGAGCGACGACGGCCACGACGCCCGGACCGGAACGCGCCTCGGCCGTGCCCAGCACTTTCCTGACGAGTGCCAGCACGACGAAAGTGCCGCCGCAGAAGGCCGAGAGGTAGAGGAGTGAGTGGAGGGGCGCGAGGTCGCGAATCGCTGTCGGGATCGCAGCGACCGCAAGTACCAGTGCGACCAATGTCGGCCTGAACCCGTCAGCGAGGTGGAAGCGCTTCGGCAAGGGGACGCGAGTCCGGGGCGGTACGGCCTGCTCCGCTGCCGGGTCCGATGCGGGCTGGTCGCCGGCCAGTTCATGGCTTAGCGGGCGGATGCGGTCTTCCAGGAGGGAGGCGAGTGCCTCCAGCGCCGGTTGCGCCTCGCCATGCCGCGAGGCCTCGGTCAGGGCAACGTCTAGTTCCCGGAGTGCCGGTTCGAGGGACGAGCGGACGGCTCCCGAGAGTTCCGACTCGAGCCTGTCGAGCGCCACCTCGAGTGACTGGTCGATCGCGAGGAGCCGCGCTCGCGACCGTTCGAGTTCGGCAACCTTGCGGCGGTGGGCGTCGTGGCGGCAGACGAGGTACGCGATCGCCGTCAGCAGCGGTACCTGAAGGAGAGGCCCCGAAAGGCGGAAGGCGAGATGGATCTCGTCGCTGGCGCCGTTGAGTGTCGACAGCAGTCCGAGAGTCAGGCTCTGTGCGAGCGTTGCAACGGAATAGGCGAGCAGCACCGAACCGACTCCAGGCACGCGGTTGCCGCGGCAGATCAGTCGGCGACTCCCGACGAGGATCGCGCAGAGCACGACCATTGCGATCGCCCCTGCCGCTACCCATGCGACCGATGAACCGCCGAAGTTCGATTGATTCCCGCTGACCTGGATCGCCAAGCCTGCGGGGCAGTAGAGGGCGAGCACCGGCCACGAAAACGCGCTGGCGGAGCGGAGCGGGGCGAGCTTCCCGCTGGTCGGTGCAGTCGGTTCGAGTCCGTCGCTCCGCTCGGCTTCTGGCCGACTGGCCTTCTCGACGGTCGTCACGAGCCTGAACCGCTCCCGTCAGGGAGCGGAAGGGGGGCGCCGCTCATCCGGATGAAGTGGCGCGCAGCGTCAACGCGGCGGTTGCCGCCCAGCTCGCCGTCGATCCCGATGGCGGTGAGCGCTCGTGCGACCGTCCGTTCGACGGCCTTCACCGTGGTGCCCCGCAGTTCGGCGATCTGGACGTTGGTCTTGCCGAGGGCGACGAGGCGGAGGATCTCCACTTGGCGGCGAGTCAGCGAGCCCAACGGGCGATCGGGGTCACGGTCGTGCCGCATCCGGTCCTCGACCGCCCCGCGCAGGGTCGAGTCGACCGCCTCGATCAGGACTTCGATCTCCTCAACTGCCTCCTTCCGGAGGTAGGCAACCCCTCGGGGGACTTGATCCGCGGTGCGACCGGCGAACCGGGGATCGGGCAGGTTGGTGAGGAAGACGATCGCCACTCCGGTCCCGCTCGAGGTGAACCGCTCTGCGAGATCGAAACCGTTGGGGCCCGGACCGAGGTCTATGTCCATCACGACGCCGTCCGGGTCGACTTCCCGGAACTCACGCACCGCCTCGGATGGTGAGCTGGCCGAGCTGACGGCGAAGCCCCTCGCTTCGAGCGATCCCGCGATCAGATCCCGCAGCAGTGGCTCGTCCTCGACGACGAGGATCGAGCGAGCGAAGCCTCGGTGTTCGCCTGCGGCAGGCTTCGCATTGGGCATGCGCGGCCAGCATAGGGGGGGTGGAGGCTGGGGAGATCCGATGAGGGGGAATACCCGACATTTTCGGATTCCCCCCGATTCTCGCTGACAACCTCTTCGTCTCATTCGAACGAGGAGCTTGTCCCCCGATGATCAACCCGCTGGCCGCAACACCCGTCCACAAGGCCTTCCTGGCTGCCGCCGCCGTGGCAGCAGCCTCCCTGCTCGGCGTTGTGCCCGCTCAAGCCGACTACCTCAAGCGCGAGATTGCGGGCGGTCACGTGCAGGCGGTCGAATCCGACGGTGCGCACGGTCACTACCTCGGTGGCAACTTCCGGGCGTGGAACGCCGACAGCACCGGTGGCGGCTTCTCACTGAAGGACGTGACCTTCTCGGGTGATGCGCCGACGGACAGCGGCACCCTCGACACGAGGTTCAAGGCCTTCGACGGTGGCACCCTCGAGGTGCGCTCGGTGCTCGACGACGGTGCGGGCGGCTGGTACGTGGGCGGTTCCTTCACCCGTTACGGGGGCGCGACCGCGAACTCGATCGCGCACATCAAGGCCGACGGGTCGCTCGACCCCGACTTCCAGGCAAGCATCCCGAACATCGGCACCACCGGTGAGACCTGGGCCGGGGTCTGGACGCTGGCTCGCAGCGGCAGCACCCTCTACGTGGGCGGGTTGTTCGACCAGGTCAACGGCTCCCCGCGAACCGACGTCGCCGCCCTCGACGCGACCACCGGCGCCCTCAAGACCGGGTTCGATGCCAACGTCACGCGCAACCCCTCGCCGCGCCCCAGTCCCGAGGAGGGCCCGTTCAGGGGTGTGCGAACACTGCTCGTCGACGGCTCGGACCTGTTCATCGGCGGCAACTTCGCGAAGATCGGCGCTTACGACAACCAAGGCGTCGGCAAGGTCGACGCGGCGACCGGCGCTTCCGACGCGACCTTCAACGGCGCCGCGGACTCGGTTGAATGGCCGTGCGAGGACACCTCGTGCAACAAGCCGACGGTCGCCGCGCTCGCGAAGGTGGGCAGCGATCTTTGGATCGGCGGCACCTTCTTGACCCAGTCGTTCGCAGCCGACGGCGAGCGACGCGGCCTGATGGTCGTGAGCCCGACGACCCAGGCGGTCGACAAGACGAAGACCACAGCGGTCGGCGTCTGGAACTCGGGCGGGGCGAAGACGAGTGTCAGCTCGATCGTGCAGGACGGGGCAGGGCACGTCTACATCGGAGGCGCCTTCGTGGTGGTGGGCACTCCCAAGTACTACGGCTACCCAAACTCGACCAACAACGCCCTCTACCGCGAGGGAATCGCCAAGTACGACCTCGCGGCCGGCAAGTACATGACGTCGTTCAACGTCAACGCGAGGGGGATCAATGGACCGGCGGGCTGCTTGGCAGATGGGCCCCTGAGTCACAACGTGCCTGGCGGCAGTCCGGAAGTCGTAGGAATGACACTCGACGGTTCAACGCTCTACGCTGCCGGCCGATTCAGTCGTATCGGCGGCGCGGACCGAGCCGGCGTTGCGGCGCTCGACAGCGCGACGGGCACTGCCAACAGCAGTTTCAACCCTGCGCCGACATGGTTCAGTTCTCCCGTCTTCGGTTGCTCAACGGCGCTCTCCCAAGGTATCCCGGGCGCGATCACGAAGTCGGCCTCGAGCGGGGCACTGTTCGTCGGCGGTCACTTCGACTCGGTCGGCGGCACGCCGGTCGGTGGCCTGATCCACGTCAAGGCTGACGGCACGAGGGACGCCGCATTCTCGGCTGCTCTTGTGCCAAGGCCCGACTACGCGCCAGTTGCGAGTATCGGCCGGCGCAAGAGCTCGGGCGTGCGAGCGATCGTCAAGGTCGACAACAAGCTTTACGTCGGCGGCTACTTCGACAACGTCAACAACAGCCGGTCGATCACGTCCCTCGCGATACTCGACGCGACCGATGGGACTCTCGCCCCGCGGCAGGTGGCCGGGAACTTCGTCAGCGAGAGCGTGTCCACCGATCCCGCCAACTCGTACCCTCGCACCTACACGCCCGGGATCAACGACCTGAAGCTGGACGGAGGCACACTCTGGGCGGCTGGGCAGTTCCAGTTCGAGGGGTCATCGGGCGCGAACTCGAAGACGGTGAACATCGTCGGCATTGACACTTCGACCGATGTGAAAACTCCCTTCTCGACGTATCCCTGGACCAGCGGTCGTGGGTACTCGTTGGTCAACCGCGCACCGCCGGTGGAAGACCTCGTGGTCGGAGCGAACGACATCTACGCGGCGTCGGCGGATCAATACTGCGGAAACAAGACCAGCGGCAACTGTGGACCGCGGGACTCCGCGGTCGCGGGATCAGCCCTGCTGGCAATCAACAAGACGACAGGCGCCAAATCGACTTCGCCACTTGGCAATGGCCTCGAGATGAAGAGCTGCAACACGGCTGGCACGTACTGCAGTCCCACTGCGTCGGTCCAGGCAATCGCCGGCTACAAGGGCAAGCTGTACCTCGCAGGGGTCTTCAACAGGATCGGCACCACGGATTCGAGTGGCTTCATCGAGGTCGATCCCGAAACCGGCACGATTGGCTCTTTCGACCCGGATCTTCTTCCCACGTCGATGTCCTCCAACGGGAACCGGGTTTCGAGCATCGTCTTCGCAGGTGACAGGATGATCCTCGGTGGCAGCTTCACCTCCGTCAAGGGAGTCCAGCGAGGAGGGATCGCCGAGATCGACATGACGACCGGCAGCGTGACCGGCTTCGACCCGCTCGGCGGGAGCAGTTTCGCGACTGAGAATTACTACCTCGACCCGAGTGACGGGAAGTTGTACGCGAGCGGTATTCGTTCGTATCCGAGTTACACCGACTACCCGACGGTTGGGGTGGTCCTCGATCCGACGCTCAGGTACTCGAGCGGTCCGACGCTGAAGCAGGTTTCGTTCGGGTACTTCGTGACTTTGAACCTGCAGCCGCCGTCGGCGCCGACGATCACGTCGCCTGCGGCGGGTTCGACGTCGAGCACAGGGTCGGTCGCTTTCACCGGCGGTGACGGCAACACGTTCGAGTGCCAGGTCGGCTCCGGCTCATGGGCAAGTTGCTCGAGCCCGCTCGACGTGAGCGGTCTCCCTGACGGTTCGCATACCGTCTCGGTTCGCCAGACCGACAGCCTCGGTCGCACGAGCAGTGCTGCGAGCGTCACTTGGACGGTGGATCGCACGCCGCCTCCTGCGCCGAGGATCACGTCGAAGCCGGCGGCAACGACGACCGACGTCACCGCCAGCATCGGCTACGCCGGTTCGGGTGAGCCTGCTGCGACGTTCGAGTGCCGGGTGGATGGCGGCGCGGCTGCAGCGTGTTCCGGCAATCCGGTGCAGCTCTCGGGGCTGACGGTCGGACCGCACGATTTCGAGGTTCGCGAGGTCGATGCGGCGGGCAATCGCAGCCCGGCCGCATCCACGTCCTGGACGGTTCAGGCGAGTCCGTCCCCCTGCACTCCGCGTGCCATTCCCCCGACTCCGACGAGCACGGTGAAGCTGACCCGGATCAAGGGCGGGTTCTGGGTGATGAACGCCGGTTCGGTGTTCAACACCGGTGGCGACATGCGTGGCTGTGCCCGCATCCTGACGATTCAGGTGTCCGTGGATCCGGTGAGGCCGCTGGATTCGCTGCCGCACCCGACTGTGATCAGCTTCCAGAACGGCATCCTCGCTTGGAATGGCAAGGACGTAAGCCGCAACGGCAAGCAGCCCCGCTGGATGAGGGTCGGCAACCGCATCGGTCGCTGGACCGGCTGGGTCGCCATCAAGTACTAGGAGTCATTCCGTCCGTCGCCGCCGGGGCGACGGACGGGCAGCTTCACGCCGGCGCCCACGAAGACACTCCGCGGTCGCCGATGCACCTGAATGCGAGTCGGCCTCCCGGGGTCGGTGGCCAGTGAGCCACCCGCGCTCTAGGCGAGGGCCAAATCGGGCGGGATCGCCAAGTGAGCGGCCGGTGTTTCACCTTTCACCGCGGTTTCCTTTAACGGTTAGGCTCACTTCGGATGAGCGAACAAGCTGAAACGGCAGCCGTCGGCCGGGTTCCGCGCGAGCGGTTGGGAGTCGCTGCGAAGATCATGATCGTCGTCGCGACACTGCTCGCGACCGTTTCGATTTTCGCCGTCTGGGCGAACCGCCAGGTCCTCGACGAGGCCAACTGGACGCGCACTTCGACCGAGCTGCTCGGCGACAAGGCGATACGCGGAGCCACCGCGACCTACCTGACCGACCTCATCTACCGCAACGTCAACGTCCAGAAGGAGATCGAGAAGGCGCTGCCCGACCAGGCCCAGGTCCTTGCCGGACCGGCTGCGACGGCGCTGAGGGGAGTAGCCCAGGACGCGATCGACAAGGCGCTCCAGACCTCGGTCGTCCAGGCGATCTGGGAGGCGGCCAACAAACTCGCGATCACCCAGGTGATCAACCTTGTCGAGGAAGGCAACACCGGTCCCGTCAACTTCAAGGGCAACGACGTCAAGCTCGATCTGCGGCCTGCCGCCGTCGACCTCGCCGGCAAGGTCGGCCTCCAGGACCAGGCCCAGCAGATCCCGGCCGACGCGGCGAACATCACGGTCTTCTCGTCCGACCAGATCGGGCAGTACCGAGCGATCGCGAAGTTCCTCGACGGGGTTTCGCTCGTGCTGCCACTGCTGACCCTGCTCCTGCTGATCGGCGCGGTCGCGGTGAGCGCCGGCAGGCGCCGTCGCGCCCTTGTAGCAGTCGGCTGGTCGCTGATCGTCGCAGCCATCCTGTCGGTGCTGATCCGCAACATCGCCGAGGGTCCGTTCGTCGATTCGCTCGCGAAGACCGACGCCGTCCGCCCGGCTGTCACCTCGACCTGGAAGATCGCGACGGGGATGATCCCCTCGGTCGCGTGGAACCTCGTCTTCGTCGCCGTGGCGATCCTGCTCGCCGCCGCCCTGGCGGGGCACCACAGGGCGGCCGTCGCGATCCGCGAGTGGGCCGCCCCGTGGGTCAACGAGCGACCCGGCCTCGGCTACGCGGCCGGATTCGGCCTGCTCGGCCTGATCCTCCTCTGGGGGCCGATCCCCGCCACCCGCGAATGGCTCACGGTGTTGATCTTCATCGCCCTCACCGGTCTCGGGATCTGGGCGCTCGAACGCCAGCTGCTCGAGGAGTACCCGGATGCCACCTCGTCGGCTCAGGCCGAGTCGCTGCGTGAACTCTGGGAGAGGCTCAAGGGCGGTGTCTCGACCGGTGTCGCCAAGGGAGGCGACGCCGCCCGGCAGGCTGCCGGCCAGGTCCGCGACCGCTACGCCTCGGCGACCGACCGGGGCGCCCCGGCTCCGGCTCCGGCAGCAGCCCCCGTTCCGGCTGCGGTGCCTCAGCGGCCCGTCGTGACGGCGCCGACCGGCGCCGAACCGGCCGGGGCCGAGGCGCCGACAGGCAAGATCGAGGCGCCGCTCGACGTCGACAGGCTCGAACTGCTCGAGCGGCTCGGCAAGCTGCGAGACTCGGGAATCCTCAGCGAGGACGAGTTCGCAGCCGAGAAGACGAAGATCCTCGGCTGAGTCGCCGGCAGCCGGTCAGGGCGCCGCTGTCGCGGCCTCGAGGGCATCGGCAACCGTTCGGGCCAGCGGTATTTCCGGCTTCCAGCCGGTCACCCTCTCGACCTTCGACGGGTCGCCGCAGATCGCCTCGGTTTCGTGGGGTCGGACGAGCGCCGGGTCAACCTCGTGCCTGACTTCCCTCGGCGAGGCGGCTTCGCCGAGCAGGCCCACAACCTCGGCGGTCGTTGTCGCCTTGCCCGAGCAGACGTTGAAGATCCCCGGCTCGCCGGCCTCCACCAGCAGCCGGTAGGCGCGGGCCACGTCCCGCACGTCGCAGTAGTCGCGTGCGACCGACCCCGAGCCTGTCCGGATCGTCACCGGGCCGTCACCCGGGTCAGCGACCATCTGCGAGCAGATCGAGCCGATCAGGAACGACCCGCCCTGGCCCGGCCCGGCATGGTTGAAGGCTCGCGCGCGGATCACTCGCAGGCCGTGTCCGTCCGCGTACAGGCCGCCGATCAGGTCGGTCACCGTCTTGGCGACCGCGTACGGCGTGCCGGGGGCGATCGGGTGCTCCTCCGTTACGGGGAGGGAGCGGGGAGCGCCGTACGACTCGCCGCTGCAGGCGAGCAGCACGGTCGCGTCGGGCGAGTGAGTGCGCACGGCTTCGAGCAGGTTCCAGGTCATCGCCTGGTTGTCGCTGACGCAGCGCACCGGGTCCTGCCAGGAGCGACCGGTCGAAGCGAGAGCCGCGAGGTGATGGACGACCTGTGGGCGGAAAGCCGTGACTGCGCTCGCCACTGCGGCGGGGTCGAGCAGGTCCACCGCCAGCCCGCGGCCGGCGACAGCGGCTCCGCTGCGCGAGATGCCGAGGACTTCCGCCCCCGACCCCTCGCACTCCCTTGCCAGCCAGCCACCGACGAAACCGGACGCTCCGGTGATGAGGACCCGCTGGCTCAAGCGTGGCCTCAGGTGGTCGGAGCCGCACTGCCGTTCGCCGACGCTCCGTTGAGCGCGGGTGCCGCCTCGTCGGCGCCCCGGTTGGGCGGCTCCACGGTCGGCTCTGGCGGATTGAGCTTCGCCTCGACGACCCCGAGGGCCGCGCCGAAGAGCAGGTGGCGCCAGGTTGCCTGGCGGAATGCGTTCGCGTTGCCCTTCATCGTCACGAGCTCGTCACGCGCAGGGTGGAAGCGGTCGGTGATCGCGACCGCCGGCCACGAGAGGAGATGTTCGGTCATTCCCGCGGCGATTCCCTTGGCGAGACCCGGTCCCGGGAGCTTTGGCGCCAGGTTCGCGTAGACGGCCCCGAACAGCGCTCCGTTGAAGAGGTGCGCCAGCAATCCGATCGGCCGCCACAGGGGGCCGCGGGTCACTCCCTTGCCGAGCAGCTCGACGTCGCTGTATCGGCAGTTGAAGATCGGCTTGTCAAGCGGCTCGGATGCCGCCCACACAAACGCTGCTGCTGCGCCTGCAGCTGCACCGTTGAGGGTCCGGTTGGTCTTGTCGGGCATGGCGTGACCATACCGCCGGGAGCAGGTCGGACAGGCTCCCGCTGTCTCGACGGTCGCAACGCCAACTGCGCAAGTAAGGTCACTCGCAGTGGACAGGGACGCACTGCATCAGCAGTCACGCGAGCGTGGAGTCAACATCGCTCTGTACTGGGCCGCGCGCGCAGTCCTGCAGCCCTTCTTCCTCGTCTGGTTCCGATTGTCGCGGACGGGGCTCGATCACATCCCCAAGTCCGGGCCCGTCGTGCTTGCCGCGAACCACCGGTCGTTCCTCGATCCCTTCGTGATCGGTACCTGTTTGAGGCGCCCGATCTACTACGTAGCCAAGAAGGAACTGTTCGACAAGCGGCTCTCGGGCTGGTTCCTCTCGCGCCTCGGGGCCTTCCCGGTGAATCGCGACAAGGGCGACGCCGAGATGATGGAGACGGCGAAGGCGATCCTGGCGAGGGGCGACTGCGTGCTGATCTTCCCGGAGGGCACGAGGGTCCGCCCGGGTCCGCTCGCTGCTCCGCGCAGGGGCGTCGCTCGCCTTGCCCTCGAGGCGGGAGCGCCGATCGTGCCGGTGACCGTCCACGGGACCGAGGACGTCAGGCGGGGCTTCCGGATCCGCCCGCGCAAGATCAGGATCCGGGTTGGCCGAACCCTCGACCTGCCGCGCGGCGAGGCAAGTCCGTCGCCGCAGCTCGCAAAGGCCGTTACCGACCGCGTCTGGTCGGTGATCGAGCTCCAGTGGGAGCTGCTCGGCGGGCCGCCGCCGCTGAGGCGAGTCGCGATCGTCGGAGCCGGATCGGCCGGGACGGCACTGGCCGTCCTGCTGGCGCGCTCCGGGGTGGAGGTCCTGCTGGCCTGCCGCAGCGCCGATCAGGTGGCGACTCTCGAGCGCGAGCGCCAGAACGCGCGCTACCTGCCGGATGTCGAGCTGCCTCCATCGGTCAAGCCGGTCCGCGCAGCGGAGATGGACGGGAGCGGGTGCGCCGCTGTCTTCTTCGCGGTGCCTTCACGCTCGCTTCCGGCCGCGCTTGCCGCCCACGCCCCGAGGCTCCCGGCCGGGACGGCCGTGGTGCTGCTCTCGAAGGGCCTCGTCCCGCCGCTCGGCGAGTTGCCCGCGGACTACGCCGCGAGGCGAGCCGAGGGGCGTTCGATCGCGGTGATCGGCGGTCCGGCCCATGCAGCCGATGCGCTCGAGGCGAGCGCCGCCTTCGTCGTCGCCTCCGAGGACCGCGTGCTTCGCCGCCAGATCTCAGACCCACTCGTCGCCGCCGGCAGCGCAGTCGAGGAGACCGACGACGTCGTCGGCGTCGAGCTCGCCGGCTGCGCGAAGAACGTTGCCGCCCTCGCGGCGGCAGCCGCCTTCGGTGGCGGTCCCAACGCCGCCGGCGCCGCGGCCGGGCGCGTCTGGTCCGAGGTGGCGGCATGGGCGCTCGAGCGCGGAGCGCGGGCTGAGACATTCGCCGGCCTGGCCGGCGCCGGTGACCTGATCGCCACGGTCATGGCGGGCGAGAGCCGCAACCGCAGGGCCGGGGAGAAGCTCGCGGCCGGCGTGCCGCTCGGGGAGATCGAGGCCGAGGTCGGCCAGGCGGTCGAGTCGCTCGACACCGTCCCGTTGCTCGCGGCGAGGATGGTCGCCGACAGCGCCCGCGCTCCCGAGACGAAGATGCTTGCCGCGCTCGTGGCCGGAAGGCTCGAGCCGGCGCGCTGGCGTGAGCGGGTGACGAGTCCGAGCGGGCGCAGTCGCGTTCGGGTTGGCAGCGTTCGTCGCTAGCGTCTTCAGCCATGGCCGAGTGCGCATTCCACCCCGGACGGGAGACCGGCGTTTCCTGCTCGTCCTGCGGGAAGCCGATTTGCCCGGACTGCATGACCCCGACGCCTGTGGGGATGCGCTGCCCCGACTGCTCGCGGGAGAAGACCAGGGTCGTGCGGATGAACACGCAGCCCGACCAGCCGGTAGTGACCATGACCCTGATCGCGATCAACGTGATCGTCTTCTTGATCGCTGCGCTGTCGGGTGGCGGACTCACCTCCGGCGGACGCGGCGAGCTGATGCTCCGCGGCCAGCTCTACGGCCCGGCGATCGCCTACGGAGGCGAGTACTGGCGGCTGATCACGAGTGGCTTCCTGCACGCCGGGGTCTTCCACCTGCTGATGAACATGGTCTTCATCTGGATCCTCGGCTCGCAGCTCGAGCCGGCGCTAGGCAGGGCTCGGTTCCTCGCGCTTTACTTCGCCTGCCTGCTTTGCGGATCGCTCGGATCGCTGCTGATCCAGCCGGACGTCCCGGTCGTCGGGGCCTCCGGCGCAGCCTTCGGGTTGCTCGGTGCCGCCATCGTCATGGCGCGCCGGCGGGGTATCGACATCTGGTCGAGCGGGCTGGGGCCGATCCTCGCCATCAACCTCGTCTTCACGTTCCTGCTGCCCGGCATCGCGATCGGCGGCCACCTCGGCGGGGTCGTGGGCGGGTTTGCCGCCGGGTTCGCGCTCGAAGAGGTCGAGGAGACCAGCGGCAGGATGGCGTCGCTCGCCGTCTGCATCGGGATCGGCGTCCTCGCCTTCGGGCTCTCGATACTCGTGGCCTGAGCTGGGAGGACTCGCCGGCCCGCCCCGAGGGGTGGACCGGCGGCAGCCGCGGTCGGGCCTCCCTACTGACCCGTGGTCGCGTTGGTCGCGATCCTCCAGCTGCCGTCGACCTTCTCGAAGGTCACGGGCTGGTCATTTGGCTGCTTCGGGGTGACCGTGGCGGTCGCCTTGTCGCCGTTGATCGTGATCTTGTCGAGCTTGCCCTTGACGAGCCTGTTGAGCGCGCTGTCGAGCTGGTCGGCGGTCGCAGTGAAGACCTGCTTGCCCTGAGGGGTCTTGCCGATCGCCTCGGCGGCGTCCGCGCAGGTGTTGCCCTTGGCCTTGAGGGCCTTCCCGGAAGCGGCGATCTGGTCCGCCGACTGCTTGCCGATCGAATCGCAGAACTTCGGCCAGTCCTGGGTGCGCAGTGCCTGTGCTGCCGCGAGGAGGTTGTCGACCACCTTCGGGCAGTCGCTCGCACCGGTCGTCTGCTTGCCGCTCTCGGCGATCGACTTCGCCGTGGTCGGGGTCAGTGCATCGCAGAACTCCGCTCCCTTGCCGTCCTTGAGGGCCGAGGTGGCCTGGGTGAAGGTCGAGCGGATCTGGTCCTCGGGGCTTCCGTCCGAGCCGCACCCGGCAGCAGCGAGGGCTGCTGTGGCGAGGGCTGCGATTGCGATGGTGCGGGTCATGCGGGCTCCTTGTGGACTTGAGTTCCATTGGGACGCTAGCCGAACGGCCACGGGAAACCGGCAACCCGCCCGGGGCCGTGCTCTGCGACCCTTCGGACCCGACCGGAACCGAAGCACCACGAGAAGGGGGAGAGGATGTCAGAGAAGCTCGAAGACGCAGAGGTTGAAGCGGGACTCGCCGGGCGTGATTGGCGGCGCGAGGGCGACTCGATCGTGCTCGACCGTGAGTTCGCCGACTTCGCCGAGGCATGGGCGTTCGCCTCGCGGGTCGCCGAGGCGGCGGAAGAGGCCAATCACCATCCCGACATCCTCGCCCACGGCTGGAACCGGGTGAGGGTCACCCTCTCGACCCATTCCGCAGGCGGAATCACCGCTTTGGATCTGGAGTTGGCCGCAAGGATCGATTCACTTGACGGCTGAGCATTTGGACTTCGCCGCATTCGCAGTTACCCTTCGCAGGGACTGCACGGATGCCTGACGGCGACGAATCCCCTTATCGAAGTAGTGGAGCGGCCTCGGGGCCGATGATCGGCCGGTGAGCATCTTCGGCCTCGTCCTGACTGGACTTCTCGTCCTGCTCAATGCCTTCTTCGTGATCGCCGAGTACTCGCTCGTCCGCTCGAGGCGCTCCCGCCTCGAGGAGATGCGTGAGCAGGGCGCGCGTGGCATCGACGCGGCCCTGAAGCACATGAACAACATGTCGGACACAATCTCCGCCTGTCAGGTGGGGATCACGATGACCTCGATCGGGATCGGCGCCGTCGGCGAACGGGTCCTCGCCGGGATGCTCAAGGGGCCGCTCGGATCCGTGATGGGTGAAGGGCTGGCGATCGTCCTCGCCGCGACCGTGAGCTACCTGCTGATCACCAGTGCCCACATCACGGTCGGTGAGATCGTCCCCAAGCTCTACGCGATCGGTCACGCCGAGCGGGTCCTGCGCACCGTCGCGCGGCCGTTGGCCCTGTTCCAGGCGCTGGTCAGGCCGCTCGCCTACGTCCTGACGAAGATCTCCCACGGGATCCTTCGCTTGCTCGGGCAGAACCCCAAGGAGCTCGAGGGCGGGGCGCAGACCTCGGGCGAGCTGAAGCTGATGATCGCCGAGTCGCTCGAAGGGGGCGAGCTCGATGAGAACGAGGCCGGGATGCTGGCAGGCGTATTCCACCTGCACGAGCAGGAGGCGCGCCAGGTCATGACTCCGATCCCGTCGGTCGACACCGCCGACGTCGACGACCTCGTCGGCGATGCGATGAAGCGCTGCATCGCCGCTGGCCACACCCGACTGCTGGTGATCGAGGACGGCGACCGCGACCGGGTGCGGGGGATCGTCCACGCCAGCAAGCTGGCCGAGCGGTTGCTGGCCGACGGGCCCGACGTGCCGATCGCCGGACTCGAGCACGAGCCATTGATCGTCCCGGAGACCAAGCCACTCGACGACCTGCTCGCCGACCTCCAGCGAGAGCGGACCACCCTCGCCGTGGTGATGGACGAGTACGGGCGAACGGCCGGGATCGTCACGGTCGAGGACATAGTCGAAGAGATCGTCGGCGAGATCGACGACGAGACCGACCCCGCCGGCGGGCCGGTTCGGGCCCTCGCGAACGGCGACCTGCTCGTCAAGGGCGAGTACCCGGTCGCCGACCTCGCAGCCGATCACGGGGTCGAACTCCCCGAGGATCCGGACGCCTACACGTCGGTCGGGGGTCTCGTCTTCTCAGAGTTGGGTCGTCGCCCTCACAGGGGCGACACCGTCAACGTCGACGGCCACGCCATGCGGGTCGAGGCGATGCGCGACAACCGGATCGAGTCGGTCAGGGTTCGCCCGCCGGCCAAGCCGGTGAACGGCAGCGGTTCGCGCGACGACTCCTGATCTGTGACCCGGCGCACAGACGCTAGTGCGAAAAGGCGCGAAGTGCGATACGCTTTTTTCTCAGCTCATCCAAGCGATGAGCAGGGGAGGGAGACGATGGATCGGGGCGGGTCCATCGCCATAAAGCGCGAAGCCGGCCAAGGGCCGGCTTCGCCATTTATGGAGCCTGGTCGGGGTTTCAGCGAGACCAGTCGAGCAGGCCGCGACCGGTCTTGCGGCCGAGGTCGCCTGCTGCGATCAGGTCCCTGACCTTCTGCGGCACGGTCGCGCCGATCTCGTCGCCGATCGCAGCCGAGACGTCGAGGCCGACGAAGTCGAGCAGCGCCATCGGCCCCATCGGGTGCCCGGCGCCCAGCTTCATCGCGGTGTCGATGTCCTGCGGCGGGATGCCCGTCTTCTCGGAGTGCTCGACTGCGTGGAACAGGTAAGGGAACAGCAGGGCGTTGACGACGAAGCCAGGGACGTCGGGCACCTCGACCGCCGTCTTGCCGAGCGCCTCGCAGAGGGCGCGGGTCCGCTCCTTGGTGTCCTCGGTCGCATCCTCGGAGAAGCAGAGTTCGATCAGCTTCATCTGAGGCACCGGGTTGAACACGTGGAGCGCGGCGAAGCGGTCGGAGCGACCGCTGGCCTCGGCAAGGGCTGCGACCGACAGCGAGGAGGTCGTCGACGCGAGGATCGCGCCTTCGCCGAGCAGGGCGTTGATCTCGCCCAGCAGCTGCTGCTTGGGCTCGAGCTCCTCGACGATCGCCTCGACCACGTACGAGCAGTCGGCGAGCGCCGAGAGGTCGGTGGTGACCGTCACTCGGTCGGCGCGGCCGGCGTCGTCCAGCTTGCCGGCGAGCTTCGCGATCGTTGCGCTTGCGCGCTCGACGGACGAATCCGACCGCGCCCAGAGGACGACATCGCCGTCTGCCGCCGCTGTCACTGCGAGTCCGGTTGCGATCGCTCCTGATCCTGCGATGCCGAGTTTCTCTGCCATTTGTTCACTCCTCCAAGTCGTTGGCGCGGCCCGGGTTGCGGACCGCCATCGGGCGCGTACCCTACGGAAACCGGATCGCGCGGTGCGTCCCGACCGGCCGCCGGGAGTTCGAGGACCGACCGCGCCCTGAGGCAGAACAGGATCCTGCGCGGCTTCACGCCGATGTCGATCCGCACCGCCCGGCCGTCGCTGTCCAGCCAGATCAGGTCGAGGCGGAACCCCATCCCGAAGGTGTGGATCGACCTCGTCCGGGGGAGCAGCAGTCCCAGGCCCGGCAGTGGGATGACCCCGCGCCCGGCGAGTCCCCGCAGACGGGCGATCCGGGTCGAGGCGATTGCGACCTCGACGGGTCCGTGGCTCAGCACGGGCAGGCCCTCGAGTCGACTCCTCACACCGCGACTAGGCGCGGCACCGGGAGATCTCGCCCCTCAGGCGATGCGATCGACTGAGAATCCCGTGGAGGACGGCTCGATCAGGAGCGGCCCGGCACTCAGCGGGGGCGTTGGGGCCGGTTCGTTCCAGCCGGTCGGGGCAAGGTCATTCGGTTCGGCGGGGTGGAAGAGGGCCGCCAGCAGCTGGTTTTGGGTGCGGCCGATCCCGAGTTCGAACTGACCGCCCCCGTACATCCCGATCCCCGACTCGGTGCAGTGGTCGTAAGTGTCGAGCAGTGACTTGAGGCCCCCTAGCCGTGACGGTTTGACGTTCACCATCCGCGGCTTGAATGGGAGGTCCTCGATGTCCCCGATGCCGTGGATCGGCGCGTCCCAGGTGATCCGGTCCTGGTGGGCCTCGAGGAAGTGCGCGACTTCCGGGTCGCTGAGCCCCGGGTCCTCGATCAGTGCTTCCGGGAGCGCTTCGATCACCCGGCGGTAGAGGTTGACGTCGCCGGCCTGGTCGACCTCAGTCCCCGTGTAGAGCGCCTTGAAGTCAACCGATTCGACCGCTCCCGTTGCCGCCAGGGCGGCGATCAGATCCTCGTCCCATTCGGCTGTCGGGTCGAGCTTGAAGCGCAGGCCCGGCGCGATCGCGAGGCGCCTCTCTAGGGGTTCGAGGCTCGGGGGCTCCCCGAGCCGGATCGACACGACGAAGGCCATCGGCCGGGGGGTGCGGCCGAGTCGCTCGGGCAGCGATTCCCCGGCCTGGCGCAGCGCGAGGTCGAGTGCTGCGGAGTCGAACGCCCAGCGCCGGTAGAGCCTCGACACCTCCCTCACCGGTTCCCGGGGGAAGAGGTCGAGCCCGGCGATCGCCTCGCAGTACTCGCCGAGGCTCGTCTCGCCGACGGGCAGGTCGTCGGTCGGTCCCGACTCCTGCAGCGCGTCGTGGTCCTCGCCGTCGTAGGTGACGTCCTCGCCTGTCCCGGTCTCGCCGCCGCCGGCAAGGCGGATCAGGGTCGTCTGTCGCTCGAACCCGGACGACACATGTGCCCGCAGGCCCTCGAGCCGACAGCTTTCGACCGTCAGCGGCAGGTCCTTGACGAGGTCCCAGGTGCTCACCGGATCAGCCTATGCCTTGTCGGCTGGAGTGGGGATCCAGGTTCGGCCCTCGAGCCTGTCGGCGGGGCGCGACAGCCTTCGGCCGGCGAGGATCGACTCGGAGTGATCCCAGAGCCACAGTGCGCTCAGGGTCGCGTCGAAGCAGTCCTCCGACGAGACTGCCCTGTCGGCGAGCCGCTCGGGGATCCGCCGCTCGGCCTGCACCGCCGCCGCCCGGGCAGCGGGGTCGCTCTTGACGGTGTCGCCCAGCGCGAGCCTCGTCCAGATCTCGATCGCCACCGGGGCCTTGGCGTCGTCCCACGGCCAGATCGAGAAGCCGGCGTCCCTCAGGCTGCGCAGGTGGGGCAGCCCGCGGACGGTCGAGGCCCCGACCGATCCGGCCCCGCTTACCTGGAACGGACTGCGAGCCTGCCTCGGGCCGACGCCGGACTCGGAGATCGTGAGGGTGTCGGTCTCCCTCAGTTGCGCTCGCCCGGCATCGCCGGTCGGCTTCCTCGTCCCGGCCCGGCCCCAAAAGGGCGGCTCGCACCTGCTCAGCCAGTCCTCACCCTCGACTGCAGCCAAGTCCCACAGGTCGGGAGCCTCAGCGAGGCCCCGTTCCTCGAGGAACCAAGCAGGCAGCGAGAACGAGAAGTCGAACCCGGCGATCAGGTCGCCGCCGGCAGCCTCGTCGATGACCCTCTGAATCGCGTCGCTGCGGCCGATGTCGGAGACCAGATCCGACAGCCGCCCGTCGGTGACGACTGCGACCGCGATGCCGGCAGCTCCCTCGCGGGCCTTGGCTCCCGACCAGTCGACCGCGATCGTCTTCAAGACGGTCAGTCGATCGGCGTGAGGCGCTGGACGATCTGCTCGCGGTACGGCTCGAACTTCGGCGGCAGCACCAGCTTGGTCCCGAGTGTCTCGAGCGGTTCGTCGATCGTGAAGCCCGGCTCTGGGGTCGAGAACTCGTGCAACAGGCCGCCTGGAGCTCTGAAGTAGACGGCGTTGAACCAGAAGCGGTCGATAATCGGAGTCGGCCGGACACCGGAGCGGGCGAGCTTGAGCCTCCAGTCCTCCATCTCGCCGTTCCCGCCGAACGCCGTCCACGCGATGTGGTGGATCGATCCGGCACCCTGCTGGTGGTGGCTCGGCGGGGCCTGCTCGTAGATCACTGTCGCGCTGCGCGACGGTCCCTCGGCCTTGGCTGTCGATCCTTCGCCGCTCAGGTTCATCGCCTCGCGCAGCCAGCGCGCCTCTCCCTCGGGGTCGTGGGAGTGGATCCGCACGCCGTCGAAGCCCTGAAGGGCGTGTTCGGGCGGTATCTCCGCTGAGCTTGCGGTGAGCGGTTCCTCGGTCCACGGGCCCGCGACCAGTTCGTGGCCGAGCCCCTCAGGGTCGCTGAATGAGAGCGAACCCGAATCGAGCGAGGTCGCGACTCCTGCCTCGCCGAGCCGGCGCTCCCAGAATTCGAGCGACTCCGGGCCGGCTACCCGCCAGCGGATCGTGTGAGCGGCTCCGGCGCCGGGGATGCCCCTCGGCAGGCCCCGGAACTCGAAGAAGGTCAGGTCCGCTCCGGCCGACCCGCGGTCGTCGCCGAAGAAGAGGTGCCAGACGTCGGGGACGTCCTGATTGACGGTTCTCTTGATGAGCTTGAGGCCGAGCAGCCGGGTGTAGAAGCGGACGCACTCGGCGGCGTCGACGGTGACGCAGGTGATGTGGTGGAGGCCGTTGGGTATCACTTACGGGAGGTTAGCAATGAGCAGTGAGGGGGGTGGTCAGCCGCTCCCCGGGGCCGTCCGGCCGGCGAGCAGCGTGTCGGCCTTGGCGCGGCTGCTTCCCGAGACGAAGCGACCGGCGAATTCGCGGTTGCCCGCGACGAGTCGGTAGCCCGCCCGGGTCAGGGGCGGGAAGGCACCTGCCGCTGCCGCTGCTGCCTTGCCACGCCGCAGCCTGGCGGCGATCACCGGCGCAGCGTCACCCCCGGAGAACACCCGTCCATCCGAAGTTACGGCGTGGGCGCTCGCGAGACGTTCGGCGGCCGGCACGGAGGCCAGCAGTTGCGACCCGTGGCTGGACTGGATCGCAACCGGCTCCAGGCTCCCGACGGGATCCAGCTCGAGCAGCTTCGCGACGCTCCAGCGGCAGAAGCCGCAGTCGCGGTCGTAGAGGACGCTGACGGGACCGTCAGCCACGGACGTCGGCGAGGGCACGGATCGTCCGTTCCTTGCCGCTCGCATCGCCGCACGGGCAGCAGATCAACTCGTTGGCTCCCATCGCCTCGTACTCGGCGACCCTCGACTCGAGTCGGTCCGGGGTGGTGGCGATCGCGAACGCGTCGATCAGTTCGTCGGTCAGCACCCCTGCCGCCCCGAGCCTGTCACCGGAGAGGAACAGGTCCTGGCACTCGCGGGCCGACTCGCCATGGCCGTAGTGGTCTGCGAGCTCGACGTAGAAGTTCTTCGACTTGGCTCCCATCGCGCCGATGTAGAACACGATCCACGGCTTTACGGCATCCCTGGCCTCGCGCTCGGTGTCGGCCACCGCAACGACAGTGCTTGCGGCGATCCTGATGTCCCCGATCGTGCGGCCGGCCGACTCGGCGCCCCGTCGAAGCGGGTCGAGCAGGATGTCCGGCTCGCGCGGGTTGACCATCGTCGGCAGCCAACCGTCGGCGATCGCCCCGACCTGTTCGATCGATTTCGGCCCGATCGCGCCGACGTAGATCGGGATCTGCTCCTGGGCCGGGCGCCCGAGCATCCGCAGCGGTTTGCCGAGCCCCATGCCCTCGTCCTCGGGGAGCGGAAGCGTCCAGAACTCGCCATCGGCCGTGACCTTCTCGCCGTCCAGCGCCTTGCGGACGATCTCGATGTACTCGCGGGTCCGCTTCAGTGGCTTGCTGTAGCCGACTCCGTACCAGCCCTCCGAGACCTGCGGACCCGACAGGCCGAGTCCGAGGCGGAAGCGGCCGCCGGAGAGGACGTCGAGTGTCATCGCTGC
>JBAXRO010000014.1:0-37811 GCA_037131165.1 Actinomycetes bacterium | reverse complement strand
ACCTGAAGATTGAGCCGGGGACCACAGTCGCGCTGGTCGGCGAGACCGGAGCGGGCAAGAGCACGCTCGCCAAATTGGCGGCACGCTTCCACGACCCGACATCCGGCTCGGTACTGGTAGACGGCCACGATCTCAGCGACGTCGAGTCGCGGTCGCTGCGCTCGCAGCTGGGCATAGTCGCGCAGGGGCCCTTCCTGTTCAGCGGGACGATCGCCGACAACATCGCGTTCGGCAAGCCGGACGCCTCACGGGAGGAGGTGATCCACGCGGGCACGCTGGTGGGCCTCGACTCGGTCGTCGAGGCGTTCGACACCGGCTGGGACAGCCAGGTCGGCGAGCGCGGCGTCCAGCTCTCCTCAGGCCAACGCCAGCTCGTGGCGTTCGCTCGCGCCCTCGTCGCCGACCCACGGATCCTGATCCTCGACGAAGCGACAGCGAATGTCGACATCAACACCGAGGAGAGGATCGAGCAGGCACTGGAGACCCTGCTCGGCACCCGCTCGGCGATCGTCATCGCCCACAGGCTCTCGACGATCCGAAGGGCCGATCTGGTTGTGGTGCTCGAACACGGCGGCATCGTCGAGGCCGGCCCCCACGACGAGCTGATCGAGCGCGGCGGCAGGTTCGCAGCGCTCCATCGCGACTGGGTGCAGCAGGGCCTCTGAACACGCCCGGAGAAGCTGCGGGACAGGGATTCGAACCCCAATTCCTCGGACCAGAACCGAGTGTCTTGCCGTTAGACGATCCCGCAGGGATCGCGCAGGATGGTAGCGCGCAGAGCCGTGATTGGCCTCAGGCGCCAGGCCAGCCGTCGGGAGTCTCGAACTCGACTCCCCCACACGACAGGGCTGCCTCGCCGCCGGCGCTGCCTCCGATCTCGAGCGGTGGACCGGCAGTACTGGCGTAGCGGGCACTTGCGACGCTCTGCCCGCCGAACAGCCCGGCGAGGTCGATCACGGCCTTGGCGAGATGATCGAGGCCCCCGATGACGCCCGCGACCTGCCCGAGCTCGACGTCCACCTCGAACGGCGGGAAGGAATGGAGGTGGAGGCGCCCGAGCGGCTCGACCGCGGGAAGAGCCGCAACATCCGGGATCATCCTCGCCTCGTCGGCCTCGGCAACCTCGAGCGCTCCAGTGTCGGAATCCAGCGACACCACGACCGGGGCGTGCTCCGGACCCTGATCGATCACGATCGTCACCAACAGCGCACCACTGCCCGAAGCGAACATCCTCAATGTCGCGACGGTCGTCGCGAGATCCGGCACGCCGAGGGCCGGCTCCCCGCCCACCGGCTCAGTCACCGGCTGAGGTGGTGGCGCCAGCGAACGCTGCGGCGACCTCGGCCTCGAGGCCAGGATCGAGGACGACGAGTACTTCGTCGCCCACGCCGAGCACCGTGTCGCCGGTCGGGACGAAGCCACCGTCGGCCCTCAGGACGCTGATCACGAGACTGCCCTGTGGAACGGGGAGGTCGGCGACGGCGCGACCAGCCGCCGGGGATCCGGCTGCAACCTCGATCTCGATGATTTCGAGGCGGTCGTCGGTCAGCTCGAGCAGGTGGACAAGGCCGATCTTCGGTACCTCGTGCTCGATCAGCCTGAGGATCATGTTGGTGGCACTGACGGCGGGAGTGATGCCGAGCAGCTGGAAGTGCTCAAGGTTGCGCGGGTTGTTGCACCGGGCGACGATCCGCTCGCAGAGGAACTTCTCCTTTGCCATCTGGCAGACCATGATGTTGTCCTCGTCGTCCCCGGTAACGGCGACGACGAGATCGGCCCTGCCGATGCCCGCCCGCTCAAGGACCCAGAGCTCAGTCGCATCGCCGTACTGGACTGCGTGCTCGAGCTCGTCCTCGATCACGAGGTAGCGGTCGCGCCGTTGCTCGATCAGGGTCACCTCGTATCCCTTGGAGATCAACTCCCGGGCGAGGTTGACCCCGACCTTGCCGCCCCCGGCGATCAGCACATACAAGGCTCAGCCACCCGTTCCCGCGAAGGTCGACTCAACCATCGAGATCGCCCGGCTGGTGCCACAGATCGTCTCGATCCCGCCGCGCTCGCCGTACCAGTCGGCCCGGGCCGGGTCGAGGACTCTCGCTACGACCTTGTCGACTCCGAAGCGCTTCTTGGCGATCTGGGCAACCACAAGGTTGGTGTTGTCGCCGTTGGTGGCGGCGATGAAGACATCTGCCCGCTCGATCCCGGCCTCGATAAGCGCCGAGCTCTCGAGCGCCTCGCCGATCGTGAACAGGCCGCCGGCGTCCTCCCAGGTCGTCTCCATTCCCTGATCGAGCCGCTCATGCGAGAGCGCGTCGCGATCGAGGATCGAGACGCTGTGACCGGCTTCGAGCCCCTTCCGCGCAACAGCGGAACCCACCCGGCCTATTCCGACGATCAGGATGAACACGCGATGAGTCTAGCTACTCGGCCGAGGGCGCTGCCGGACTGTCGACGGTCGCGGGGATCGTCAGCACCACGCGACACTGAGCCTTGCGCAGCACGTAGCGGGTGATCTCGCCGATCGAGCTCCCGCCGGGCGCCACGTGAAGGACTGAACCGGCCCGGGAGCCTGACGGCTCCTCCGCTGAGAGGACGATCACGTCGACTCCGCGGCGCTTCGCCTCCCTGACGATGCCCTCACCGATCTTCCGGACCCTCACCTGGGCGGTCGACACTGTGACCCCCTGGTACTCCTCGCCGACCGCCTTGGCCCTCAGCAAGCGTTCACGGGCAAGGTCACCCCTGCCTGGGGGAAGGGGACCGTCCAGCGGAAGCGACATCGGTATCTGGTGGAACCAGATCGCCTCGACGGCAGCGCCCTCCTCGTCCAGCGAGTCCTGTTCGGAGCCTGCGAGGCGACCGGCCGTCTGGACGATGTCGTCATCGAGCGGGCCGCCGAGGACCGGCACGAGGATCGAGCCGTAGGAGGCGCTCTCGGGCTCGTAGACCAGCGCGCGCTCCGAGACCTCGACCCTTCTCAACAAGCTGTTGCCGGTCAGCCTGCGATACGCCGCGTAGAGGATCAGACCACCGAACAGCCACGAGAGCCCGAACATTGCCGCGGGGCCGTGCATCAGGACGACGGTCACGAGCGCTGCAGCCGAGACGAGCGCTCCCACCGCCGCGGGAACGGGAATCTCGGCCCCGCCGAGCCTCAGCGAGAGAGGCATCTTCCATGCCCCTTCGTTCGAGTCGCCACGTAGGCGCAACCTGACCACCGAGGCGTGCGCGATCGTGATCGCGAGCATCGCGCCGAAGGCGTAAAGAGCAGCCAGCAGCTTGATGTCGGCGGGCAGCGCCAGCCCGAAGGCGGCGACCGAGACCAGGACGATGATCATCCACGGTGTGCCCCATCGCAGGCTGAGCCTGCCGACCACCCGCGGGATCTGGCGGTTGCGCACCAGCGAATAGGCGAGCCGGGACACGCCGAACATCGCCGAGTTGACGGCAACCGCAAGGGCCACGAAGCCCGAGATGGCGACGACCTTGTCGAGCCAGTCCCCGATCCCACCCGGGTCGATGGCGGAGGCGACCCCGACCAGCGGTGCCTCGATCCACTTCCCACCGAGCTCGGTCTGCCCTCCCTCGACGGGAAGCGCCGAGAGGCCCACGAGCGCGACCCCAGCCTGCAGGACGACGATGGTCGCAACCCCGCCGACCAAGAGCCGGTTTGTCGCGCCCTTCCTGAGCCTCGCCTCGGGAGCAAGGCTCGCTGCGGCCTCGATACCGGTGAAGCCGACTGTCACCAGGGTAAGCGCGTAGATCACGTCGCTCCACTTGGGACTGCGACCGAAGTCAATCGGGTCGAGGATCAAGGAAGGCTCGAAGACCAGTGCCAGCCCGAGGACGACGAGCAGCAGCTGCACACCGATGTCGAACACGGCGACGACCGCTCGGGATCTCGCTGGTCCGGCTCCAGCACCACGGACCGTCGACTGCGCTCCGTAAGCGATCACCCCACCCGCCACCAGCGCGGCCAAGGCTCCCTCTCCTAGCGGGGACCAGAGCGTCCCGAGGTAGTTGGCGGCGGTGACGGCCGACAGGGCAATCACGACGACGAAGTCGAGGACCACCGCCCAGCCCGCCGCGAACGAGACCATCTCGTTGAAGGCGTGCCTGGCCAGCATGCTCGAGCCCCCAGGCTCCGGATGCCCCGTTGCGCCCTCGGTGTAGGTCATCGCAGCGAGTCCGAGGAAGAGTCCGCCGACTGCGAACACCAGCGGCGTCAAGCCGAGCGAGCGTCCCGCGACGATCCCGAGGGCGAAATAGATCGCTGCGGCCGAAGTCGCGTAAACGACAGCGAACAGCCCGTAGGCGTTGATGCCCCTGCTTCCCGATGCGCTGCGGTCGCTCATCCGCGCCTGATCGTCAGGTAGAACCGGCCCGCTCCGGCGGCGACGAACAGCACACCGGAGATGACCCCGAGCGAGAGCGGCCCGCCACCGTTGGCGATCGCCCGAGAGAAGAGGGCAATTCCGACGGCAACCATCGCCACCGACAGGAAGCGGGTGATCGAGCGGTGCGCACCGGGGCCGCTGCTCACGCCCCGCCCCCACGCTCGCCGGAGACTTGGCGACCCGACTGCGACCGCGCGACCGGCAGCGATTGGACGATGACCCTGCATGGGCGATCGGCGATAACCGACTCGAGAGTCCGCCCGAGGCCACCGGCACCGGCTCGCGGGCGCAACGGCAACACGATCGCCTTCGACTCGATCTCCCGCGCCACATCGACGATCCTCCGCCCGGCTTGGCCGGCGCGGATCCGCTCCCAGTGGCCGCCGACCCTTCGCCCTCCGGCCACCCGGGCCTCCTCGATGACTGCCTCTGCCCTCCTCTGCTCGGCCGGCAGGTCGACGTCGAGCGGCGACTCGGCTGGAACCGTGATCAGCACGAGCACGTGGATGGCCTGTTGGCCACCGGACGCAAGCGCCTTCGCGGTGGACATCAGTTCCGGGTCGAAATCCTTGCCCTCGAGCGCCACGAGCACCGACTCGTACTCCGCCTCCCCGGCGGCTGCGGGCTCCGGCACCGCTGCCTTGACCGTGCTGGTCAGGTCGAGGCCCTGACTGCGGCGATAGACGAAGTAGACGGTCAGGCCGAGGACGAGCCAACCGAGCCCGGCTGCCGCCACCTCGACATGCAGCAGAGTGACGGTGACCCATGCCAGGAGGGTGCCCAGGCCGCCGACGAGAGCGAACAGAGGCAACCGACGGCCTGCCAGCGTGATGTTGCCGGGCCCGCTGTAGGGCCTCTCGACGTCGGGGTGCTTGAGCCGAAGTCCGACGACGGCCGCGTGGGCGATCGTGAAGGACAGCATCGCGCCGAACGCGTAGAGGTTGCCGAGGAAGGCGGCCTGCCCGGGGATGATCGCCACGCAGGCGATCGCCCCGAACAGCAGGATCCCGATCCAGGGCGTGCGATAGGTCGGGTGGAGCTGGCGCAGCCGGTCCGGAAGCTGGCGGTGGAGGCCCATCGAGTACACCAGCCGTGAGACCCCGATGATCCCGGCATTCGCCGCGATGAAGAGGATCGTCGCGGCGAGCAGCCCGACGTACACCTCGACCCCGGTCTGCAACACACCCAGGTCAAGTTGCTTGACCACTCCGAGGATCGGATCGCCTGCGTAGCCGCCATCGCTCTCGGCGACTCCGAGGAGCGTCTTGCACTCCCCGTTGACGCACTTGACCGGCAGAGCCGAGAGAGCCACGGCCGGCAGGATCGCGTAGATCGCGAAGACCGCGATCACGACCATGTTGATCGCGCGCGGCACCGTCTGGCCGGGCTTCTTCGCTTCCTCTGCCATGTTCGAGATCGTCTCGATGCCCGTGTAGGCGATCATCCCGACCGGGATCGCGATGGCGAAGTCGGTCCAAGTCGGGGCGATCCCGAACTGGACGTTGTTGGCGAGCGTCTCCGGCGAGAGTACGAGGAAGACGCCGGCGATCACCAGCAGCAGCTGAGTGGCGAAGTCGACGACGGCGAGAAAGATGTTGAGTCCTGCGGCCTCCTTGACGCCAACGATGTTGATCAGGCTCAGCAGGATCACCACTGCGATTCCGAAGATGATGTCCCCCGGGGCGTGGCGGAGCATCTCGAGCCCGGGGATGATGCCGCCGATGTAGTGAGGCACGAAGAAGGCGCTGATCGCGATCGTGATCGTGTAGTTGAGCATCTGGCCCCACGCAGCGAAGAACGACCAGAACTCGTTGAAGGCCCTGCGAGCGAAGCTCGACGAGCCGCCTGCCTCCGGGTACATCGAGGTCGCTTCGGAGTAGGTGGCAGCCGTCAGGTAGAACAGCACTCCGCTGATCAGGAAGACGATCGGGGTGAGGCCCAGCGCGTAGCTCGCGACGAGTCCAAGCGCGTAGTAGATCGACGAGCCGACGTTGCCGTAGGCCGTGGCGAAGAGAGCATTGACGCCAAGAACGCGCTCAAGTCCCGGTAACAGCCGCCGTGCCATCGCCGTTGATCCTACGCACCGAGGGGCCCGCCCACCGGCCCGGCAGATGCGCCCGTAGCCGCGCGCCACTACGCTTGCCTGGATGGCAGGAAGGGTGATTCTCTTCGGAGCGACCGGGTACACCGGCGAACTCACTGCGCGCGAGCTCGTCTCCCAGGGCGCCGAGCCGGTCCTCGTTGCCAGAAGCCATGATCGCGTTGGGGCGTTGGCGGAAGAGCTCGGCGGCCTTGAAACCGCTGTGGCCGACGTGACCGACCCGACCTCGGTGGCCGCAGTCCTCTCGGAGGGGGATGCCCTCGTCACGACTGTCGGCCCATTCGTGCGACTCGGCGAGCCCGCCCTCCGGGCTGCGATGTCAGCCGGAGCCCATTACGTCGACTCGACTGGCGAGCCCGTTTGGATCCGAAGGGTGTTCGAGGACGACTCGAACATCAAGGCGGCGGGCATCGCCGCGCTCACGGCCTTCGGATACGACTATGTGCCTGGCAACCTCGCGGCCGGCCTCGCGCTCGACAGGGCCGAAGGGGAGCCGGTGCGCGTGGACGTCGGCTATTTCACGACCGGCGGCTTCGGCGCGAGCGGCGGCACCCAGGCTTCTCTGGTCGGAGCACTCCTGTCACCCGGCTTCGAGTGGCGCGACGGATCCATCTCGGTCACATACGGCGCCGGCTCCGAGCGAAACTTCCGGACGACCTCAGGCCAGCGGACCGGCCTCTCGATCGGGGCCTCCGAACACTTCGCGATCCCTCGGCTCGACCCGGGCATCAAGGACGTCGGAGCCTATCTCGGCTGGTTCGGCTCAAAGACCGCGCCGGCGCGCTACGGCTCGATCGCGGTCGGGCAGATCGCCCGCCTACCCGGGGTCAGGAAGGGACTGACCGCTGCCGCCTCAAAGCTTGTCCCCGGTTCGACCGGCGGGCCGACCGAGAGCGAACGCGCAAGGACGGGATCGCTCGCCGTTGCCGAGGCGATCGGAGCCGATGGCAAGGTCCTTTCGCACGTCGAGCTTCGCGGGCCGAACGCGTACGAGCTGACCGCGTCGTTCCTGGCGTGGGCCGGGCTCAAGCTCTCAGGCGAGTCGCCGAAGGAGCTCGGCGCGATCGGCCCGGTCGAGGCGTACGGGCTCCAGGCACTGGCGGACGGCTGCGCCGCTGCCGGCCTCGTTGAGGCCTGAGCCGGCTAATCGCCGGGGCGACCCGGACCCATCAGCCCACGAAAAAGGGCCCGCCCGGAGCCGAAGCTCCGAACGGGCCCTCGAAACACTTGGATCAGGTGATGATCGGGATCAGGAGGATCGCGACGATGTTCGCGACCTTGATCATCGGGTTGATCGCAGGTCCAGCGGTGTCCTTGTAGGGGTCGCCTACGGTGTCACCGGTGATCGAGGCGGCGTGCGCCTCGGAGCCCTTGCCACCGAAGGCACCGTCCTCGATCAGCTTCTTGGCGTTGTCCCAAGCGCCACCGCCTGCGGTCATCGAGATCGCGACGAAGACGCCGACGACGATGACACCCATCAGCAGGCCGCCGAGGGCCTGGACGCTGACAAGGGCGACGACAGCAGTGACGACGATCGGGATCAGCGACGGGATCACCATCTCGCGCTGCGCTGCCTTTGTCACGAGGGTCACGCAGGCTGCGTAGTCAGGCCGCTCGCTGCCATCCATGATTCCAGGCTTCTCGCGGAACTGTCGACGCACTTCCTCGACGACCGAACCGGCGGCGCGGCCGACGGCCTCCATCGAGAGGGCGGCGAACAGGTTGACCATCAAACCACCGATCAACAGGCCGATCAGGACCTCCGGGTTACCGATCGAGAAGTCGACGCGCAGGTCCTCGGCGAGCAGTTCACGCTCGAATGCTGCGAACAGCACGAGGGCTGCGAGTGCTGCCGAGCCGATGGCGTAACCCTTCGTGACGGCCTTCGTCGTGTTTCCGACTGCGTCGAGCGGATCGGTCACATTGCGGACCTCCTCGGGCATCTCGGCCATTTCGGCGATGCCACCGGCGTTGTCGGTGATCGGGCCGAATGCGTCGAGCGCGACGATCAGGCCGGTCAGCGAGAGCTGGGCCATGACGGCGACACCGATTCCGTAAATGCCGTCCGCGCCGCCACCGGCGATCTTCCACGACCCGAAGATGCCGAGAGCGATGACGATCGCCGGGAGAGCGGTCGCCTGGTAGCCCTGTGCGAGCCCCTGGATGATGTTCGTGGCATGGCCGGTCTGCGATGCCTCAGCCGTCTTCTTCACCGGCGAGAAGCGGGTCGAGGTGTAGTAGTCGGTGATCACGAACAGCAATGCTGTGACCCCGATGCCGATCAGCGAGCAGAGGTAGAGGTCCATTACGGTCGGGGCGTTGGCGCCCTTGCCGAGAACGGCTCCGTCGAACATCCAATTCGTGACCGGGTAGAACGCTGCCGCTGCGAGCAGGCCGGAGACGATCAGGCCCTGGTACAGAGCGCGCTCGACGTTGCCGGCCTTCGACTTCACTGCGAACGTGCCGATGATCGAGGCGATGATCGACACGCCACCGAGGACGAGCGGGTAGAGCGCCACGGTCTCGGATGCGGTCGGGAAGATCAGGACGCCGAGCAGCATGACCGCAACCGCTGTGACGGCGTAGGTCTCGAAGAGGTCGGCTGCCATGCCTGCGCAGTCGCCGACGTTGTCGCCGACGTTGTCGGCAATAACTGCCGGGTTTCGAGGGTCGTCCTCGGGGATGCCGGCCTCGATCTTGCCGACGATGTCAGCTCCGACGTCGGCTGCCTTGGTGAAGATGCCGCCGCCGAGACGGGCAAAGACGGAGATCAGCGATCCACCGAAGCCGAGGCCGATCAGGGCGTCGACAGCCTCCTTGGGGCTCTGGTCGAACCAGGATGTGAGGATCCCGTAGTAGGCGGCAACGCCGATCAGGGCGAGCCCAACAACCAGCATACCGGTGACGGCGCCACCCCTGAATGCCGCGCTGAGCGCGGGGCTGATGCCACCGCGGGCCGCCTCTGCAACCCGGGCGTTGGCGCGAACCGAGACGCTCATGCCGATGTAGCCGGCGGCAGCTGAGCTGACACCACCAATCAGGAATCCGACTGCGACGTACATGTCCTGGATGAAGATCAGAGCGACGAACAGGACGACGCCGACTGCCGCGATCAAGGCGTACTGGCGGTTCAGGTAGGCGCGGGCACCTTCCTGGATCGCGGTCGAAATCTCGCGCATCCGGTCGTTGCCGGGAGAGAGCGCAAGCAGCGAACGTGCTGTCAGAACGCCATAGAGCACGGCACAAGCCGAGCAGATCAGGGCAATCAGAACGCCATGATCATTGAGGAGCTGAGTCAAGGGGGCCTCCGGGATGTTTCTCGGGACGGTTGTTTTCTTCCTCGCGGCGCGCCGGATAGCGGAATGCGATCCGACGGCGAGGCCGCGTAAGCCTACTTACTGGGTCGGACCGGCGTTTCCTGCCGGGTCAACGAACGCCGGGCGGGACCCAGATCCTGCTGTCCCCGGGCCCGTCGCCGGGGCCAGGGCCCTCCGGCCCGGGGCCTTCCGGCGAAGCGTCTTCCGGGCCACCCTCACCGGGTTCCGGGCCTGCGGGGGGCTGGCCACCGGCCTGGACGAATGCAACCTGAAGTTGGGAAAGGGCATCACGGACCGCCGGGGCCTGACTGGGAGCGACGGCTTCGACCGAGGGAAGGAGACCCCGGACAGAGTCGATCGCGATCCCCGCCTGTTCGAGGTCCCTCTCCCCTTCGGTCCCGGGGGCCGTCCCGAGCCTGCGCCCGGCGAGTTGCACGAGAGTGACGACCGTCTGGAGGATCACATCTCCGACGTGGACACGCCTCATCTCCTCTTCGAGGGCGGCCCTGAGCTCCTCCTCTGTCGGAGGCCGGTCACCGCTGGGTTCGATCGGTTGCTGTTGCTCGCTCATGCCGCTACCCCCGGAGCATAGGTGGCTTCGGTCTCCCTCACCAGATCGGCGTAGACCTCGCGGATGGTGCGCCCGGATTGGAGGGCGTCGCGCTGGCGTTGGCTCGCATTGCGAGCCGGGAAGGCCGGCTCGATCCCGCGCTCCGCCCGTATCGGGGCCGTCCAAGCGAGGAGCCGGTCAAGCGACTCGCCTGAGGCGAACTCCGACCGACTCTCGAAGTCGATCAGTCGCCCGTCGAGTCCGTAGCGAATCGCCCGCCACATGTTCTCCTCGAGCAACGTCGCCGGAAGGTCGATGAGCGGACGCCCCTCATCCTCGTCCCGGGCCGCCTGCAGCACGCAGGCCGTGATCAGCGACGCCAGGGCGTCGCTCTCGGCAGCAGTCGGTTGCGAGTCGCAGATCCGCACCTCGACCGTCCCGAACGACAGGTGCGGCCTCACCGACCACCAGACCTGCGTGTACTCGACGATCGAGCGGACCTCTTGGAGCAGCTCAAGGTAGTCACGGAACGCGCCCCACGACCCGAAAGCGTCGGGCAACCCACATCGGGGAAAGCTCTTGGTGAAGATCTGGCTGCGGACGGAGGCCAGCCCGCTGTCACGTCCGTCGAGGAATGGTGAACTGGCTGAAATCGCCAACAGCCACGGAAGGACCGGGCGCAAACGGTCGCAGACCCTGACCGCCCGCTCGACTCCCCTGACTCCGACATGGACGTGGAGGGAGAAGGTGTTGTTGCGCCAAGCGACCCAGCGCAGGTCGTCTTCGACCCTGCGGTAGTGGTCGGTGTCGATGATCTGCTGATCCCTGTAATCGGCCCACGGATGGGTTCCGCAGGCTCCCAGTGCCGTCCCGTTCGCGGCGGCGAGTCCGAACAGGCGGCTGCGGTGATCGCGCTGCAGTGCCTGCGCCTCTGCCAGGTTCGCCCCGGCACCTGAGCGGATCTCTATCTCGGAACGGATCAGCTCCCCGGCTACCGACCGGTCAAGCGCAGGGTCGTGCGAGGCGGCGTCGCGCAGCAGGTCGAACCGTGGGACCAGCTCGAGCGTCTCGGGGTCGAGGAGAGCGAACTCCTCCTCGAGCCCCACCGTTCCGTCGATGGAGCCGGCGAAGACCTCTTCGGCCAACTCGAAGTCGATTCCCTCTGCCATGTAGCCGCAGCCTGCCGGATGAACCGGTCAGGTCAGGTAGAAGTAGAGGGCGTAGAGCAGGTCCACGGCCGGTGAGGATGTGTGGACCGTCACCTCGGGCGGCACCTGCAGGAGAGTCTCCGAGTAGTTGAAAATGATCCTGACTCCCGCTCCGACCAGGCGGTCGGCGAGCGGTTGGGCGGCGACGGCCGGCACGGCGATCACAGCGACGACGATCTCCTCGCTCGGTACGAGGCTCTCCAGGTCACGGGCGTCGCGGACCGTATGGGGACCGACCTGGACACCAACCTTGTCCGGGTCCGAATCGAACAGGGCGACGACCCTGAAGCCATGGTCGGCGAAGATGTCCGACGAGGCGATCGCGCGACCGAGGTTTCCCGCACCGAACAGGGCGATGTTGTGCTGACCCGAGGTCCTGAGGATCTCGCGAATCTTCTCGACGAGGCCGTCGACGCTGTAGCCGACGCCCCGCTTGCCGAACCTGCCGAAACCACTGAGATCGCGCCTGATCTGAGTCGGATTGACGTGCGTGTACTCGGAGAGCTCCTTCGATGAGATCGTCTCCTTGCCCATCTTGCGTGCCTGTGTCAGCACCTGCAGGTAACGCGAGAGCCGGGCCGCCACGCCGAGGGCGAGACGGTCCTGCGTGGCTTGGGGCCGCTCGGAATCAGTCGTCGTGCTCACTGGCGTCAATGCTAGCCGCGGCTGCGACGAGCTCGCTCAGACGGGCCCGCTCGACAGTGAACTCGAACCAGACCTCTCCGCCCCACTCCACGACCGGGATCCGCTCGAGGTAGCTGAGCATCAGCTCGTCGGAGGATTCGATGTCGATCTCCTCGAGCTCGATCGCGACCGCCACGTCGAGCGACTCAATCACCGAACGGGCCTCATCGCACAGGTGGCAGCCCTCGCGTGAGTAGAACTTGAGCTTGAGCGGCCGCGCATGATCCTTCACCCAATCCCGCCTCCCCCGGTCGCGTAGGAGTCGAGCGCCAGGGCCTCGGCCGGCCCGAGGTCAGGCAGGCCGATCGATGCCCGGCCGATCATCGCGGCGTTGTCCGTGCAGAATCGACTCTCCGGGACAACCGGTTCCGGCCCGATCGCGGATATCGCCTCCCTGACGGCGCCGTTGGCGGCAACGCCGCCGCCGATCGCAACCCTGTCATGCCCGGTCGACTCGAGTGCGCGCTCGACCCGCTCGGCAAGCTGGCCCGCGATAGCTGCCTGATAGGAAGCAGCGAGGTCAGCCGAGCGCTCGGCCGCGGAGGGACCGAGATCGCGAATCCGGTACATCAGGCTCGTCTTCAGCCCGGCGAACGAGAAGTCGAGGCCCTGCACCCCCGCTGCCCTGGGGAAGTCGAAGCACTCAGGGTCTCCTGCTGCCGCAAGCTCTTCGATCAGGGGGCCGCCCGGGTAGCCGAGATCGAGCAGGCGTGCCCCCTTGTCGAAAGCCTCCCCTGCGGCGTCGTCGAGCGTCGATCCGAGGACCCTCCATCCATCCGCTCCCTCACCGGTGACCTCGGCCAACAGGGTATGGCCGCCGCTGGCTATCAGGCAGACGAACGGAGGCTCGAGATCCGGGGCAGCGATCCACGATGCAGCGATATGCCCATGGAGGTGGTCGACGCCGCAGAGCGGCAGTGAGCGGGCCATCGCGATTCCCTTTGCCACCCCGATCCCGACCAACAGGGCCCCGGTCAGGCCGGGACCTTGGGTAACCGCCACCCGCTCGATCGAGTCGAGGGTGACACCGGCCTGCTCGAGCGCGAGGTCGATCGCCGGCCCGATCAGCTCGAGGTGATGGCGGGCAGCGATCTCGGGCACCACCCCTCCGTAAAGGTCATGGACCGCCTGAGAGCTGACGACGCTCGACAGCACCAAGCCGCCGGTGCCGAGGACAGCCGCGCAGGTGTCGTCACAGCTCGTTTCGATCGCGAGGATCATCGCCGGGAGGAGTCCGCGTTCGGGACATCCTCGAGCGAACCCCTCAGGGTGCCCTCAGTCCGCCACATGATCAGCCCGTCCTCTCCAGTGTCCGCGTAGTAGCGACGCCTGCGTCCCCCGATCAGGAATCCGAGGCGCTCGTAGAAGGCGATCGCTGCCAGGTTGGATTCCCTGACTTCGAGTGTCATTCGAGCGTCGCCGGGAAGCTCCTCGAGCAGCGCCGCCATCAGGTGACGCGCCGTGCCGGCGCGGCGCTCGTCGGGCCGGACCGCGATTCTCAACAAGCTCCAGTCGTCGCCCTCGCGGGCGCAGATCGCGAATCCGATCAGCCTGCCCTCGCTATCGGCGGCAAGTGTCACAGCGTCTTCGCGCTGTAGCTCGAGGGCGATCATCCCCGCAGACCAAGGCACGTTGAAGGACTCCCGTTCGACCTCGGTGACTGCTGCCAAGTCCGCTGGCAAGAGGTGCCTGATCGATGGTGACATCAACGCTCCGCCTTGGGCACGGCGTCGGGCGGGCGAACGTAGCGTGGCAGCACATCGCCCCCCTTCGAGTCCGGTGAATTAGCGAGCGCGGCGATCTCCGCCGCGAGCACGAGGTGCCTGGGGTCATGATCGGGAGGGACCTCACCACCGGCAGCCTCGATTCCGGCTCGCGCGGCGACCGCCCCGTCGCCGACGCAGAGGACGCCCGGGCCACCGATCCGGGAGACGTCGTCGACGGGAACCGTGAACGGATCGCCCGACTCCTTTCCGGGAGGCCGCACGGATGCGAACAGCTCGCCCCGCCTCGCATCGATCAGCCCGACAACGGTGCGGCCTGGATCTCCCGCCCCGGCGATCAGCGCCCGTAACGAGCAGACCCCTACCGGCTCCAGACCCAGCCCGCGGGAGAGCCCCAACGCGGCGGCCAAGCCGACGCGAAGTCCAGTGAACGAACCAGGCCCTGTTCCGACCGCCACCGTTCGGATCTCACCGAGCGTCACCTCGGCCCGCTCGAGCGCTTCGCTCGCCAGCCTCAGCAAGTCGGGCGAATGGCGCGGCCTCGAACCGACGACCGCCTCTTCCCGGCGCTCGAACGGGACTCCGTCCACGAGCACTGCGGCAGCAGTCGCACCGGTCGACGTATCGAATGCAAGGACCGGGTCGATCACCCGACGGTGACCCTTCTCGAATGCTCGCCGAGGTGCTGGAGCTCCACCCTGTACGACTCGCTGAACCAGCCCTCCGACGCCCGCTGTGGCCATTCGACAAGCGCTACACGGTCGGGCGCGAGCTCATCCTCGAGCAGGCCCGGTTCCTGCTCGACAAGCCCTTCGGGCAGGCGGTAGAGGTCGAGGTGGGAGACAGGAATCCTGCCGTCCTCGTAGCGGCGCGCGAGGGTGAACGTCGGGCTGGTGACGACCCCGGACACGCCGAGCCCCCGACAGACGCCCCTTACGAAGGCTGTCTTCCCCGCTCCCAAATCCCCGAGGACAAGCACTCGGTCGCCGGCCTCGAGAAGGGATGCGAACCGCTCACCGATCTGCTCGGTCTCCTCAGGGCTGTTGGTCTCGGCGACTACCGGAAGCTGCACGCTGCGAGCGTAGCGACGGCCCCACACTGCCCGCCGTTACCGTTAAGCACTGATGACGGAGAAGATTGCCCGCGTTCAGACGGCCGTCCTGCTGCTGATCCCGGCTGTGGCAACGTTCCTGACCTACAGGCCACACTCGACGGAGTTCCTTGTCCTGGGAATCGCGGTCTGGCTGATGGCCCTGATCGGGGTGTTGATTCAGCCCTCCTTGCTGCCCGCCGGTCGCCCGGGCCGCATCGCGATCACAGGCATCGCCGCCCTGACCCTGCTGACAGCCCTTTCGATGACTTGGGCCGGAGTTCTCGAACCCGCGGCGGCTGCCGCGACCCTCGCTCTCGTCTATCTCGGCTTCCTGCTTGCCGCCGTGCCAGCCCTCCGAGAGCGGGCGGCCGCCCGTGTGGTCGAACCGGTCCTTGCCCTTACCGTCTTGGCCGCGACGCTCTACGGACTGAGCGAAAGAGTCCTGCCCGGCACCTTCAGCCTCGCAAGTCCCCGTACCGCCTTGGGACGCTTCGCCGAGCCGCTGGGCTACTGGAATGCCATGGGCCTGCTGTGCGGCATGGGCCTTCTGCTCGCCGCTCGGATCGCTGGCGACACCGAGCGTCCCCGTGCATCGCGAGCCATGTTCGCGGCCGCCACTCCGATCCTCGCCGCGGGTCTCTGGTTGGCCTTTTCACGTGGAGCGCTGGCTGCCACGGTGGCGGGGATGGTCGGCCTGGTCGCCCTCGTTGCCACCCGGTCGCAAGCCAAATCGGTGGCCCTTGCCCTGCTCGGTGCCGCTGCCGCGATCGCCTCGGCCCAATCTCTTCCCTCAGTAGCCACGACGCAGTACGCCCTGGACGACAGGGCGAGCCAAGGCGCGATCTTCGGCCTGATGCTGCTCGGGGCGGCCATCGCGGTGGGGACCACCCAATTCCTGATCTCCGGTCGCGCCGGGAGGCCGGATGCGGAATCGATCGGCCGCACGGGGGTTCGTGTCGCGGCCTTCCTCACGGTCGTGGTCGCGATAACCCCGTTCGCCTCGGTCATCGCCGGACAGAACCAGATCAACCGCGAACCAACCGAGAGCGGAGCCGTTGCTGATCGACTGGCGTCGAGCGAGAGCAACCGGACCAGGTACTGGAGCACCCAGCTGGCCGAGTTTCGCGCGAATCCGATCATCGGCTCCGGCGCCGGCTCATTCGAGACGACCTGGATCCGTGAGCGCGGCTCGCTCCAGCCCGCGCGCAACGCCCACTCGCTCGAGATAGAGACGGCCGGCGACTTGGGGCTTCTTGGCCTGACAGCCCTGCTGCTGCTCCTGGGAGGCGTCACGGTCTGCGCGCGCTCCGCCTGGCGGCGCGACAGACGCCTGCTTGCCGGCCCTGCGGCCGGCCTGATCGCGTTCGCCTCTCACAGCGCCATCGACTGGGACTGGCAGGTTCCCGGGGTGACCCTGTCCGCGCTGCTCCTTGCGGCTCTGGTGATCGCCGCCGCGGAAAGGGACAGCTCTCGACCCTCGCTCACCCAGCGGGCTGCCGTGGCCTCCCTTGCGGTCGTCGCCATCGCCTGGCTTGGATGGTCGCTGCGCGGCATCGAGCTCCAGCAGAGGGGTGAGCGAATCGTCGCTGCCGCAGGCTTGCTCGGCTGGAACGAGGAGCGCTACTCGAGAGCGAAAGTCGAACTCGAATCCGCAGCTCTCTACAACCCTTGGCCGCTCCCGAGGACTCTTCTCGCGACTGCGGCCTTCAACTCCGGGCACGAGGCGGAGGCGATCGCACAAGCCCAAGCGCTCGTCGACGCAAACCCGGGTTCTTGGTTTGCCTGGGGCCTGCTCGCAGAGGTTGTCCGGAACGAGGACCCAGCGCTTGCGCGGTCCGCCCTGGCGACTTCCCAGCAGCTGCGACCGCCGGAACCCGACGCCACCCGCTGACGGTCTGGCCACCGAAGCTTCTGTACCGTAATCGGGTGATGCCGTCGCCCGATGGAATGACGCCCTCGCAAGGCCGCCCCCCCAGTCCGCTGAGGCAGCTGCTTTCGAGCCTGCGTGGCTCCGAGACCCGAACCGCGGGGATTCTGGCCGGGGCGATGATCATGACCAACGTCGTCGCGCTGGTGACGACAATCGCTTTCGGCCGGCTGCTCGGGGTCGAGGGCTACGGACAGCTCGCAGCGATCCTGTCGAGCTTCATCATCCTCAGCGTTCCCGGTGCCGCCCTCCAGGTAGCGACGGCCAGGGAGGGCGCTCTCGGTCACCTGGGCGAGGGCAGGCAGTTCGCCACCACACTCAAACGCTGGACCACATCGCTCGTGATCCTGACCGGGGTCGTGACCGTCGTCTCGATCCTGCTCCGGCACCCCATCGCCGATCTCATCGGCGTCAAGCTCGAATGGGCGGCGGCCGGAGTGGCTCCGGCGGCATGCATCTGGATCCTGCTGTCAGTCCAGCGTGGAGCACTCCAGGCTTCGCGCGCATACATGGCTGTCGGGGTAAGCATGATCGCCGAGCAGATCGCGAGGCTGGGGCTCGGCGCAGGGCTGGCCCTGGCGGGACTGGGAGTCACGGGCGCGTACTTCGGCACACCCCTTGCGATGGTCGTCACGTCGGCAGTCCTCTACCTGATCCTCCAAGGCCGCCTGGGCCGCGCGGAAGCCGGCCGGATCGCACACGGACTCCGGAGGCTCGCTCTGAACGCCCGCCCGGCGATAGTTGGACTCGCGCTGATCGCAGTGCTGCAGAACATCGACGTGATCGTGGCCCAGCACCGCCTCAGCGAGCTCGACGCCGGCACCTACGCCGCCGCAGCCGTCGCGGCAAAGGTCGTGGTGTGGGTGGCGATCGGGATCGGCTTCTACCTTCTCCCCGAGGCCGCCCGCAAGCACGCGGCCCAGGAAGATGCCCGCCCGGTGCTGCTGCGGGCACTGGGGATGACGGCTGTCGTCGCCGCTCCCTGCCTCCTGATCTACGGGTTCTTCCCCGAGACCCTGTTGAAGCTCGCCTTCGGCCCGAAGTACGAAGGTGGCGCGACCGCCCTGTTCGAACTCGGTATCGCGATGGCCCTCCTGGCCGTCTGCTACCTCGCCGTCCAGCTGCTGCTCGCCCTGCGGGAGGTCAGATTCCTCTGGGGCCTCGGCGCGGTCGCCGTGGCGGAGCCGGTGGCCCTTCTGATGCTCCCGGGCGGAGGGACGATCGACGGGTTCGCCACCACTGTGCTGATCATCCAGACCATCGCTGCTACCGGGGCCCTGTTCGCCGCCTACCGGGCCTCCGCCCCGCCGACCGCAGCCGCCGAACCAGGGGCGAGCACGGTCCAGACCCCGAACCGCGCGACCTCGACGTAGTTCTCGGCCAGCCAATCGTCGAGCAGGGTCACCCCACTCGACTTGCCGGCGAGGTTCGGTTCGGGAGCTGCGGTGATCCCGGCCGAGTAGCGCACCACCGTCGCCCCGCTCTTCTCCAGCTGGCCGATCACCACACGCTGGACCGGAGCCGATGTGACCACCCCGGGAGCAGCAATGTCGTACTCGGTCAGGTTCGGGCGATCCGCCAGGACGTAGAACAGCGGCGCCCCGGCCGTGACCAGATCGGATCGCTTTGTCGTCACGAAGATCGGCGTTCCTTTCGGGACGGTCCTCTTGATGTACTCCACTGCGTCGACCAGGTCGGCGGTCCGGCAGAACTGGAGCGCCTCGCCCCTGAGCGAGCAACGGGTGACCGGCATCTCCCTGACACCGTCCGCGACTGCGAGACCAATGGGAGCCGCACCGCGCGCCTGCTGGAACTCGCGAATCCGCTTCCAGCCGCAGTCGACGATTGACCATCCGATCGCCGCTACCGCCACCGAGACGGCGAGTCCCGCCACCGCCGGCCGAAGCCGCCCGCGGGGCGACTGGCGCCACGCCCGCGACCGGCGGGACTCGATCACGGCCCCGACCGCCCAAGCGACGAGGACCGAATCGACGATTGCCAGAGGGCCGGTGTGGAAGGCGTCGGCGCGGACGACGAGGTAGTGGGCCATCCCGACTCCGAATACGGCGGTCGACAGCTCGAGCCAGCGTCCGGGCCGCATCGTTGCCGCCAGAGCGACGATCGAGGAGCCGAGGGCGATCACCAGGGCAAGAGGCAGGTGGTACGAGAGGATCTGGGCGAGGAGATCGACTCCCTGCGCACTGCCTCCCCCGTCCCAGACGAGCGGGAACGGGAGAGTCTGGTACTTCCCGAACTCGAGCACCGGGTAGCGGACGAGCAGCTCCCAGGACTCGCCAGGACCGGCGGCGATCACCATCGGCACATACGCCGCGGCTGCCGTCAAGCAGGCGGCGCCGACCAGCCTGAGGAGCGGCTGCCACGGGCGGCCCCGAACGAGCAATCCGAGGAAGAGCCCCAACGCAAGGTAGGCGGCGAACTCGATCCGCCAGACGGACGCCAAGCCCAGCATCACGCCGGCAAGTGCGGGCCGGCGCTCGACCAACAGGAGCGCCGAAAGGGCGAACGCCATCGCCAGCGGGTAGGGATGCGGGCCTGTCGCACTGGTGACCGCGAGAATCGCCGCGAGCCATGCGCCGAGGGCGGGGACGGGTCCCGACCGCCTACGAGCGAGCCGCCATGCCAACAGCGCAACGGTGGCGTCGGCCAGCAGGCGGACGACCCGCCAGCCGATCAGCGAGGGACCGGTCACCTTCCAGACAAGCGCCAGCAGGTAGGGCTGCCCCGGCGGGTAGAACCACCAAAAGTCGCGGTACGGAACCTGCCCCTCGGCGATCCGGGCCGCCGCCTGAAGCATCAACCCCTCGTCGTTGAGTTGGATCCAGTTGCGCAGGCTCAGCGCCCCGACGGCGACTCCCGCCAGCCAGATGCCGACCCCGGGAAGCAGTCGGCGAACGTTGGGCCGGGTCCTCGGGAGAGCCAACGCGGTCATCGCCACCCTCCACGCAGTTCGTAGATGGCCGCACAGCCGTATCGCTTGAAGGTGACGACCCGGGCGCCGAGGACCGGCCTGAGGTCAGCCCGGTGTCCGCAATCGGAGAGCAGGAAGCGGGCGCCGCTTCCGTCGACGAGCAGGCGGGCCTCGGCCGGGGACAGCTTGCCGTTGAAGAGGTTCTCAGCCGCCGCCACCCGCTCACGGAAGTCCGGGGTCCACGAGATCTGTCCGACCCAGACCGGGCGCTCTGTGTGCGAGGGAACGCTGAGTGCCGTCTTGATCGGAGCCAGCACTCCACCCGAGCCCGGCGCCGATCGGATCCTCTCAAGAGCTCCGTCCTCCCCATCCTCGAGGAAGTAGGGCTGAGCCGAGCGCTGGATGTCGAGCCGCATCAGGTTGATCCTGTGGAGCGTCCCGGGCACGCATAGGAGTGCACAGAGCCCAACCGCCAACGGCACCCGCCCCCCCCACCACTCGGCCGGGCGGATGCGCAGCATTCCCTGGACGAGCATGATCCCGAGGAACAGGCCCATTCCTTGGATCGCGTGGAACGGGAAAGTGCCGACCTCGGCGATCGCGATGAACGAGTACTGAGCGAGCATCAGCGCCGGGACCGCCCTGAGCGCGGTCTGCTGCCAGTCGCGAGGCTTCGACAGCCAGACGGGCAGCGCCGGCAGGTACACGCCGAGCGTCAGGATCCAGACCCACGGCGACCAAAGCGCGATCCCGTTGTTGGCCTCGCCGGCGATGTTCCAGACGTCGTCGGTGCCCTCGAGCCAGCGGTAGTAGACGAGCGGGATCACTGCAGCCGCAAACACCGGCAGGTGGCGCCGGAGCGCAGCCCACCGACCGATCCGCCCAGGGGCCACGAGGTCGCAGATCACGATCGCGCCGAGCAGCTCGGCACCCTGCCAGGGCTGGAGCCAAGAGCAGAACAGGGCGATCGCCGAAGCGGCGACGATTCTTCCCGCCGGCTTCTCCGCCCTCAGCGCCCGCTCGGCCACGAGCAGCCCGAGGACCATCAGCCCAACTGCGATCGCGGTCATCATGTAGCCCCACTGCCACGAGGGCGCGAACAGCTCACCTGCCGCGAACTCGAGGTCGCTCTGCAGGCCTCGCTCGGTCGCAAGCTGGTTGAAGCCGATGATCGCTCCGGCCGGGCTCAATCCGAACAGGCCGAGGGCGAGCGCTGCCGTCCGCTGTCCTCCGGCCGGCAGCAGCCTCCTGACGTAGAGCAGGAACGCGATGAAGATGACCGCGATCGAGACCGGCTTCCAGACTTGGTAGGAGGCGATTACCCCGAGGCCGGCCTTGTGCAGCAGGCCCGAGGTGAGGAAGCCAAGGTGGAAGAAGGCACTACCTTCCTGGGGCGGGATCGTCCAGAGGCTGTCGATCGTCCAGTTGTGCGATGCGGACACGACCCACGACAGGTATTGGAGCTGGTCGGCCGCGACCGCGTTCTCGCCCCCGGTCAGGGTATTCCCACTCGCGAGCAGGGCAGCGAGGATCGCGAAGCCCACCGCCGCGTAAGCGATTCCCAGAAGCATCTCGCCCCTGCTCAGGAGTCCGCGCATCGCGCTCAGCCCCCTGCCCCTCTGCGACCCTCTGCATAAGCCCAGGCCGCGCGGGCCGACCAGATCCGGTCGGCCGTTCTCTCGGGGAGGAGCGGTGCGATCGGGGAGACCAGCTTCGCGATCGTCGCCTTGATCATCGTGGCGGTCGAGTCCGGCCCGGCGGGCGGCGCCAATCCCGGATGGAGGCGGTCAAGCTCCAACGAAGCTTCCCCGACCACCCTCATCCGGTCATCGGTGCTCCGTGGGGTGTCGTGACGCAGGTGCCAGCCGACCGCCTCCGAGTCATAGCGCAGCCGCATTCCCTGCTCGGCGAGCCTCGCCCCCAGCTCGACGTCGGTGAAGCGCTTCAGCGATGGGTTGAAGGGCCCTTCGACCCGATCGAGCAGGCTCGCCTTGACGCTCACGTTGGCAGTGCAGAAGTGGCTCGGATCAACCGTGTCCGGGTCGGCGATCGTGTCGAATGCGAACAGCGGGCCGCCACGCTCCAGCCACCTCATGTGAGCGGTGATCGGCTTCTCACGGCTCCACGTGACGAGGCCAACGAGCGCGGCCTCAACCTCGGCGTGGTCGCGGTGATGCTCGAGATGGCGCTCGAGCAGGCCGTCGCCAATAACGATGTCGTCGTCGATGAACAGGACCAGAGGTGCCGAGATCCGTTCGAGAGCGGCGTTCCGGGCGGCGCTGCTGCCACTCGGCTGATCGAGCCTGATTGCGAGAACGTCGGGACGGGCTGCGAGCAGGTCAGGAGTCGAGTCGACCGAGCAGTCGTCGGCCACGAGGATCTCGACCGGCTCGCCGCAGCCAGCCCTGCCAGCGGCGAGCGCGTCGAGGCAGCGCTCGAGCAGAGCAGCCCGGTCGCGCGTCGGAACGACGACCGAGAGCACCGGGGCGGGCACTAGAGGAGCATCCGCCTTCCCTCGACGCTCGCCTTGGCGAGAACGGCGATCTCGGCGAGATCGACCGGGGCAACCTTGGGAAGCGTCCGCAGGGTCCTCAGGAGCGAGACCGGATACCAGCCATGCCTGAGTGTCAGGTAGGGAATCACCCAGAGGAGGAAAGCCTTGCGTCCTGTGGCTCCGGCAAGGCCGAGCCCGGCGATCGCCAGCAGGAGTCGTGCATGGGTCTCCCGCCAAACCAACCCCCGCCAGGGGAAGGCGCTGCGGAGTTCGGGGTGGCGTTCAACCAGTGGAATGAGGGAGGCCCACCTCCTCGCCCCTCTCACGGCATGTGCGAGCGGCTGGACCTCGACTGCGTGGTTGACTACCGCATCCTCGGCGTAGACGGCACCGCAGCCGGTGGCGAGCGCCCTCATGGCGAGGTCGGCATCCTCGACCGAGGGGCGAGGGATCGTCGGGTCGAAACCCCCGGTCAGTTCCAAGAGGGCCTTGGGGTAGAAGACGTTGCAGGTTTGGAAGAACGGGCCGAGCCCATCGACGCGGATCGACCGCGAGAGCGGATCGGGAAGCAGGTGGGCTTCCTCCGGATCGGGCCTCGTCTGACCTTGGACGATCGAACCCGGAGCATCCCGATGAGCGACCAGGGCACGCTCGAGCCAGTCGGGCTCGGGCCTGCAGTCATCGTCGGTGAAGGCGATCAGATCCGAGCGCGAAGCCTGCCAACCTGCTTGGCGGGCAATCGCCGGCCCGGTTGACTGCTCGTGGCGGATCAGCCGCTCGACCCTCCCCTCGAGGAGTTGGGATGTCCCGTCTGCAGACCCGTCGTCGATCACGATCAATTCGAACGAGCTGCGGCCCACGGTCTGGGCCTCGAGCGCGTCGAGAAGCCGCCCGAGCCGTTGGCGCCGGTCCCGGGTCGCTACGACGACGCTTACCGCCGGACGGGCTGCGGACCCGCGTCCGTCGTCTCCCCCGGTCGCTTCGCCGGCAGCATCTCGCCCCCTCACGACATGGACAATAGAGCGGGGCGCCGTTGGTCGGCAGCGGTACGCTCCGCACTCGATGGCGAACGAACGCTTTGCCTTTCCCCGCAGCGAGCTTCGAAGCAGGGCCGCTCGCGGCGCGATCATCAACGGGGCGTTCCTGATCGCAGTCGAGTCACTGGGCGTAGTCCAGGCCGTCGTCGTCGCGAGGCTGCTCGACGCCGATCAAGTGGGGCTGTACGGGATCGTCTCGGTGACTGTGATGACCCTCCTCTCGCTCAAGCAAATCGGCATCGACGAGGCCTTCGTCCAGCAGGAGCAAGAGGATCAGGTCGAGGCCTTCCAGCACGCCTTCACCCTCGACCTCGCCCTCTCCGCCGGGTTCGCCCTGATGACAGCCGCCCTCGCTCCGCTGGTCGGCAGCCTCTACGGGGACAGCTCGCTCGTTCCGTTGATGCTCGCCCTCTCCCTGCTGCCGATCCTGTTCGCGCTTCAGGCACCGGCATGGGTGTTCCTCAGGCGGATGGATTTCGTCCGCCAGCGCGCCCTACAGGCGATCGTCCCGGCCGTGACCCTGATCGCAACCGTCGCTGCACTCTTGGCCGATCTCGGTGCATGGTCGCTGGTGATCGGCGCCCTGACGGGGAACGCGGCCGCCGCAGTGATGGCTGCAGTGATCAGTCCGTACCCGCTGCGGATCAAGCTGCACGGGAAGGCCGCGCGCCGATACCTGACCTTCAGCGCGCCAATCTTCCTCGCAGCGGTTTGCGGGCTCATGATCCGCCAGGGCCAGACCTTCGCCTTCGAGGCCAAGCTCGGGCTGGCTGGCGTCGGCTACCTGACTCTCGCCGTGACCCTGACCCGTTACGCCGACCGGGCGGACCAGCTGATAACCCAGACGATCTACCCCGCGATCTGCGCGATCGCCGACAAGCCGGCCCGCATGGCAGAGGCGTTCGAGAAGAGCAACCGCCTGACAGCGATGTGGGCACTTCCCTTCGGGGCGATCCTCGCCCTGTTCACTCCAGACCTGATCGCCCACGCACTCGGAGAGAAGTGGATCCCGGCGACCGCCCTGATCCAGCTGATCGGGGTCTCGACCGCGATCTACCAGCTCGGCTTCAACTGGACTGCCTTCCATCGGGCAGTCGGGCGCACCCGCCCCCAGACCGTCTACGCAATCGCCGGCCTGTTCGCCTTCCTGGCGGCGCCGCTTCCCCTCCTTCTGGCATTTGGAGCCAGCGGGTTCGGATGGGGCCTGTTCGCTGTGAACATCGTGGCCGGAGGGCTTCGTTGGGCCTACATGCGCAACCTCCTGCCCTCAGTTCGGATCGCCCGACTGGCAGGGCGCGCCTTCGTGCCGCCCCTTCTCGCCTGCGTGCCTGTGATTTGCTGGCGCCTGTTCGAGGGATCCGACCCACGCGATCTGGCCGTCTCGCTCGCCCAGCTGGTTCTCTACGTCGCCGCCTACGTCGCCCTGACGATCACACTTGAACGCAGGCTTCTCAACGAGGCGCTCAGTTATGTCAGGACCAGAGGACTGGCACCGACCCCGACAGCAGGGACTTGAGATGAAGGTGCTCTATGTCCTCGAGCGCTACCCGGAGCTTTCGCAGACATTTGTCGTCAAGGAGATCGAGGCGCTGATCGCAGCCGGGGTCGATGTGTCGGTTGCCGCCATCGCCCCCGGCCTGGGAGGTGACGCCCCGGCACCCGCCCTCTGGACGACTCAGTTCGGCGCCCGTGAACGCCTGATCGAGGCGGGCAAAGCGGCAGCCTCGGCTCCCGGCGCAGTCGGGCGGCAGCTCACGCGCGAGGCATCGTGGCCACCGCCGGGTGGATCGAGGCGCCTGCGCGGCCTGCTTCGGCTGGCCCCCTTCGTTCGGCCGCCATCGCGAGCGATCACATCCACGCTCACTTCGCAACGGAGGCAGCCGACATCGCTCGACTGCTCGCCGCGCTGAGCTCCCGCCCGTTTTCCTTCACCGCTCACGGAGCCGATGCCTACTCCGATCCCGCCGCGCTTGCGGTCAACATCCGGGCCGCCACTTTCGTCAGGGCCTGCAGCGGCCACGTCGCTGAGCAACTCCGGGCGGCGGCACCTGACCGATCGGCCTCGATTGTCGAGATCGGGGTGGCGGTCGACGTCGAGGCATTCGCTCGCGACGGGAAGCGCGAGCACGACGGACCGGTGCTGGCGGTGGGTCGCCTCGTTGAAAAGAAGGGGTTCGATGATTTGATCGATTGCGCAGCAGCCGGCGCCCTTGGCGGGCGTCCGCTCCAGATAATCGGCGACGGGCCGTTGCGCGGGGACCTCGAAGAACAGGTGAAGGGGAGCGGTGCGCTCGTCGAACTGATCGGACCGCTTGAGCACGGGCGTGTCGCGGATGCCATGCGAGCCGCCTCCCTGTTCGCCCTCACTCCCAGGACCGCAACCGACGGGGATCGCGACGGGCGCCCAACCGCGATAGTCGAGGCCATGGCTGCGGGACTGCCGATCCTGTCGACCTCGCAGCCGGGGATTCCGGAACTCGTGACCGAGGACTGCGGTCGTCTCGCTACCCCCGGTGACCCCGGATCGATTGCCGCCGCAGCGAGGGAACTGCTCGCGATGCCCGCCCGCGATCTCGACCGGATGGGAGAGTCCGGGGCAGCGCGGGCACGGCTACTCCACAGCCCCGATCAGGTGGCATCAAGGCTTGAGCAGCTGTTCGAGCGTTCGCCCTGAGGCCGTTTGCAGCTTCCGGGAAGCAGGGGTCGGCTTGAGCACATAGACACGGGAACACCCAAAGGCAAGCTTGCGCTGGACGAGCGGGCCGAGCACCGGCGAGAGGTCGCGCTGAGGCCTCTCGCCCGGCTGGCAGCTGAGGAAGATGAAGCGAGCGCCCGATGCGCGGACGAACTCACGCGCCGCAGTCGGCTTCATGTTGCCGTAGAGCAGGATGAACATGGCCCCCTGCCTCAGCTTGTAATCCCGGGTGAGCGACGGCGTGCCCATGTAGGCCTCCCGACCAGCGAACGCCGGAACGAGCAGCCCACCGTATGCCTCGGCAAGCACAGCTCCCGGAGTCGGCTCGGAATTCAGCCAGTCGAGCGCTTCGCGCTCACCGGGGCCGAACTCATAGGGGAACAACCGGGTATCGACGTTCGTCTTCGCCATCCTCAGCCGGTGGATCGGCCCCGGAATGGCCAGGATCAGGAGTGCCGGAACAACCCACCACCAGCGTGGCGCGGGAACCCGGCTCGGGCGGTTTGTGGTCAGTCCTTGGACCGCCAGAACGGCGAGCGGGATCGAAAGGCCTTGCACCGCGTGGAAGGGAAACGTCCCACTGGGCTGCAGATAGACGAACGCAACCGCAATCGGCCAGATCCTCACGGCGGTTCCCTGCCAGTCCGACGCCTTGCGCCATAAACCAAGGAGAGCCGGCAGGGCAAGCGGGAGCAGGCAGATTGCCACGGCCCACCAAGACCAGTCCCAGATCGGGTTGGCGGTTGCCGAGTTCTCCTTGCCATAGAGCTGCCAAGCTGGATCGGTCTGCTCGAGGACGAAGTAGTAGATAGCCGGCAGGGTGCCGAGAACGGGGACAGCCAGCATCGGCAGCCAAGGGCGCTCGTTGTTCCTCCACCATCGCCACAGCTCGGTGGCGCAGACGATGATGACGAGTTCCGCCCCCTGCCAAGGCTGGAGCCAAGTGACGAGCAACGCCCCGGCGGAACAGACTGCGAGGAGGCCCACCCTCGCAGTGCCGCGCGAGCGCTCGAGCCCAAGCAGGATCAACGGAACGAGGAATACAGCGATGGCACCGACCTCGTATCCGATCAGTTGCTGGCCGGGCCACATCTCCGACGTGATGAAGTCGAGGTTGTAGCGGAGATTCGATCCAGCCCCGAAGAACCCGAGAACAGTGCTGGCCGGGACGAGCGTGAACAGCGCCAGCACGAGACCCACTCGGGCGGGCCAGACCGGCTTGAGCATCCGCCTCGTGTACTGCCGGCAGGCTATGAACGCGACCAGGATCGAGACGGGCTTCCAGATCGCGAAGTTCGAGAACTCGATCGGCAAGCCGAGCCAATGGGCGGCGCCGCCCGAGATCAGCCATGCAGGGTGGAGGAACACGCGGGTGTCCGGCGCCATGTCCCACCGATTGGCGATCAGCCCGTGATCGGCCGCCTGCCTGATCCAGCTGAGGTACTGGAGCTGATCGACCGGGTAGAGACCGTCGCCCCCCGTGAGATGGCGACCTGTTGCCAGGAGCGGTCCAATCACCGCGAAGGACGTTGCCACGCAGCCCAGCAGGACGAGCATTTCGAACCAATCGAGTCCGAACAACCGCCTTGGACGCGATCCAACCCCCGGAGCCGAAGCGGTCGCGCTCATCCCTAACCGAGGCCCACCGCGCGTCCAACGCGCTCGGATGCCGGAGTGGAACGCAGCACGTAGACGCGGGCGCAGCCGAAATCGCGCCGTTCCTCGAGCAACGGGCCGAGATCGCGGTCGAGCAGGCGCCGGCTCGCCGTCGTGTGCATCCCGAAGTTGCTCGTCGCTGCGACGCAGGGCTGGAAGATGAACCTCGCACCGACTGCGGCCATGAAGGTCCGGATCTGCTTCGAGCTCAGCTTGTCCTTGCCGAACTTCCCGCTCAGAACCGCAGTCACGAGGAGGGCCCGCTTGTCGTAGCTGGGGGTCCAGGAGGTCATTCCGAGGTACACCTCCCGCCCGGTCTCAGCGGGAATCAGCGGACCGGACCATTCTCCAGCGAAGACCACGCCGGGCCGGGGATCGTTCTCGAGGAAATCGAGTGCTCTCTGGTCACCACTCTCGATGTACCAAGGGAAGGCCACTCGCTGGATGCTGTCCCATCCGCTCCAGGTCCGGTGAATCGTGCCGGGCACTATCAGCAGAGCGACCGCCGGCACCACCCAAACGGCGCGCGGCCGAGGGATCCTGCTCGGCCGCCACTTGGTCATGCCTTGGACGGCAAGCATCGCCAAAGGAATGGTCAGTCCCTGAACCGAATGGAAGGGGAACGTCCCGACCGGGAGCAGGTAGACGAGCGCGATCGCGAACGGGTAGAAACGCACGGCCAGGTTCTGCCAATCGTTGTCCCTTGCCCGGAAGGCAAGTGCCGCCGGCAGCGCCAAGGGCAGGATCGAGATCAGGATCAGCCAGAGCGGCCAGTGCCACATCGGACTCGCATGGGCGGCGTTGGCGATTCCAGCCAACTCCCACGAGGGGTCACGCTTCGACAACACCCAGTAGTAAGCAGCAGGAACGGTGCCCGCAACAACAACGGCGAACAGCCTCGGATCTGCCCTTTCTCCCTGCCTCCACCAACGCCAAGCTTCGACTCCGACGATCACGAACAGCAGTTCCGCTCCCTGCCACGGCTGCAGCCAGGTAACCAGCAGGGCCCCGGCGGCCGAGGCTGCCAGATATCGATTTGAGCCTGCCCGCGCCCTCTCTACCCCGAGCAGCACGAGCGGCACCGAGAACACAGCGATCGCGGTCATCGAGTAGCCCTGCAGGTAGTTCCCGGACCACGTCTCCCAAGAGAAGAAGTCCAGCCGGAAGATCGTCAGCGGGGACGCAAGGTCTCCGAGCTTGAGAAACGCTCCCCACGGTGGGATCGCGAAGATCGCGAGGACGAGTCCCACCCTGGCCGGCCAACCGGGGGGAAGCAGCCGCCGGGCATACGCAAGCGCACCGAAGAACACGACGAGCACGGACACCGGCTTCCACAGCCCCGCGTACGAGGCCTGGAGCGACAGACCCGTGACCCTGTGCAGCATCCCCGAGAGCAGGAATCCCGGGTGCAGGAACACCCTGTAATCCCCCTTCATGTCGAACTCGTTACCGATCAGGAAGTGCTCCGATGCCTGCCGCACCCAGGTGAGGTACTGGAGCTGGTCCACCGGGTACACGCCATCGGCTCCTGTCGGGATCCGGCCGATAGCCAACAGGTATGCCAGGACCACCATCGACAGGCACGCCACCATCACCAGCACCAGCAGCTCGAACCAGTCGAGCTTGAACAGACTGCGGGGGTCGCGCTCAGGGACGCTCAATCGGATACCCCCACCCGCGAGCTGACACGCTCCTGACGCGCGTTCGGTTTGAGGATGTAGACCCTCGCGCAACCGAAGTCGTGCGTACTCTCGATCAGCGGCCCGAGTTGCCTGTCAAGCGACCTCGGCGGCTGGATCCGACCCTGGCATTCCTGGAAGACGAACTTTGCCCCGGTCGAGCGGACGAACTTCCGGGCAGCGCGGGTCCCGAGCTGGTCGGCGAAGAAGACGCCCGTCACCTGGGCTCTCAGGTCCCACGAAGGAGTCCACGAGAAGGGTCCGATGTAGACCTCCCTGCCGGCGTGCGGTGGAACCAGCAGTCCGCCGTAGGTACTTGTCAGCACCCCACCCGGTTTGGGGTTGTCTTCCAGGAAGCGAAGCGCCCGCTTCTCACCGTCGAAGATGTAGTACGGGTATGCGACATGGTGGATGTTGTCCCTCACGAGCCGCAGCTTGTGCAGGGTCCCGGGGACCGTGAGGAACAGAAGCGCCGGCACAACCCACCACGCCCTCGGGCGTGGCACCCAGGAGGGCCTGCGGGTCGTGAGGCCCTGCACGGCAAGGACCGCAAGCGGCACAGTCAGGCCTTGGAACGCGTGGTAGGGGAAGGTGCCGAACGGCCCGAGGTAGACGATCGCGATCGCCAACGGCCAGACCCTGACTGCGACCGATTGCCAACCGGTGACCTTCCCGCGGAGGGCGAAAGCGGCCGGGATCGCCAGCGGCCCGACGCTCAGTGCTATGGCCCACAGCGGCCATTCCCAAAGAGGCTGGGCGCCGGCCCGGTTGACCTGACCGGCGAGGTTCCAAGACTGGTCGAACGTCCCGAGCCAGAGGTAGTAGAACGCGGGCAGTGCTGCCGCGGCGCAGACCCAGACGAGCGAGTAGTCGAGCTTGACTCCGTGGCGGAACCGCCGCCAGAGCTCGACGGCGATGATCACGATCACCAGCTCCGCTCCCTGCCATGGCTGGAGCCACATGATCAGGAGGGCGCCAAGCGAAGCAACTGCCAGCAGCCAGCGGCTGCCCCCGCCACGAGCCCGCTCGACGCCGAGCAGGACCAGCGGCACCATGTACACGGCAACCGCCGTCATCATGTAACCGAGGAGGGTCTGCCCCGTCCACATCTCGCCGGAGATGAAGTCGAACGTGTACATCCGCTGGGGTCCGGCGCCGACCTGCTTTGCGAGCGCGCTCCACGGCATCACGGCGAACAGCGCAATGAACAGGGCGACCCGAGCCGGCCAACCGGCAGGAACGAGCCTGCGGATGTACTGGCGGCACCCGAAGAAAACGACCAGCACTGCGATCGGCTTCCAAACTCCCCAGTACGAGAGCGGGATCGACGCCCCCGTCCAGCGGTGCACGAGGCCGGAGATCAGGAAGCCGGGATGCAAGAAGACACGGTGGTCGGCCCTGAAGTCGAACTCGTTGCCGATCAGCCAGTGGGCTCCTGCCTGACGGATCCAGGTCAGGTACTGGAGCTGGTCGGGCGGGAAGAGCCCGTCAGAGCCGCTGAGCTCGCGTCCCTTCAAGAGAAGCGGTCCGAGCACGGCCATCGAGAGCAGTGCGATGCCTGCGAACATCAGCCACTCCCACAGGTCGAGCGGCCCGCGGGTCGTCTCCGGCAGGTCCTCCTCGTCGATCAGCTCGACCGGATCGGGCGCTTCGGACTCCACCGCCGCGGAGAGTCCGGCATCCAAGCCGTGCGACTCCGGACGCTCGGCCTCCGACACGGCATCCTCGTCGCTCTCGGTGGCCATTGGTCCGGGGGTACGGTCAGCCGACGCTTCGCGCGTCTGCCGATTCGGTTCGGCGGAGGCGGCCGGCCGGTGGCCGCAGAAGCGGCCAGTCACGGCGCCGCTCGTCCCGGCGGAAACGCCACAGGACCTTGAGTGTCAACAGTCCGTACTTGACGCTGGTCCGGAACGAAACGCTCGACGCCTCGAGGAAGTAGCGGGTCGGGATCGCGATTTCGACCACCCTCGCGCCGCTCGCCGTAAGCTGGGCGAAGATCTCCTGGTCGAAGACGAACTCGTCGTCGTTACGGAGGAAGGCGATCCTCTCGAGCAGCTCCACCGAGAACGCCCGGTACCCGGTGTGATATTCGGAGTAGTCCCTGCGGAAGGCCCGGTTCTCGCACCAGGTCAGGAATTTGTTGCCGACCCACTTCCAGCGAGGCATCCCGCCGGCGATCGTCTGGTCGTCGAGCATCCTCGATCCAATCACGCAGTCAGCGCGCCCCTCCTCGATCGGCCTGACCATCTCGGCCAGCAGCGCGGGGTCGTACTGGTTGTCCGCATGGACCATCACGACGATGTCGGCTCCATCCACTGCCGCCCTCGCGTAGCAGGTCTTCTGGTTGGCTCCGTAGCCCCTGTTCTTAGGGTGTCTGAGAACGTCGAATCCCTCGGCGAGAGCGACTTCTTCGGTGTTGTCGCTTCCGGCGTCGTCCACCAACAGAGCCCGGTCCCCCTCGTCCTTCGGGAGTTCCTGGGCGACCAGCGGCACGGTCTTGGCGGCGTTGTAGGCGGGAAGTACGACGTGGACCTTCTTGTCCCGCCCACGGTCGCTCATCAGCGGAGTCGGCGAGAGCTTCGGCTCGGTCCTGTGGGCGAAGACGACGGTCTCGTCGCGCAACGGCATCGAGAACATCCTCCTGCCGAGCGGCGACGAGGCTATTGGCCGCAGGAGTGCGAGCGGTCCCCCTCGGTCGGCCAGACCCTCGACCCAGTACGAGAAGGCGAACGAACGCACGAGGTCGGTGTTCTCGCTGACGATAAGGCCGGTGGCGCTCAGCAACTCGCTCAGCGTCAGCCGCGGAAGCAGGAATGTGTGGGCCGGAACGAATCCCCACCAGCGGCGCCCCGCCAGCCGAGCAGTCAGCGACGAGGGATCCGGCGTCACCACGCACAGCAGCCCACCGGGCGCGAGGAGCTCGCGGCACTGGTCGATCGCGGACTTGGGATCGGCGAGGTGCTCGATCACGTCAGCCAGGACCACGACGTCGAAACCGTCCGGGTCGGCGAAATCCTCAAGACCTACTTCCCTCACGTCGAGGCCCAGTTCGTCGCGGGCGTGTGCGGCGTTGGCCGAACTCAGCTCCAGCCCGAGGGTCTCATAGCCCATCGCCTTGGCCTCGTCGAGCAGCAGTCCGTGACCGCAGCCGACGTCGAGCAACCGTCCCGAGGGGTTGTAGGCGGCGATCATCTCGAGCAGCCTGCGGGCGGTCAGGCGGCGACCCTCCTCCTCGGCGAGGTAGGCGGTGTCGCTCATTCCCCGGTAGAGGTCGTGGAGCGAGTCGCCTGTCGGCAGCATCGGCTGGATCACAGTCCCGCAATCGCGGCAGCGGTAGAGATCCCCGTACTTTCCGCCCTCGTGTTGTGAAGGAGCCATGGCAGCGGAATCGGCGCCGCTCACCGTGCCCTCGTAGAGCAGGACGGCCATGCCGTCACAGATCCGGCAGTCGATAGTCCCGGAAGTCTTTCCCCCCATCGCGCTGAAGCGTAACGACCCGGGCGCGAAGAGGCATCGGTGGTCCGCAGCGCCCGGTCCAAATACCATCAGGTCGTGCCCGCTGCGACACCCGACATCTCTGTCGTGATCCCTGCCTTCTGCGAGGAGGAGGGAATCGCCCACACCGTCGACTCGGTCCACGGCTGGTGCCAATCGGCGGGAATGGACTTCGAGATCATCGTCGTCGACAACGCCTCGACCGACGGCACTGTCGCCGCAGTCGAGGGCCTGGGCCTGGACAGGGTCCGGGTCCTGGTCAACGAGACCAACCGCGGCAAAGGCTGGTCGGTGCGGCGCGGGATGGCCCAGTCCCAAGGGCAGCTCAAGCTCCACTGCGACGCCGACTGCGCCCCTTCGCTCGTCAGCCTTCCGGAGATGCTCCGCCTGATTGCCAATGGCGCCGAGGTGGTGGTCGGCTCAAGGCTGGGAGCCGGGGCCCGGATCGGCCACCGCCAGCCGTTGATGAGGCGGATCGCCGGATCGTCATTCCAAGCCCTGTGTCGGATCCTGCTGAGGGAGCCGACACGGGACCGCTTCTGTGGCTTCAAGCTCTGGACGGCAGAAGCTGCGGATGCCGTCTTCCCCGCTCTCGTCCTCGACGGCTGGACGTTCGACGCCGAGGCCTTGGCCCTCGCGAGGGCGCTGGGATTCAGCGTGACCGAGGTCGGGATCGTGTGGGACGACCGCGAGGGATCACGGCTGTCGATGCTGAGGGTTCTGTTCCCGGTGATGCGCGAGCTGATCACTGCCCGCCGGAACGTCGCGGCGATCAGTGTGAGCGGAAGAACTCGTGCAGCGACTCGACGAGGAACTCCACCATCGGGCGACTGAGTCCCGGGTGGCACCCGACCCAGACGGATCCGTCGGTGACGAGGTCGGCCCCGGTGAGCTCACCGCTGATCCGGTGGTTGAGCGGCAGGTAGGCGGGCTGGCGGGTCATGTTCCCGGCAAGCAGCAACCGTGAATCGATCGCCCGCTCCTCGAGGAAGATCTGGAGCTTGCGGCGAGTCGCGCTGTCGCCGTTGCGCAGGGTGAACGGATAGCCGAACCACGACGGATCCGCCCCGGGAAGAGTGCGGGGCAGGACCAGCCGGTCCTCGAGCTCCCGCAGCCCGGAGTCGATCAGGGCGAAGTTCGCACGCCTCGCTTGGTGGAAACCCTCGACCCGATCGAGCTGCGCGAGGCCGATGGCGGCCTGCATGTCGGTGACCTTGAAGTTGAACCCGAGGTGACTGAAGACGTACTTGTGGTCGTATCCGTCGGGCATCTCCCCGTACTGGCCTTCGAACCTGTGCCCACAGGCGTTGTTGACCCCGGGCGGGCAGTAGCAGTCCCTGCCCCACTCCCTGAGCGATGCGACGGCTCTCGTCCAGCCCTGATCCTCGGTCGCGACCGCACCGCCCTCACCGGTCGTCATGTGATGCGCCGGGTAGAACGAGTAGGTGGAAGCCTTGCCGAAAGTCCCGACCAGCCTGCCACCGATCGTTGAACCGAGAGCGTCACAGCAGTCCTCGATCAGGTGGATGCCCCGTTCCGCGCAGAGCGCCTCCACCGCAGGCCCGTCGAACGGGTTGCCGAGGCAGTGCGCTGCAACGATCGCCCGTGTCTTCGGCCCGATCGCCTGCTCAATCATCTCCATGCTCGGGTTGAGGGTGTCTGGCTCGACATCGACGTAGACGGGGACGAGTCCCTGCTGGTAGATCGGGTTGACGGTCGTCGGGAATCCCACTGCCGGGGTGATTACCTCGTCACCGGGTTGGAGCGGCGAGTCGATCAAGTGACTGCGCAGGGCCGCGACGGCCAGCAGGTTTGCCTGTGATCCGGACCCGACGATCACGTTGGCGGACCGGCCCGTCGCCTTCGGCAGCATTTCGCGGAAGCGTTGGGCCCAGCGCCCCTCGGTCAGCCAGCCATCGAGCACGGCATCCACGGCGTTGCCGAGTTCGGACGAGCCGATAACCCTGTGGCCGACGCTGACGGTCGTCTCACCGGCGACGAACTCGACCTCCGCCATCGCCGCATCTGCGTAAGTACGTGCGGCATCGATGGCTGCTCGGCGCAGAGCGCTGAGCTCTTCGGATTCCTCAGGTGGCTTCACGGCGCAGGATCCTACGCAGACCGGCAGTCGAGCGGACTCCCGGTCTCCGGGCGAGTCGCTCCCTCGGGGCCGGCGGCCCATCGACCATCAGCTCGATCTCCCTCCCGAGCCCGAGCGCGAATGCCGAGCGCGAGAACTTCGCGGCCTGCTCGCGGCACGCCTCGGCCCCGTACCTGTCGGGATCGAACCGCTCGAGCGCGTCGACGAGGCAGTCCAGCTCGGGGCGCTCGAAGTGCTCGCCGGTCAGCCCCGGCTCGACAGTCTCCAGCGCTCCCCCCTGGCCCAGTGCCAGCACCGGGATCCCGGCTGCCTGAGCCTCGACCGAGGCAATCCCGAACTCCTCGGTTGCGCACTGGATCAGGGCCGCCGACCCTGCGAGCCGGTCGGCCACCTCGGCGTCCGGAATCCGCCCCGTGAACTCGACGTCGGGTCCGGCGAACGAGCGGAGCCGCTCGAGGTCGGGGCCGTCGCCAATGACGGTCAGGCCGCGACCGAGGCGCGAACAGGCTTGGACGGTGAGGTCGATCCGCTTGTGCGGCATCAGCTCCGAGAGGACCACGAAGGCGTTTCCCCGGTCCCCCGGCTGGAAGCGACCCACGTCGACCGGCGGATGGACGAGCCCCGACGACCTGCCGAAACAACGTGCGATCCGCTCGCGAGTGATCGCTCCGTTAGCGATGTAGCGATCGACCTCGACCGACACCTCGCGATCCCACTGGCGCCAGTCCGCCAGCACCCGTCCCAGCACTGCGCTGCTGAGCGGTCCACGCCCGCGCGTCGCCTCGTCGCGCTGGTCCCATGCGTAGCGAAACGGGTTGTGGCAGTAACAGAGATGCCTCTGGCCAGGGTGGGCGACCACCCCATGCGACCAGGCACTGGAACTGCTGAGGATCAGGTCGTACCCGCTCATGTCCAGCGATTCGACAGCCCCCGGGTAGAGCGGCAGGAGCGCCCGGAAGTTCGAGGAGTTCGGCCTCAGGCGGTTGAGGAAAGATGAGGTCACCCCCCTTGCAGCGAACCTGCCCTCAGTCCCGGCCGGGTCGTAAACGGGACTGAACAGGTCGGCTTCGGGGAACAGGTCGCACACCGCGAGGAACACCCTCTCCCCGCCGCGCAGGTCGAGCAGGAAGTCATGGACCAGAGCGACCCGCCCGTAACGCTTCAGTCCGGTCGGCCGATCCACTCCGGAGACGCTACCGGTCCCCGCTCCAGCGTCGCCGCAATCCAACCGGAACCTCTACCGGGAAGGTTCGCAACAATGCACTCATGGCGTTGGTAAAACCTGTTCCAAACCGGTTGCGCGCTCCGAAGCAGCGCGTTTACGATGCCTGCCGAATGAGTCGCGTCAGCTCAATGTCCCGCCTTATGGCCCTCGCCGCTTTCGCCAGTGCGGTCCTTGCATTCCCGGCAGCGGCTCCCGCAGCGTCGGTTCCGGCCGGCTTTCTCGGGATCCACATGGAGGACCCAGCCGACCTCGATTCCGCCGGCGTCAGCATCGCGCAGGAATTCGCCACGGCGAAGGCGAACGGCGTCGAGACCTTCCGGTTCCCCGTCTACTGGTCGAGCATCCAGCCCTACGCGACTTGGGCAGCGGTTCCCGAGAGCCGCCGAGGCACCGACTGCACAGAGGACCCTTCCGGCGGCGCGCCCTGGTGCCTCCGGGTCCTCTCCAGTGTGGTCGACTCCGCCGCCCTCAACGGCATCAAGCTCGTTCCAATCCTGCTCAACGCCCCGCGCTGGGCAGCCGACCTCGCCAATTACCCGACCGGCCCCACCACCGGACTGACGATGCAGATCCCGAAGGACTTCGATCAGCTCGCGTCGTTCGCCAAGGGGCTCGCCCAGCGCTACGGCCCCGGCGGATCGATGCTGCCTGCCGGCAAGGAGAGTCCGATCGCCGCTTGGCAGATCTGGAACGAGCCGAACTTCAGGCAGTACTGGCCCCAGCACGACACCGAGTGCGCTCCCACCCGTCGGCCCACCTCAGCCCCAACCCCCTGCCCGACGATCTCGTTCAAGGACTACGCAAACCGGACGATCACCGTCAACCTCGGCAGCCTCAGCCCAGCCGACCGTGACCGGATCAACAACCCGGCCCCGTCGAAGGCGCCCCTCTGGAGCCGGGTGGACGCGGCACTTGCGGCCAAGTCGGTCACCCGTCTCTACTTCGCCCCGAGCTACCTCGACCTGGTCAAGCGCACCCGCTCCGCTCTCAGGACCGTCGATCCGAACGCCAAGGTGATGCTGGCGAGCATCGCGAACGGGGACTTCTCGGTCAGGCCGCAGCGGGCGGCCCGGGCGGTCGACCTCGACTTCATCTATCGGGCCGGGGGGAAGGGTTCGTTCGACGTCGTGGCCGCCAACATCTTCACCGGGAACGTCAACCAGCTGTCCACGCGGATCACCGACTACCGCGCCGCGATGAAGACCGGCGGCGACAACTCGCTGCCGCTGGCGGTGAGCGAGTTCTCCTGGGCCGATCGGATGGGCCTCCCGACCTCGGCATTCCGACCTGGTCAGCTGAGTCTCGCTGTCGGAGCCGGTCAGGCACCGTGCACGCAGGCCAAGTCGAACTGCCCTCCCACTTCGCAGGCGGCCGCTGTGACGGCAGCGATCGACGCTCTCGTCCGCAAGCGCACCGAGTACAAGCTCTGGGGTGCCTACTGGCACTCGTGGGCGACTGACTACTCGACCCAGCTCGACGGCAACGGGCTCGTTGACCTA
>JBAXRO010000013.1:0-39138 GCA_037131165.1 Actinomycetes bacterium | reverse complement strand
TGCCGATCCTGGCCTCGCCGAGTTTCGCTTCGCCGGCGTGATCGAGCAGCAGGTGGTACGGCATGATCATGTGCGCGTTTGCGCTGATCCTCAAGTTGGAGACGTCGACTCCGCGCCGCTTGAGCTCGTCGAGTTCGGCGGTCAGGACCGAGGGATCGATCACGACCCCGTTGCCGATTGCGCAGGTCGTGCCCGGGTGCAGGATCCCCGACGGGATCAGGTGGAGCTTCCATTCGACACCGTCACGAACGATCGTGTGGCCGGCGTTGTTGCCGCCCTGGAAGCGGATGACGGTGTCCGCAGTCTCGGCCAGAAGGTCGGTGACCTTGCCCTTGCCCTCATCGCCCCATTGGGCGCCGACTATGACTATCCCCGGCATCCTGGTGAGTCTACGGGGCCGCGCCGCGACCTAGTCGCGGCGGGTCAGGTTCAGGAACTTCGGGTACTTGGACTGGAAGGTCAGCGGGATATCGCGCAGAGGTCCGTTGCGGTGCTTGGCGATGATCAGGTCGGCTTCACCCGGACGCTGGGTTCCCTCCGGGTCGTAGTACTCGTCGCGGTAGATGAACATGACGAGGTCGGCGTCCTGCTCGATCTGCCCCGAGTCGCGGAGGTCGGAGAGGAGCGGGCGCTTCTCTCCGCGATCTTCAACCTTTCGCGAGAGCTGTGAGAGGGCGATCACCGGGACCTCGAGCTCGCGCGCGAGGATCTTCAGCCCTCGGCTCATCTGGCCGACCTGCTCGACCCGGTTGGTGATCCTTGCGTCTGCCCGCATCAGCTGCAGGTAGTCGACGATGATCAGGCCGAGGCCGCCGGTGCCGTCGGGGTTGCGCAATCTCTGGTCGAGGCGGCGCGCCTTCGCCCGCACCTCCATGATCCCGATATCCGAGGTGTCGTCGATGTAGAGCGGCGCTCCATCGATCCTGTTGGATGCGTCGAGCACGTCCGACCAGCTGTTCTTGGCAACTTGACCCTTCTGGAGCTTCTCGCCGGGGATCATCGCCTGGGACGCGAGGAAGCGCTGGCCGAGTTCGGCCTCGGCCATTTCCAGTGAGAACAGGGCGACTGGGATCTGGTGGTCGATCGCGGCGTTCTCGGCGATGTTCGTCACCAAGGCGGACTTGCCCATCGAGGGCCGCGCCGCGATGATGATCAGGTTGCCGGGCTGGAAGCCGCCGGTCAGGGCGTCGAGGTCGTAGAAGCCGGTGGGCGTCCCGCCCCGAACCCGTTCGCCGCTCGCGAGCTTCTCGAGCTTGTCGATCTCGGTGCGGAGGATGTCGCCCGCGGTGACAAAGTCCTTCTGCGTATCGTCCCTCGCCACTTCGAGGATCGCCATCTCGGCACGCTCGACGATCTCCCTCGCGTCGAAGTCGTTCTCGGCAACGGCGCGCTGGATCTCGTAGGTCGAGGTCAGGAGCCTGCGCAGCAGTGCCTTCTCTCGGACGATCGCTGCGTAGTTGCGGACGTTCGCCGCGAGCGGTGCTGCAGCGGCGAGCGAATCGATGAAGGCTTCACCACCGGCCTCCTCGAGGCGGTTATCCTTGCGCAACCGCTCCTTGACCAGGAGTGTGTCAATCGGTTCGCTCGCGTGGTAGAGCTCGAGCATCGCCGCGAACACCGCGGCGTGTTGCGTGCGGTAGAAGTCCTCGGGCTTCAGCTGCGACCCGACGACGATCCCGTAGAGCGAGCGCTCGGAGAGGAGGATCGCCGAGAGGACGGAGAGCTCAGCCTCGACGTCGTGGGGAGGTGCGGCTCCGCGCTCGAGCGCGGCTAGTTCGTCGGCGATCGACTCCGGTGTCACTGTCGGTCGAGAGTACAGTCGCCCGGGGTGTGCCCCGGCGAATCAATGCGCAACCTGCGGATTTTGTGGCAGTTGCGGAGCAGGCCGAGCGAAACGCTCAGCTTGAGGCAACGATCATCGTCTTGACCGAGGCGACGTTGCCGCCGGCGATCTCGACTTCGACCATGTGAGTACCGATCTCCTTGATCGGCGACTCGAGTCGTACCTTGCGCTTGTCGACCTTGATCCCGCGGGCGTCGCGGATGGCATCGGCCACGTCAGCCCCGGTGACCGATCCGAACAGGCGGCCGTCCTCGCCGGCCTGTCGGGCGATCGTCAACACGGTCTTCGAGAGGAGCGCTGCGTACTCGTCGGCCCGCTCGATCGCGTCCCGCCGTGCCCGCTCTTCTTCCTCGGCCCGGCGCTTGGCCTCGGCGATCGCGGCGTCTGAGGCCTCACGAGCCAATCCGCGAGGGGCGAGGTAGTTGCGCATGAAGCCCTTTGAGACGACGACCACGTCGCCCTTCTCGCCGAGGTCGGCGACCTTGTCGAGGAGGATTGCTTGCGGCATCAGCGCCGGTCGTCCCTGTCGCGACGTTCGTCGCGGTCGTCCTTGTCGGCCCTGATTGCGCGGCCCTCGTGGTCGCGATGGTCGGCTACGTAGGGAAGCAGCGCAACCTCTCGTGCCCTCTTGACTGCCTGCGCGATCTGGTTCTGGTGCTTGCGGCAGGCGCCCGTGATCCGGCGTCCGCGGAGCTTGCCTCGGTCGGAGACGAAGCGGCGAAGGGAGGGGATGTCCCTCCAGTCGACGTTCTCGACCTTGTCCTTGCAGTAGGGACAAGGCTTGCGGCGGCCGCTGCCCATCCGCTTGTCGCGGCGTCGGGAAGGCTTCTTGGTGCGCTGGTTTGCCACTTTTCTCCGGTCTCAGTTTCAGAAGGGAATGTCTTCGTCGGCAGCGTTGCCCGCGGGGGCCGGCTGCCCGAAGTCGCCATCGTCGACGGTGATGTCCCCGCGAGGAGCGGGTGATCCACCGGCCGATTCGTCGCGACCGCCCAAGAACTGTACCGAGTCGGCGATGATCTTGACCTTCTGGCGCTTCTGTCCCTCCTGCTCCCACTGCTGCCAGTCGAGCCGGCCGTCAATTGCGACGGGCCTGCCCTTGGCGAGGTAACGCGAGCAGTTCTCGCCCTGGGCGCCGAAGACGGTCACGTCGAAGAAGTTCGGCTTCTCTTCCCACTCTCCGTTGGCGTTCTTGCGGCGGCCGTTGACTGCGACGCCGAGTTCACAGACCGCCATGCCGCTCGGAAGGGCACGGAGCTCCGGGTCGCGGGTCAGGTTTCCGGTGATGATCACCCGGTTGATGTTTGCGGCCACTTTCGGGTTCCTTTCGATGGCGGCTGGGTAGTTGCGACGAGTCTAGTGCCGGGCTTGCGGTTCAAACGCGCGCCTGCTGACTCTTTCTTCCCTGTTTGCGAAGCCGTTGCGAAGAGCGCGAGTCGCGGTTCACTCAGCGGCTTCGGGCGCCTCGGCTGCCGGCTCGGTGGCCTCCGGGGTTGCCTCTGCCACTTCGGGCGTTTCGGCGGGAGCTGCCGGCTCTGCCGCGACAGGCTCAGCGGCAGCCTCCGCTGCCACGGGGGCAGCAGCAACCGGTGCAGGAGCGGCGACAGGAGCGGGAGCGGCCGGGGCGGCAACCGACGCCGTCGCGGCGTAGTTGACCGTGGTCGGCGCTCCGGGAACAGCCTTGATGATCCGGTGACGAAGCAAGCCCTCCGTGATGTTCAGCTGCCTCGTGATCGCCTCGAGCGACTCGGCCGGGCCCTCGAAGCGGACCATCCGGTACTCGCCGACGGCCTCGTGGTCGATGTCGAAAGCGAGTGGCCGCTCTCCCCACTCGATCTTCTCGAGGATGGTTCCACCGCCCTTGGCGATCAGGGCGTCCGCCTCGGAGGCGATCTCCGCGCGGCGTGCAGGTTCGGCGTTGCCGCTGAGGATGAGCATCAAGTCGTAAGTAAGCATTGGCGGAGCAGGGTATCAGCGGGGGCGAACAAGGCGCGTCCGGGCGCTACCTCAATCATGCGCTCGCTGTTGACCGGGATCGCGGGAAGGCGCCCACGGGCTGCCAGGGCAGCGGTTGCGACTGCCCTCGTGTCCGTGGTCGCAGTGGCCGGATTCGGGGGCGACGAACCGCTCCCGATGCCGCCCCCCGACGTCCCGGTCGCCGACCCGGGGCCGCCCCCGGCCGAAGCGATCCCCGCCGTCCGGCCAGCTCCCCGGGCTGCGTCCAAGCCGCCAGGCCGCAGCCGAAAGCCGAAGCGGCCCGCTCGCCGCCGTCCTGCCCGCCCGAGCTCCGGCCACCCCGTTCCACCCGCCGCAGTCGCGCCGACCCGGGCTCCACAGCCGGTCCCCGAGGAGTCGCCAGCGGCGCCGGTGGTCCGCCGGCGCCGACCGGAGTTCGCTCCCTTCGCTCAGGCCGAGTCCGCCGCTCGCCTGCGGGAGATATCGGCGAGCTGCTCGTCGATCCAGTCGCCCGGATCCCTGTCGGTCACGATCTCCAGCAGTCCCTGATGGCGGCGCTTGCGCTCGGTCGGATCCATCGTCAGGGCGGTGTGGATCGCATCGGCCAGTTCCTGGATGTCGAACGGGTTGACCGAGAGCGCGAATTCGCCGAGCTCCTCGTGCGCACCGGTGTTCTCCGAGAGGATCGATACGCCGTCTCGTTGGTTGAGCAGCGGTCCCTCCTTGGCGACGAGGTTCATCCCGTCGAACATCGCGTTGACGAGCAGCACGTCGTAGTTGCGGAAGGCTGCGACCGCCTCCTCGAGATCGTCGCGCAGCTTGAGCTGGATCGGCATCCAATCGGGAGTGCCGTGGCGCTGGTTGACGACTGCGACCAGGGCCTCGATCCGGTCGAGGTACTCGCGGTACTCGGGAACGTCGGTTCGCGACGGCATCAGCTGGGCGATGAAGCTGACCTTCTCCCGGAACTCGGGGTGCTGTTCGAGGAAGACGTCGAATGCCGTGAAGCCGCGCAGGATGTTCTTCGACAGGTCGGCCCGGTCGACCCTGAGGATCAGGTGCTCGCGGCGGCGCTTGATCAGGTCGTCCTCGAACGCCCGCGTGCGCTCGCGCTCGGCGACCGCCCTCGTCGTGACCGAATCGATCGGAAGGGGGTAGGCGCGGACCCAGACTTCCCGGCCGTCCTCGGTCCTGACGATCCCGCGGTCGAAGTCGACCTCGAGGTCGATCAGGTCCCGGCAGCATTGGAGGAAGTTGCGCCTGTAGGCCTGAGTGTGCACCCCGATGATGTCGTTGGACAGGATCCCCTCGAACAGTTCCCGGCGGATCCTGTCGGGGAGGACCCGCCAGGCGTCCGACTGGGTCCAAGGAATGTGCACGAAGTGGTGGAGGAGGACGTCCGGGCGCGCCTTGCGGATCTCCGCGGGGAGCGTGTACAGGTGGTAGTCGTGGACCATCACGACCGGGTTCTCCTTGCCCTCGATCTCCTCGAGCACCGTCTCTGCCAGGTCGGCGTTGACCGTGCGGTAGCCGTGGTCGAAGGCCTCGACTTCCTCGCTCCGGATATCCGGAGCGTTGGACAGGTCCCACAGGTAGTGCTGGATGAACCACAGCATCGGGTTCGCGACGATCGAGTAGAAGCGGTGATAAGCGGTCGGGTCGGACTCGACCAGGCGGACGAGGTACTTCCTGTTGGTGTCGGGAAGGCTGACGGGGAAGGCCTTGCCTCCGTGCCTTGCGGCCTCGGCGGCATCTCCCGGGCTCATCGCCGACGCGATCCAGGTGACGTCCCGGTAGGTCGCCAGCCCGGTCAGGGCGGTCACCAGGCCGCCGCCGCCGCGGCGCATGGTTCCGTCGTCCTCGAAGTGGACGGGACCCCGATTGGAGACGAGGACAAGTGCGCTCGTCTCGGTTCGCATCAGTTCTCCGGCTTGTCTCCGAGAATCAGGAGCCAGTCGCGCAACAGTCGGGGCGAGAGGAAGTGCTTGCGGACGTGCTCCTTGCCGGCGAGGCCGAGCCGCTTGCCGTACTCGGGGTCGCGGAGGATCTCCAGCGCCCGGGCAGCGCACTCCTCGGAGGAATTGACGAGGAATCCCGACTCGCCATCGGTCACCTGCAGCGGGATCCCACCGACGTCGCCGCCGATGAACGGCTTCGCCTTCCAGATCGCCTCGGAGACCGTGAGGCCGAAGCCCTCACGGGTCGACTTCTGGATCACGACGTCCGCGTGCGACTGGAACGCGTTCACCTCGATCGCTCCGACGTTGTTGAAGTTGTTGAGGATGTGGATGTCGGGGTCGCCGGCGGCGTGTTCGATCGTCGAGTTGAAGAAGTCCCAACCCTCGGGGTCGTCCGATGCCATCGAGCCTACGAGAGCGATCTGGACCTCGGGCATTTCCTGCTTGACCAGGCGGTAGGCGTCGATCACGCCGTTGGGGTCCTTCCACGGGTCGAAGCGGGAGACCTGACAGAGAAGCGGGCGTTCGATGTCGATTCCGAACTGGCCGCAGATGTAGGTCGAGTCCTCCGGCGAGAAGGCCATGTTCTTGGGTGCCAGAGGGTCGATCGCCGGCGGGACGATGTTGACCTTGCCCTTCATCCCGTCGGGTACGTAGCGCTCCATGTGGAAGACCGACTGCGGGTAGTCGGCGATGTCCTCGATCAGGTGGGCGATCGTGGCCGGGTTGGGGGTGGAGAGGTCGATGTGGCAGCGCCAGACCCAGTTGTCGGCCTTGTCGCCTGCCAAGCGGTGGATCGCGGCCGGCTGCGGATCGTGGACGATGCAGGTGTCCCATCCGGGCGCCAGCTCGCGGGCGTTGAGCTCGTTGTAGCGGCGCCACGTGGCCCACTGGTCGGGGGTGAGGTCCTTCGGATCTCCCTGGAGGGCGTTGTGCATCGTCTTGGTCGCGTTGAAGAAGTCGTCGCGCCCGTAGATCACCCGCCACTCGGCGTCGAGGCCGACGTCCCTCATCAGCGGGAGGATCGTGTAGAGGATCTCGGCGACCCCTCCACCGAACGCAGTCGCGGAGAGGTGCAGGACCTTCTGGCCCTTGAGCGGCTCCGCGAGTTCGTGGATCTCGTCGATCAGGTCTCGCCCGACGATCGACGCGTAATCAGCCAGTTGCTTGGTGCCGATCTGGACGGGTTGGAGCATGAGGGGAACATACCCGCATCGGTCCCGCCCGCGGAAATCGTCACCCGCGCTCCTGCCGTCTGGGTTCTGCGGGTTAGGCTGCCGGAGTGCTCGATCGACGGCTTCACAGGGTCTCGTTGGTCTTGCTCGTCCTGCCCGCCCTCGTCCTGACGGCCTTCTCGCTGAGGCCCTCGATCCTGCCTCGGAGCGCAGCCCTGGCACCGGATGCATTCGACGCCGCAGCGGCCAATGCCGACCTGCGTGCCCTTGCTGCGATCCCCGATCGCGCCCCGGGCAGCGCCGGCGACGAACAGGCGGCCAGGCTTGTCGCCGACCGATTCCGCTCAGCCGGCCTCAAGGTGTCGATCGAGCGTGCCGAGTCGCCGACAGTCGCGGGGGACAGGGAGACGACGATCGTTCGGGCGACGAGGACCGGGTTCTCCGAGCGGCGGGTCGTCATCGCCGCCGACAGGTTCTCGCCCGGCAAGGGAAATGCCGGCCTGACCGGCTCGGCCGCGCTGCTCGAGCTCGGCCGCGCGATCGGTGGACGTACTCTCGCCCGCTCCGTCGAGTTCGTCTCGACCGGAGCCGGACCGGGAGGAGCGCTGGCTGAATGGAAGCCCGGTGGCGAGCCGCCCGTGGCGACCCTCGTCCTCGGGGATCTCAGTGGCACTCGCCTGTCGGTTCCCTACTCGGTCCCCTGGGCCCAGTTGAGGGCAACGGCCGCTCCGGTGGCACTCGAGCGGTCGGTCGCGGCTGCGATCGCGGCCGAGACGGGGTTTGCCAAGACGAGTAACGGGTTCCTCGACAGGGCCCTGCGGCTGGCGCTGCCGATAACGACCACTCCGCAGGGTCCGCTGGTGGCCGAGGGGTTCCCGGCGGTGACGATGAGTTCGTCCGGGGAGCGAGGGGCCGACCCGCAAGCCGATGCCGGCCCGCTGTTCGATTCCTTCGGTCGGGCGGCCCTGCGGGTCGCCGGGGTGCTCGACGGGGCTCCGGCCGCTTGGCCGGGCCGCAACTCCGGTGCGCTGCCGCTGAGGGACCGCGAGCTGCCGGAGTGGACCATCCAGCTGATTGCCGCGATGGCCGTCCTCTCGGCCCTCGTGACCGGAGTGGACGGTTTGGCAAGGGGGAGGCGCAGGAAGGTGGCGGTCCTCGAGCCGACCTTCTGGTTGCTGTCGCCGTGGCCGGCGTTCCTGCTCGGCTGCCTGTGGCTCCTGTTTGCGGCGTCCGTCGGGATGATCCCCGGGGCTCCCGGGGCCACGGCTCCGCCCGGGGCGGTGCCGGTCTCCTGGCCCGCGGTCATCGGCGTTCCGATCGCGCTGGCCTTCGGGTGGCTGGTCTTGAGGCCGGTTGCCCTCAAGGCCCCCGGTCGGACTGCCGAGCCGGGGCCTGGAAGCCCGGCCGGCTTGATGCTGGTCGCGGCGATCGCCGCAGGTGTTGTCGCGTTCCGCGACCCGTTGACCGCCCTGCTGCTGATGCCGTTCGTGCATCTCGGTCCTTGGCTCGCCGATCCGGCTCGCGCTCCCTCCCGCAGGATCTCCGCCCTCGTGCTGGTCGCAACGGCAGTTCCCCTGCTCGTCGTAATCGGCTTTCTCGCAGCCGATTTTTCCACCGGTCCGCTGCAGATCGCATGGATGCTCGCCCTCGTCTTCGCCGGCGGCTCCGCTGGGGTCGGCGGCGTCTTGATCACGACCCTGTTCGCCGCCCTGTTCGTCTCGGTGGCGATCCTCTCGTTCCAGCCGCGCCCGGAGCCGGAAGCCGTGGTGACGACCCGGGGCCCCGTGAGCTACGCGGGCCCGGGTTCGCTCGGCGGAACCGGCTGATCGCCGTTCGCCTCGAACGAGTGCTCCCAGCCGGCGAGGTCCCGGCGCCCGTCGATCGCGCAGCCGGGATCGCCGGCGACCGTTCGCCCGATCCAGGTGATCGGCGTCGGAGCTGCGGCCGCTTCCGCGTCATCTGCCAGCTCGGCCGAGATGCAGAAGAGCAGTTCGAAGTCCTCGCCGGCCGTGGAGGCGAAGAGTCGGGGATCGAAGCCCTCGACTGACGCGACCTGCTCGAGTCCTTCGGCGAGGGGGAGCGTTGCGGAGTCGATCTCCATCAGGACGCCGCTCGCCCTGCCGACATGGCCAGCGTCGGTGGCGAGGCCATCGGAGAGGTCGATCATCGCCGCGGCCCCCACGGCGGCGAGTGCTTCACCCTCGGCCAGTCGCGGTGTCGGCCTGAGGTGGCGACCGGCGAGCTCCCGTGGGCCGGCTGCCCCGCGGAGGACTCTCAGTCCCGCTCCCGAACCGCCGAGCGAGCCGGTCACCCCGATCAGCTGGCCCTCTTGCGCACCGTCCCGGCGCACGAGGGCGCTCTCGTCGGCGGCATGGCCGACCACGGTCACCGAGGCCGAGGTGACCGGACCGGAGGTCAGGTCACCGCCGGCGATGGTCGCCCCGCACTGCGTAGCTGCGGAATCGGCACCTCGGAGCAGGGCCGCCGCTTGTTCGGCGGTGGTCCCTCGGGCGAGCATCAGGGCGAGGTAGACCTCGCTCGGGCGCGCGCCCATTGCCGCGAGGTCGGAGATCGCTCCGAGAACCGCTCGGGAGCCGAAGGCCGAATGGTCGAAGAACCGCTCGTCGGCGTGGACGCCCATCACCGTCCAGTCGACGCTTGTCACCGAGACGCCGCCCTGCAGGGCGACCACTGCGCAGTCGTCGCCAATCCAAGTCAGGATCGACTCGGGTGGACCTGTCAGCAGGTCCCTGAGCGCGTCGAGCAGTTCGAGCTCGCGCACCAGTCCTCCAGCGGGTCGCTCAGCGGTGGCGGTAGACGATGCGGGCGCGGGTCAGGTCGTAGGGTGAAAGTTCGACCCTGACCCGGTCGCCCGGGTTGATCCTGATCCTGAAGCGGCGCATCTTGCCGGCTACGTGACCGAGAACGGGCTCGGCCTCCTCTGGTGCGTTGTCGAGCTTGACTCGGAACATCGCGTTGGGCAGGGCCTCGACGACCTCGCCCTCCATTTCAACTTTTTCTTCCTTGGCCACAGGTTTCCGTTCGCTGTTCCCGGGCGGTTCCCGAGTTGCGAGAACCGTAGCAAGCGCCCAGAGCGCCCCGGTGTCGTGGACGGATCAGTCCGGGACGGCTCCGCCACCGCCACCGCCACCACCGCCGGTGCCGCCACCGCCGCCGCCACCAGTGCCACCGGTACCAGTGCCGCCACCGCCACCGCCACCGCCACCACCGCCGGTGCCACCACCACCGGTATTGCCCCGGGGTCGCTCGTACGGACTTCTCGGCCTCGACGGAGTCGAGTCGCTGCCACCACTGTCGTAGCTGCCCCCGTCGGAGTTGTACGAATCACTCGACGATTTGCCGCCGAAGTAGGCCTGGCCCTGGAAGGGCTCGGTCGGTTGGGGGAAGGAGTCGCAGTTGCCGGCATTGGCAACGACCATGAAGTCATGCCAGATCTGTGCCGGGAAGGTGCCACCCGCGACCTGGATCCCGTGCACCGAGTACATCGACGTCGGGGGGTTCGGGTAGCCGACCCAGACGGCCGTCGAGAGCTTCGGCGTGTAGCCGACGAACCAGGCGTCCTTGTAGTCGCTGGTCGTTCCGGTCTTACCGGCCGCCGGGCAACCGATCGATGCCGCCGTGCCCGTGCCGCCCTGGACGTTCTGCTCGAGGATGTCGGTTGCCTTGGCAGCGATGCCGTCGCTGAACACCTTCTTCGTCTTGGTCTTGCCGAGGTTGTCGACCCGTCCGTCGGGGAACGTCACCCGGGTGATGGCGGTCGGCTCGACATGGGTGCCGCCGTTCGCGAGCGTCCCGTATGCATTCGCCATCTCCAGAGGCGACACGCCGATCGTCAGGCCGCCCAGTCCTTCAGCGGGAAGAGCGTCGAGCTTCGTCTTGATTCCCATGTCGTATGCCGTCTGCCGGACCGCCTCCGGTGTCACGTCGGCGTCGAGCTGCGCGTAGACCGTGTTGTCCGAGCTGAGTGTCGCCCTGACGAGGTCCATCGATCCGCTGTAGCTGAGGGAGTAGGTCTTGACGCCGTAGTCGGGGTAGCCGTCGAGCCAGCCGGGTGTCAGCTCCTTCGACTGGTAGGTGGTCGAGTACGGGTCCATTCCCTGGCGCAGGGCCGCGACGAGCACCATCACCTTGAAGGTGGAGCCTGGCTGGCGGTGGCCTTGAGCTGCGTAGTTGAATTTCGTCTGCCCGTAATCGGCAGACGAGACCATCGCCCTGATTGCCCCGTTCTTCGGGTCCATCGAGACAAGGGCGGAAGCCGGGTCGCCCGGCTGGCCGAGTTGGCCCGAGATCGCCGCCCGGCCGGCGTCCTGCAGCGACGGGACGATCGTCGTGTTGATCTTCAGGCCACCCTTGCGCACTGTCGCGGCTCCGTACTCGCGGTAGAGCTCCTGGATCACGTAGTCGAAGAAGAAGCCCTCACGGCGGGTCGTGTAGTAGCCGTTCTTGCGCGTTCCGAGCGGTGCCTGTTTGGCCTCGTCCGCTTGCGCCTGGGTGATCGTGCCGCTCTTGACCATTGAGTCGAGAACCTCGGATCGCCTCGCCCGGGCTCCGGTCGGGTTGAGGAACGGGTTGTAGGCGGAAGGCGCCTGCGGCAGGCCTGCGAGCAGAGCAGCCTCGGGCAGGTTGAGGTCGGTCACCGGCTTGTCGAAGAACATCCGTGCCGCCGCCTGCACGCCGACCGCGGTCTGGCCGCCGACGGTTCCGTAAGCGACGTCGTTCATGTACTCATCGAGGATCCAGTCCTTGCTGTGCTTCTTCTCGAGCTCGAGCGCCCACTTCGCCTCGTGGACCTTCCGCTCGATCGACTTGCGGCTGCGCTCGTTGGGGATGTAGAGGTTTCGTGCCAGCTGCATCGTCAGGGTCGAACCGCCTTCTACCGTCTTGCCGGAGGTCGCGTTGCGGACGGCGGCGCGGGCGATGCCGACGTAGTCCACTCCCTGGTGGGCGTAGAAGCGGCGGTCCTCGATCGCGACGGTCGCCTGGCCCATCACCTTCGGGATCTTGGCGCCGGGGACCGGCGTCCTCAGCACCGACGACGCGATGAACCCGAGCCGGCTGCCGTCGGCTGCGTAGACCACGGAAGTGGCGCCCGGCTCGGCCGGCTTGAGTTCGTCGATGTTCGGGGTCTTGGCCGAGGTGGCGAAGACCCAGGTCAGGACGCCGGCGACAGAGAGCGTTGCGACGAGGCCCAAGGCGAGCACGACGCGTGCTCCGCGGCCCTGTGCCCGGCGTTGCGCACGGCGGCGTTTGCGCTCGAGTCGGCTCATTGGTCGTTCATTCCGGAGCGTCCTCGGCCGACGCTTCCTCACGCCAAGTCTACCCGCCGATTCCTTCTCGCTCGGAGGGTGCGATCCTTCCCCTGTGGGCACTGTTTCCGCAACGAGGTCGCGACTGCCCGACTGGCCCCTGTGGGGAATTGCGATGGCGATCGCGATCGGGATCTCGATTGCCCTCGTCGGAGCGGGCGTGGTCTCCGTTGCCGCGGCGGTGCTCGGCGCCCTCTCCGGTCGGGAGTTCTCGGTCGGCTCGCCCGGCGTCAAGCTCGCGGCCACTGTCGTCCAAGACGCGGCGATGGTTGCGTCCGTATTCATCACTGCGAAGCTCGCCGAGGGGAAGCTCAGGCTCCAAGGGTTCGGCTTCGTCCCCTCGCTGGTCAGCCGCAGGCGAGCGACCCTCCTCGGCGTTGCCACGTGGCTCGCGTTCATCGGCTTCACCGCGGGCTGGACGGCCCTCGTCGGCAAGTCCGGCAAACAGAGCATCCTCGACGACCTCGGCATCGACCAGTCGGTCTGGCTGTGGATCGGCACCGTCGTCCTGATCACGGTGATCGCGCCGCTGGCCGAGGAGATCCTGTTCCGCGGCTTCCTCTTCTCGACCCTCTGGCGATGGATGCCACTCGGCCTCGCGGCGCTGATCACCGGCGCGCTGTTCGGGGCCCTGCACCTCGGAGGCTCACCGCCACTGCTGACGGTCCCGCTCGGGGTGCTGGGGGTGTTCCTCTGCCTTCTGCGAGCCGCGACAGGCTCGCTCATCCCTTGCATCGTCGTCCATGCCGTGAACAACACACTCGCCTTCGGCGTCGGCGAGAAGCTGGCTGGCGTGTGGGTTCTGGCGCTGCTCGTCTTCTCAGTCGGGTCGGTGGTCGTCATCTCGCTCCGTCTGACTCGCCACGCTTACACTGAGTCCGATGAAGGCAGCCAACCTCCCGAGCTCGATTCGCTCGGCGACAGCGGCCCTCCTTCTCCTCCTCCTGCTGCTGTCGGCTGAGGCGCTCGCCGTCCAGCCCGCTTCGGCGGCGGCGCCCACACCGATCACGATCAAGGCCTCGAGCACCGGTGCCTACGCGACCGGCAGTCGTCTCTACCAGCTGTCGGGCGAGGCGCTGAGGATCAGCGGGCGCGTCAGCAGCTATGCCCCGGACCAGAAGATCAAGGTCAGGGTCTACGTCGACGGAGCGAAGGTCAGGGTCAGGACGGTGCCGCTCCTCGATGCCGGCGGAGGAAAGGGCCGCTTCACCGTCAGGATGCGGGTCTGGAAGACCGGCCGCCTCACGGCGAGGGCGATTCACGACGGCAGCTCGGTGATGGGTCCCGCCAGCGCCCTGATCCGCCCGATCAGGATCTATTCGGCGGTCAACCGCATCGGCTCGCGCGGAGTGGGGGTCGGAGTGCTCCACTCGATGCTCCGTCGCCTCGGCTACTGGTCTCCCTATGGGGAGACTTACTCGGCCGGTACGGGGAAGGCAGTGCTCGCCTTCCGCAAGGTCAATCGGATGAGCAGGATCGAATCGGCCTCACCGACGATCTACCGGTTGCTCCACCAGGGCAGGGGACGGATGGGAGCGCGCCGCCCCGACCTCGGCGTCCACGTCGAGGCCGACCTTAGTCGCCAGGTGATCGGCTTCTTCAACGGGAAGCGGGCGACCGAGGTCCACGTGACCAGCTCCGGCAAGCCCTCGACTCCGACCATTCTCGGTAGCTATCGCTTCTACAGGCGTGAACCGGGGACCAACTCCCACGGAATGGTCTATTCGATGTACTTCCACAACGGCTACGCCATCCACGGCTACGCCGAGTTGCCGACGTATCCGGCAAGCCACGGGTGCCTGAGGGTTTGGGTGCCGAACGCGATCAGGATCTACAACAAGATCCGGATCGGCGAGTGGATCACCGTCTACCGCTGACCGGCCGCTGCCCGGCCGCGTAGGATGCCGTCGCGATGGCGTCCGACGATCCACGCGAAGTCCTGCTTGAGGAGCTGCGCGAACACGCGCTGATGCTCGGCGACTTCGTGCTGGCGAGCGGCCGCACTTCCACCTACCTGATTGATGCCAAGCGGGCGATCATGCGCCGGCGCGGGTTCGAGGCGATGGGCGCCTTGGTCGCCGCTGAGGCGGAGCGCCTTGGTGCGACGGCCGTCGGCGGCATGACCATGGGCGCCGATCCGATCGCCTGCGCGGCCCTGGCCGGCGGAGCGGACGTCAAGGCCTTCTTCGTCCGCAAGGAAGCCAAGGACCACGGCGCCGGACGCCAGATCGAGGGACCGCCGCTCGAGCCGGGCGAGCGTTGCCTGATGGTCGAGGACGTCGTGACGACAGGCGGCTCGACTGTCAAGGCGATCGAAGTCGTCAAGGCTGCGGGCCACGAGGTCGTCGGAGTGATCGCCGTCTGCGATCGCCTCGCCGGCGGAGCGCAGGCCCTCGAGGCCGCCGCCGGTGCGCCGTTCATCGCGCTGACGACGATCGACGAGATCCACCCGGACCGCGACGACCGCTGACGGCCGCCGCCGCTCCGATGCGGAGTGGAGTGCCCCGGGCAGGATTCGAACCTGCGGCCTACTCCTTAGGAGGGAGTCGCTCTATCCAGCTGAGCTACCGGGGCGCGCTTTCGCCGGAAGGTTAGTGGCAGCGCAAGGAGGGGAGCGGGGAGGGTTGCGCTCTCCGCGTCGAGGAATAGGGTTCCGCGCGTGGGAACGGGGAGTCTGCTCGAGGAGGCCTTTGACGCGGGTGAGCTCGGTCGCCGGGAGGTCGTCGTTGCGAGGACCCCGTGGCAGCTGTTCTGGAGGCGTTTCCGCAGGGACAGGTTGGCTCTCGTCTCGCTGGGGTTCATCGGTTTGCTGGTCGTCGTCGCGATCACGGCTCCATTGATTGTGTCGGCTCTCGGCCTTCCAGCCCCCAACACTCTCGACACGACCGCCCTCGACGAGGCCGGCCTGCCTGCCGGCCCCTCCTCGGCGCACCTTATGGGTGTTGACGGTCTCGGTCGCGACGTCCTTTCGAGGACGATCTACGGCACGAGGGTCGCCTTGGTCGTCGCGCTGGCTTCGACCGTGATCGCGACGGTCCTCGGGGTCACGCTGGGCCTGCTGGCCGGGTACTTCCGTGGCTGGGTGGACACGTTGGTCTCCCGCCTGATGATCGACGTCCTGCTCTCCTTCCCGATCCTGATGCTCGCGATCGGCCTCTCCTCGGCCTGCTCGTTCGGTGACGGTTGCGCAGCTGGGCTGATCAAGCCGGGCATCGGAACGGTGATCGCCGTGATCGCGCTCGTCACCTGGACTTACCCGGCCCGATTGATCCGCGGTCAGGTTATGTCGATGAGGGAGAAGGACTTCGTCGATTCGTCGCGCTCGTTGGGGGCCTCGAACCTGAGGATCATCGTGCGCGAACTGCTGCCGAACCTGATCGCGCCGACGATCGTCTACGCGACGCTGATCATCCCTTCGAACATCCTCTTCGAGGCGGCCCTCTCGTTCCTCGGGGTCGGCGTTTCGCCCTCGACCCCGTCGTGGGGGGCCATGATCGGCGACGCCGTCAACACCTTCGATACGGCCTGGTGGTACATGCTGGCGCCGGGCCTCGCGCTCGTCCTCAGCGTTCTTGCTTTCAATCTCCTGGGCGACGGACTGTCCGACGCCCTCAATCCCCGTGGCGATGACTGAGAGACTCGGCAGATCGTCCGACCAAACCCGGCGGGAGCCGGGGGAAAGGCAGTGAGAATGGACAAGTGGAGGCGGTACCTCGTGCCGGTTGCCCTCGCCTGCGTGGCGCCGGCCGGAGTCGGCTGCGGAAGCAGCGGTACGAGTGGATCAGGATCGAACATGGTCGCGGCCACACAGGACCTGAGCGGCAAGAAGGGCGGGACCTTGAAGATGTTGTGGTCGTCCGACGTCGATTACATCGATCCCGGCGCCGCCTACTACCAGCTCTCGTACATGGTGGATTACGCGACCCAGCGCCCGTTGTACTCGTGGGCGCCGGATGAGGAGACCACTCCCACTCCCGATCTCGCCGACGGGCAGCCCGAGGTCAGCAATGGCGGTGCGACGATCACGGTGAAGATCAGGCAGGGGATCAACTTCAGCCCGCCGGTCAACCGTGCTGTCACTTCGGCTGACGTCAAGTACGCGATCGAGCGCGGCTTCAGCCCGAACGTCGCCAATGGCTACGCCGGCGCCTACCTCGGCACGATCAAGGGGGCCGAGGAGCTGCAGTTCGGGAAGGCGAAGGACATCAGCGGGATCACGACTCCGGACCAGCAGACGATCGTCTTCAACCTGAAGCAGCCGGACGGCCTTCCGAAGGGAGTGACGGGCTACGCAACGACCGCGGTGATCGGGGCGCTTGCCCTGCCGCTCTCCGCTCCGGTGCCGCCCGAGTACGCCAAGCCGTTCGACGCGAAGAACCCGTCGACTTACGGCGTCCACCAGGTCGCGACCGGCCCGTACATGATCAAGAACGATGCGGAGGGCAACACCGTCGGCTACAAGCCGACTCAGAGCCTCGAATTGGTCCGCAACCCGAACTGGAAGGCCTCGACCGATTACCGCAAGGCGTATGTCGACGCGATCCAGATCGATCAGGGCAACGACAACCCGAGCATCGCTGCCCCGCAGATCCTCCAGGGACAGAACCTGATCGGCGGCGATGTCGGTCCGCCGTCGGCCCTGCTCCAGCAGCTGCTCAAGAAGAAGTCACCGCAGCTGGTGATGGCCCCGTCGGGCGGCATTCGTTACATCGCGTTGAACACGACGTTCAAGCCGCTCAACGACCTCAACGTCCGCAAAGCCGTGCTGGCGGCGTTCGATCGTGAGCTGCTGCGGAAGGTGAACGGCGGCAAGGCGATCGGCGACATCGCAACCCACTTCATCCCGCCCGGGATCCCCGGATTCGACCAGGCCGGTGGTTTGGATGGGACGGGAGTCGATTTCCTCAAGAACCCGGCCGGTGACATGAGCGTCGCCGCGTCCTACATGAAGAAGGCCGGCTTCCCGAGTGGCAAGTACACGGGCAGCGAGGTCCTGACGATCGTCGGGACATCCGGCGGGCGTGCGCAGAAGACAGCGGAGATCACCCAGAACCAGCTGCAGAAGCTCGGCTTCAAGACGAAGCTCCAGCTGGTGACACAGGACTCGATGTACACGCAGTTCTGCAACGTGCCCAAGAGCCAGCCGGCCGTCTGCCCGAACGTCGGTTGGTTGAAGGACTTCAACGACGCGCAGACGATCCTCGTGCCGACCTTCAACGGAGACAACATCGTGCCGGTCAACAACTCGAATTGGCCGCAGCTCGACGTCCAGTCGATCAACGAGGCGATGGGCAAGGCGCAGGTCGAGACCAGCTCGTCGTCCGCGGGCGATCAGTGGGCGCAGATCGACCGGCAGATCACCGATCAGGCCCCGGCGATCCCGTGGGTCTGGGATAACACCCAGAACATCCAGTCCGAGAACGTCAAGGGCGTGATCAACAAGTTCAACTCGTCCTGGGACCTCTCGTTCACATCGATCAAGTAGTCGACGGCCGTTGCAAGGGCCCGCTCCGCTCAGGCGGAGCGGGCCCCTGTCGTCGCTCGCCCTGGGAGCTCTGACTCGGGTTGGGTCGCTACGTCGCGAGGCGACTCCTCTGGGTTGGGCTGCTGCTGTTCCTCGTCAGCCTGCTGACGTTCGTGATCTTCTACGTCCTGCCTTCGGCCGACCCGGCGCAGTTGCGAGCCGGGCGACGGGCCTCGCCCGAACAGGTCGAGGCGATCAGGCAGAGGATGGGCCTCGACGACCCGATGCTCGTCCAGTTCTGGAACTACCTCAAGGGGATCTTCGCCCACGGTGACTTCGGGTACTCGTACGTCAACGAGCAGCCGGTCCGGGAGTTGATTCTCGCCCGAATCCCGGCGACGATCTCCGTCGCGATCGGGGCGTCGATCCTCTGGCTCTTCTTCGGGGTGTTGGTCGGCGTGATCAGCGCGGTGCGCCGTCGCACGAAGCTCGACCGTGCGGCGATGGGCGCGGCTCTCCTTGGGATCAGCGCTCCCGAGTACTGGGTCGGACTCGTCGCCCTCTACCTGTTCGCCGATGACATCGGCTTGATCCCGTTGTTCGGCAGCGCCGGCAGCTACGTGCCGCTGAGCCAGGATCCGCTCGCCTGGTTCAACTCGCTGATCCTGCCGTGGAGCGTGCTCGCGATCAGTTTCGCCGCCTTCTACTCGCGCCTGCTGAGGGGGAACCTGATCGAGGTGATGGGCGAGGATTACATCCGCACCGCCCGCGCGAAGGGACTCGGCGAGAAGCGGGTCGTGATGCGCCACGGGATGCGGGCGGCCCTGACGCCGATCGTGACCGTCTTCGGGATGGATCTCGGCTTGATGTTGGGCGGAGCGGTGCTGATCGAAGTCGTCTTCAACATCCCGGGCATCGGGCGACAGGCCTACGACGCGATCCTCAGGGCCGACCTGCCGATGATCCAGGGAACCGTGCTGATCAGCGCGTTCTTCATCATCGTCGCGAACCTCGTGGTGGACATCGTCTACGCGTTCCTCGATCCGAGGGTGAGGTACGACTGATGGCCCCTTTGCTAGAAGTCCGCGACCTGCGTGTCTCGTTCGAAACCGAAGACGGCGTCGTGCAGGCGGTCGACGGCGTGTCATGGTCGATCGAGGCCGGGCGGACCCTCGGGGTCGTCGGCGAGTCCGGCTCCGGCAAGACGGTCGGCGCCCTCTCGCTGCTCGGCCTGACCCGTTCGGCGCGTACCCGGATCGAGGGCGAGGCGATCTTCGAGGGTCGCAACCTGCTCCAGCTCGACGACGAACAGCTGCGCAGCGTCCGTGGCGGTTCGATCGCGATGGTCTTCCAGGATCCCCTCTCGTCACTGCATCCGTTCTTCCGTGTCGGAGCACAGATCGTCGAGGCCATCCAGGCTCATCAGGATCTGCCCGACAGGGCCGCGAGGGCGAGGGCGATCGAGCTGCTCGGGATGGTCGGGATCCCCGATCCGCCAAGCCGGATCGACTCTTGGCCCCACGAGTTCTCCGGCGGGATGCGCCAGCGGGCGATGATCGCTATGGCCCTCGCGAACGAGCCGAAGCTGTTGATCGCCGACGAGCCGACGACCGCTCTCGACGTGACCGTCCAGGCTCAGATCCTAGATTTGCTCGATCGCCTCCGCGACGAGTTGGGGATGGCGATGGTGATCGTCACCCACGACCTCGGTGTCGTGGCGGAGACAGCCGATGAGGTGGCGGTGATGTACGCCGGCAGGGTCGTCGAGCGGGCTGCGACCGCCGAGTTGTTCTCGGCGCCGCGCCATCCCTACACGTGGGGGCTGCTGCGCTCGATCCCGCGACTCGACTCGCCGCGCGGGAGTCGGTTGACCCCGATCGCCGGGCGGCCGCCGAGCTTGATCGACGCGCCGGCGGGTTGTTCGTTCGCTCCGCGGTGTCCGTACGCCGGCGATGCCTGCCTCGAAGCCCGGCCGCCGTCGACCCCGGCCGGGAGCGCAGGGCACGAGTCGGCCTGCGTCCTCGACCTCGCGGCCCGCGCCAAGGCTTGGGATGCGTTGAGCGCCGACGGTGACCAGGCGGAAGCCGAAGCGATCCTCGGAGTGGGCCGATGAGCGAACCCCTGCTCAGGGTGACCGGCTTGAAGAAGCACTTCCCGATCACCCGGGGGGCCATCGTGCGTCGGCGGATCGGCGCCGTCCAGGCGGTTGACGGCGTCTCGTTCGAGGTGGCGCCCGGCGAGACGCTCGGCTTGGTCGGCGAGACCGGCTGTGGCAAGAGCACGACTGCGCGGCTGGTCGCCCGCCTGCTCGAGCCGGACGAGGGTGCGATCGAGTTCAACGGCCTCGATCTCGTTTCACTCAAGGGAAGGGGACTCAAGCACGCTCGCCGCGACATCCAGATGGTCTTCCAGGACCCGTACTCGGCGCTCAATCCGCGCAGGACGGTCGGCTCGATCGTCGCCGAGCCGTTCGCGATCCATGGGCTGCTGAAGGACCGCTCGGCCCGCCGCCGCCGGGTCCAGGAGCTGATGGAGCAGGTCGGCCTGAACCCCGAGCACTACAACCGCTACCCGCACGAGTTCTCCGGCGGGCAGCGCCAGCGGATCGGCGTCGCCCGCGCCCTCGCCCTGGGCCCGAAGCTGATCATCGCCGACGAACCGGTCTCGGCGTTGGACGTCTCGATCCAGGCACAGATCCTCAACCTGCTCGGCGAGCTCCAGCGCGACCTCGGCCTCGCCCTGCTGTTCATCGCGCATGACCTCTCGGTCGTCAGGCACATGTGCGACAGGGTCGCGGTGATGTACCTCGGGCGGATCGTCGAGTACGCCGACAACGCGGCCTTGTACGAACGTCCTCAGCATCCATACAGCGAGGCCCTGCTGGCCGCGGTCCCCAAGCCCGATCCCTCAGGGGCTGGACTCAAGCGTGCAGTCCTGGTCGGCGATCCGCCCTCGCCCTCGAACCCGCCGGCGGGCTGCCGGTTCCACACTCGCTGCCCACGCGCTGAGGCGATCTGCTCGACCGACGACCCTCGGCTCACCGACCAGCCGACGGGCGGCGCCGCTGCCTGCCACTTCCCGAGCGGCTAGGCGGAGTCGGTCAGCGGCTGCTTGGAGCCGTCCGGCTTCAGCCCCGGCTCGCTCGGCGGATCGGCGAGGTGCAGCTCGAGGTCGTCGAGGGCGGCCCGGATCCCTTCGATCCGCGAGACGAGCTGCCCGTCGGTGATCAGCCGCCCGTCGTCGGCGAGGGCCTTCTGGCGGGCGATCGCCTCCTCGGCCTTGCGCGTCTCGTCGAGGCTGTTGATGATCACGCCGATCACCATGTTGAAGACGACGAAGGTGGCGATCAGGACGAAGCTGACGAAGTACAGGGCCGACCATGGCGAGTACTCGAGGCAGGGCTGCATCGTGTCCGGCCAGCCCTCGAGCGTGAGAACGGTGAACAGCGTCAGCATCGAGCGGCCGATGTTGTCCCACTTCTCTGGATCCACCTCGTGGAAGAGGTTCCAGCCGAGCATCCCGTAGAGGAACAGCAGCAGAATCGTCAGCAGGACGAGGCCGAACAGCGGCTTGATCGCAGAGATGAAGCCCCGCATCAGGATTCCGATCTCCGGCAGGAACCTCAGCAGTCGGGCGATCCTCAGCAGTCGGGCCATCCGCAGGATCACCGAAGTCCCGTGCAGTCCGGGGACGAATGCGGCCCCGATGATGATCGAGTCGAAGACGTTCCAGCCGTTGCTGAAGAAGCGCTTTGGGTTGAACCCGCAGGATGCGAACCTGAGCGCCAGCTCGACAACGTAGATCCCGAGACAGATCTCGTCGAACAGGAGGAGCTGGTCGCCGATCTGCTGCTCGAGCCCGCTGAAGGTACCCATCCCGAGGGCGATCGCGTTCAGCACGATCACGCCGATGATGAATGCCTGGAACCGGTTGTCCTCGACCAGCCGCGAGGCCGCTCCCGGGAGCCCGCTGCGCTGTGCCGTTGCCGCTTCCATTACGCCAAAAGGTAGCGCCCAAAACCGGAATCGACTGTCGCCTTTGCCTGTCGCCCGGCGTCAGGCGGGTCGCTGCTGGTCGGGGTTGCCGGTTTCGGCTTCCCCGACCCTGTCCCTCAGGTTGGGGTCAGATCTGCAGCTGGGGCTGGATCGGAGCCCAGGCGGTCCAGCGGCCTCCACTGTCGCCGAGGCGGACCCACCTCGGGCGGGTGCCGGATGAGTTGATCCGAGTTGCCCACGTCTTGGCACTGGACTTCGAAGAGTTCTCGGACGGCTTGCTGCTCGAGGTCGAGAGCTGCATCTTCGTGATCGCCGAGCTGCCGGCCTTGCCGCTGATCTGGACTTGCCACTTGCCCTTGCCGAGGCCCTTGAGCAGTGCAAGCGACACGGTCGGGCCGGTCGGGTTGACCCCTTCGGGGACCGTGGTCTGGCCTTGGCTCGTGTCGCCCCAACAGACGATCGTCGTGTCGGGTCGCTGTGCGCACCCGGTGTTGCCCGCAACGGCGAGCCGGGTGAAGGAACCCGAGGGCACCTTGTCCATTCCCTTGGCCGCGTCGCCCCAGCAGGTGATCGCGTTGTTGGACTTGATCGCGCAGGTGTTCGAGTAGCCGGCCGAGATCGCCTTGTAGCCGGTCCCGGAGGGCGCGGTCGCGCGGCCGTCGCCGTTCTCCCCCCAGCAGGCAATCGCTCCGCCCCTCTTGAGGCCGCAGGTGTGCGTCCTGCCGGCTGACACCGATGTGAAGTTCGAGTCGAACGGAGCGTCGGCCTGGCCTGCCCAGTTCCCTCCCCAGCACTCGATCGTCTGGTCGAGTCGGAGAGCGCAGGTGTGGTAGCCACCGGCGCTGACCCGCTTGAAGCCGAAGCTGGAGCCGAACCCGCCTGCAGCTCTGGTCTTCACTGCCCTCGCGCAGAGCGTCAGCCCCGGGCAGTCCCAGCCAGAGGGCGGTGTCGCCTGGCCTGCCGGCTTGCCGTTCATGTCGACGTTCAGGCCCCAGCAGGAGATTTCACGGTTCACCAGCACCACGCAGGTGTGGAACTTCCCGGCGCTCACGTCGACAGCCGCGATCGGACGCGGGTCGGTGGGTGTCGCGGATTCGGGGCAGATGGCCTTCGGAGTCGAGGTCGTCGGGTCAGGGCTGCAGGTGGTGCCCCCGACCGTCGATTGGAGGAAGTGGTTGTCTCCCCAACAGACGACCGACTTGTCCTTCTTGATCGCGCAGCCGTGGTAGCCGCCGAGCGCCACGGAGAGGAAGTCCTTACCGGTGGGCGGGACGGCCTGCCCGTCCGAGTTGCCACCCCAGCACCTGAGGCTCGTGTCCTTGAGGATTGCGCAGGCAGTCGTCGTCCCGCCGGCGAGCGGGTTCGCCACAACGGGGTCGCCCAGATCGCAGGGAGCGCTGATGCAGGCGGCTGCGGATGCCGAGGGCGTTTGGATGGTTGCCATCGAGAGGACTGCTGCGGCCGTGGCAGCAGTCAGCGCGAGGACGGCGCGGAGAGAGACGGGCTTTGCCCAAGAGTTCTTGATCATCCGCGCGATGTTACGGGTCCACGGCTGGCACCGCCAGCCACTCTCGACCGGGCGATCGACATCGTCACTCCCGAGAGTCCCGCTCCTCGAGCATCAGCGTCACCGGGCCGTCGTTGACCAGCTCGACGTCCATCATCGCCCCGAAGACGCCGCGCTTGGCGTCGAGCAGGTCGCAGAGGGTCTCCCACAGCGGTTCGGCTTCGACTCCCGGCGCCGCCCGACCCCAGCTCGGGCGGTTGCCCTTCGAGGTGTTGCCCTGGAGGGTGAACTGGCTGACGCAGAGCACCTCGCGCTCGCCGAGCGGCGAGTCCATGTCGCCTCCCTCGCCCGGGAAGATCCTCAGCGCGAGAAGGCGGCGGGCGAGTCGCTCAACCTGCTCCTGCCCGTCACCGCGTTCGACGCCGGCGAGCACGAGCATCCCCGGGCCGATCGCGGCGACGAGTTCACCGTCGACTGTCACCGACGCGCGCGAGACGCGCTGGACGAGAGCCTTCATCGGAAGTCGCGCCGATCGGCTGCCAGCACACCGAACCGCGGCTTCATCCCGACAGTTCTCTCAGTTCGGAGGCCGCCCGCTCCGGCGCCACGGGGTTGACCCCGAGCCCGGCACCGAGCTCGATCCCGGCGGGCTGCGCGAGCCTCGGCAGGATGTCGATCCGCCATGTCCAGTGCTCGGCTCCGGCCGGCTCGGTCCGCACCCACAGGTTCATCGATGGCGCCGCCCCGAACCTCTTCTTCAGCAGCGCCAGAGCCTTCCAGAGCAGGCCGGAAGCGTCCGGTCCTTCGGCCTCGAACCTCGCCCGACCATCCCTCGGGACGATCATCAGCTGGTAGGCGACAGTCGATGCCCAAGGCGCAAGCAGCACGGCCTCGTCGTCGATCGCCACGATCCGCTCCCGTCGCCGAACCTCGCTCGCGAGGATGTCGGCCAGCAGGTTGCGACCGCTCGTGCGAGCGGCGTGGGCGGTGAAGGCCTCTCGTTCGCGTGCGATCGAAGCGGGGACGAACGGCAACGCGATCAGCTGGGAGTGGGTGTGGGGCAGCGAGGCACCGGCCTCCCGACCCTCGTTGACGAACAGGTGCCGGCAGGCCGAGTCCCCGTGAGCCGCGAGGCGTTCACGCCATCCGCCCACGGCGAGCGCGAGCTGTTCGGCCGTCAGGTCCGAGAGGCTCTGGACAGCAAGCGGCGAGTTGATCACGACCTCGTGGTTGCCCTCGGCTGCCCGCGAGTTGAAGAGGTCCGGTTCGGGATCCCCGCCGGGAGTGGCGGCGTCGGGGACCAGAGCCGGGTAGAGGTTCGGCACGGCCCGCACCAGCCAGCCCGGTCCGTTCGCCGGACCTCCTTCGGGGCGCAGGGCCCATAGCTCCGCCGGGGTGCGATCTTCGTGACCCTCGAGGAAGGGATCACCGGCGGGGTCGATCGGGTCCCTCTCGGCGACCCGGTTGAAGGCACCGGGCCGGTCGCCGCGGTCATCGGCGATCACAACCCGGCCGCCGCCGAGCGGGTCGGTGCGGATCTCAGGCAAGCCGCTTGTCCATCGCGATGTGTTCGATGCCGGCGTCCCGGAACGTGGTTCCCCGGGCTCGGTAGCCCGCAGCCTCGTAGAGCGAGACGGCGTAGGTCTGGGCGTGGAGGACGATCTTCTTCGCCTTGGCGGCTCTCGCCTCGACCTCGGCGCGCTCGAGCATCCGGGTGGCGATCCCGCGGCGGCGCTCCGGGGCCGCTACCGCCAGGCGACTGAACTGGGCCGTCGATCCGGCGAAGATCAGCCGGCAGGCGGCGATCACCGTCCCGTCCTCGACTGCGATCAGGTGCAGTCCCTCTGGGTCCCGCCCGTCCAACTCGTCCCGAAGCGGGACGCCTTGTTCATCGCAGAAGACCTGCCTGCGAAGCGTGACCGCGGCCGCGAGCTCAGCCGCATCCCTGACCCTGCGGACTTCGGGCCCGTTGCCCAGCTGCTGCTCGATGCCGGCTGTTGCCTCGATGCTCACGGGCCGTTCGCGTACCTTTCGATGTCGGCTTCCAAGTCCTTGACCGAGTCGTAGGGACCCTGGTGAATGTACGAGCGTCGGCCCGTCCGGTCGTAGAAGACGGTGGCGGGAAGGCCGACTCCGACCCCGATCGACTGCGAGACCTTGCCGTCCGGGTCGGCCCACGACGGGTAGCCGACCGGGTTCCTCTTGAGGAAGCTCGCTGCCGAGGAGGCTTGGTCGCGCGAGGCGACTCCGAGGAATGCGACCTCCTTCCCGCGGGCCAGCGAGGCCTGGCCGAGCAGGGGGAACTCGTAGCGGCACGGACCACACCACGATGCCCAGGCGTTGATCACCACCGGATAGCCCCGGAGGCTGGCGATCGCCCGCTTCAGCGAGTCGCTGCCGCCTTCGAGGACCTTGCCCATCTGGCGGTGGGTTGCGGCCAAGGGCGCCGGCGAGCCGGCGAGTTTCGCCCTGAGCTCCGGGTAGGTCGGGGCCTTTACGGACTGCTCCTGCGAGCCGCAGCCCGGCAGGGCACCGGCCAGGGCGATTCCTAGAGCTGCGGTGACGATCAGAGCCGGCTTTCGCACCCCCTCAGATTCGCAGATGCGCTCGTTGCCGGTTGGTATTCCTCCCGCTTTGCCGCTAGAGTTCTTTTCAGGGAGTAGACGGTTTGCGGCGCCGATTGCCGCGATCCGTCGGCTGGAAGTTCCAGCCCTCCTGGGCCGCCGCCCGCATTCCCGGGAGGTGGCGATCCCGAAAAAGAGATCCTCGAGCCTTCGATGGGCGATACAAGAACCGCGGTTGCAAAGACCGCACCACTGCCGGACACAGCCGCGATCGAGCGGGCATCCGACTTTGCCCATGAACCGTTCCTGCGCGAAGGCGAGGATCCGGCCCAGGTTCTCGCGCCCGGGGTTCCCCGTCGTGCCGCCCTCGATGCGGCGCTCGCCGAGATCGAGGCAGGCGAATCCGTCCCAACTCGCAAGTGGCGGCAGACCTGGTCGTTGATGCTCGGTCTCGAGCGGGTCCTCGACGAGGAGGAGCCGCACCTCGTGGACGGCACCGTCCTCGGGGTTCACCAGATAGACGCACTCTCCGGCACCCTCACCGCCCTGTTGGCCGAAGCCCAGTTCAGCGACCCCGACCTGATCGAGGGAGAGCTGATCGAGGGAGAGCTGATCGTCGACGCGTCCGAGACCGGCGAGGAATCGTTGCTTGGCGGCGACGACACGGGCGAACACCATCTCGGCGAGGACTCGACCGCCGAGCAGGCGATCGATGACCTGATCGATGAGCCCGATTTCGAGGAGCCGGCCGCAGCGGTCGATGCGTGGGCGGAGGTAACTGAGGCCGACGAGGACGAGACGGCGTCGAGTGAGGTGTTGGACGACCCCAACCAGGGGCGTCGGTTCTGGTTCGAGCACGCGACCGGTGCCGGCAAGAGCGTCGCGGCGCTCGGCTTCGTCGAGGCTTCCCGGACCGGAGGCGTTCTGATCCTCACGCACAGGCGCAACCTCGTGGAACAGTTCGAGGGCGAGCTTCGCGACCGCGGCTACCGAGATCGGATCGCTCCGCCGATGCTCGACGACGAAGACCGGTCCGACGGACCGGTGACTGTCGAGACGTACCAGTGGTTCGTACGTAACGCGGGCAGAATCTCCTCCGCCTACAGCATCGTCATCTGCGACGAGGCCCATACGGCGCTCGGCGACAAGACGAGCGCCTCGATCAGGGCATGGCAGGGCCCGATCTTCATCGGCATGACCGCCACCGGCGCCCTTATCGCCAGGCACGTGACCGACCTCTTCCCGACCCAGACCTCCCGCTTCGACCTGGCGCAGGCTGCCCGGCGGGGAGTGATCTCGCCGCTGCGGTGCTTGCGGATCCCACCCGGACCGGGAGTTCGCACGATCGCCAAGGTCCCGCTGCGCAAGGGCGAGGTCGACATGGAATTCGACCAGGAGATGCTGGCCAAGGTGCTCGACCAGGTGCCGTTCAACCTTGCGATCGCCGACCTCTACAAGACGCGGTTCGGCTCCCTCCCGGGGGTCGTCTACACGGCCGGCGTGGCCCACGCCCACAACGTCGCCCAGGCATTCCGCGATGTTGGCCTGCGGGCGCAGGCAGTCTCAGGCGAGACGCCGAAGGGCGAGCTGGCCCGGATCCTCGCCGACTACGAGCGTGGCGAAGTCGACGTCCTCGTCAATGCCCAGTTGCTCGCCGAGGGCTGGAACTCCCCCCGGGCGACGGTCTGCATGCATCTGGCCCCGACCGCCTCCAAGCGCGTCTACCAGCAGCGGGTAGGGCGGGTCACGCGCCGCAACCCCGGCAAGGAGGCCGGCATCGTCGTCGACTTCGTCCACCCGGCGACTCAGCACGACGACCCGATCGTGACCCTCCACTCGCTTCTGGATCGCGACGTCTACCGAGGCGGAGCGATCGTGATCGGTCCAGTGCGTCGCAGTCGCGGTCGCAGGATGAAGGTCGACAAGCGGGTGCTGCCGGTCAACCCCGATCCCCAGCGCCGGGCTGAGGTCTTCGAGCGGGACGTCTGGCGGATCGCGGTCGAGCACCTCGACTACGGCGAGCAGAGGGCTTGGGCGCAGATCGCCGGGGCGCGGGTCCAGCCTCCCAACTGGCGCAAGGCCCGTTCGATGCTCCACTTCGACGCCCAAGGCGAACTCAAGCGCGAGTTTCTGCTCAGCGCGTTGAAGAGAAACAAGTCCGGTCAGGTTCGTCTGCGTGCGGTCCACGACATCGCCTCCTCCGGTGACGAAGAAGCGTTTGACGATGCCGTCGATCAGGCGATCGGCTGGGGACGGGATGAACGCCGCGAAGCGGCGAGGTTGCTGCTTCAGGCGATCGCAGATCAACGGATCGGCAACCGCGAGCAGGTCAGCGCATGGACCCGCAGGCTGGCCGAGTCGACCCGGGAGCTTCACGAGGAGTACGCGGTGCAGCGCTGGCCGGAGACGAAGCGGCTGCTCGGGCTGCTCGTCAACAGCTCCGGGCAGGCCCATGCCCGTAACGCCAAGAAGATCGGCAACATCAGCCGCGATCAGGACCGCAGGCTGGCCGTATCGTTGCTCGCTGCGGCCACCGCGCATTCGCCCGAAGCCGAGACGGCTCTCAGGGAGGCATGGAACTTCCAGGCCCGCAAGCCGAGCCTGCTCGCGAAGGAACTCCTTCGGAACTTCCCGAAGCGGGGCAAGGGCCGCCGTCGTCGCGGGCAACGCCAGCAGGATCCCGAGCGGCGGGCTGCGAACGGCGCGCGGAACGGAGGCGCCCCTGCCAAGTCCCCCAATGGCGATCCCGAGGCGGTCTCGCCCGACAACGCCTCCGTCGTCGAAGGAGTCGGCGAGGGCAACGGCAGCGAGCCGGAGAACACGTCCGACGGATCGGAGTCGGTCGGCGAGGACCTCACGGCCGTCCACGGCAAGGTCGATCCCGATCGGCCCGCCAAGTCGCGACGCAGGCGAAGCCGGCGTTCGCGCAAGCCTTCGGCCTCGGACTCGAACGGGCCGGTCGCCGACGGATCGGACGGCGCGGGTGACGGGGGCCGGGATCCGGACCCCGAGCGGGCTGACGGCTCGCCGGACTGACGGTCCGGCAGCTCAGCCGAGTCCGAGGTGCACCTCTCCGGCGTCGAGCATGTGGCGGACGCCCGCGGCCTCGACGACGAGCCTGCCGGTGCCGTCGATCCCGGCACCGATCCCGACTCCGCCTGACCAGGAGACCTCCCGGCCGAAGAGGGCATCCCTCTCGCGGAAGGCATCGAGCAGGGCTCCCTCCTCTTCGAGCAGTCGCCTGTCCATCGCCGTGACGACCGTGGAGAGTACTTCCTCGATCGAGGATCGCGGAAGCCCGAGGGTTGCAGCGATCGAGCGGACCTCATCGGGCAGGTCCTGCTCGCGAACCGCGACGTTGATCCCGATTCCGACGACTGCCCACCCCTCGGCCGGCCGCCCCTCGGCGAGGATCCCGGCGACCTTGCGGCCGTCGAGCAGCACGTCGTTGGGCCATTTCAACATCGGCTCCACGCCGAGCGAAGCGAGCGCGTCAGCTACCGCCACCCCGGTCGCCAGTGGCAGCAGCCGGTGGGGCGGCCTGAGGACCATCGAGAAGAGCAGCGACTGCCCTGGCGGGGCAGACCATGTCCGGCCTTGGCGGCCGCGCCCAGCCGATTGACTTCCCGCGGTAACCAGCGTCCCGTGGGGAGCGCCTGCGATCGCGAGTTCCCGCGCGCGTTCGTTGGTCGAATCGGTTTCCCGGTGATGAACCCGCGGGAGACCGAGAGCGCTCATCGGCTCGAGTCGGCCACCAGGGCTTCGATCAGGCCGTCGATGTCATGTCGGGTGGCTTCGACCGAGGGCTCGAGCCCGTGCGCCCTCAGCTCCTCGCTCGTGATCGGTCCGATCGAGATCAGTCGCGGCGAGTCGCCTGCGATCCGATCGGCTCCTCCGAGGGCGCCGATCAGGTTGCGGACGGTCGAGGCCGACGTGAAGGTGATCGCATCGGCGCCGGTGACCGCTGACACCTCGACTTCGGAGAGGTCCTCGGTGACCGTCCGGTAGAGGACCTCGATCGTCACTTCGCTGCCTCGTTCCCTGAGCGTGTCGGGAAGCAAGTCACGTGCCTCTTCTGCCCTGGCGATCAAGACCCGCTTGAACGAATGGCCTTCGAGCGATTCGAGCAGGCCTTCGGCCACTGCCCGCTCGGGCACGATGTCGGCCTTGATCCCTTGCGAGGCGAGCGCTCGGGCAGTGCCCTGGCCGATCGCGGCGACAGTGATTCCGGCGAGTGATCGCGAATCGAGCCCAGCGGCTTCGATGCGCTCGAAAAGGAGGTCGACGGCGTTGGTGCTCGTCAGGCAGAGAAGGTCGAATCCCCTCGGGTCGAGCGGCTCGCCGGGGGCGATCGGCTCGATCCTGATTGCCGGCACTTCGATCGCCTCGGCCCCCAACCCGGTGAGGGTGTCGGCGAGCGTTCCGGCCTGGGCTCGGGCCCGGGTGACGACGACCTTTCGGCCGTGCAATGACAGTCGCTCGCGCCACTCGAGCTGTTCGCGCAGCGAGGCAACCTCGCCTACGAGGGTGATCGCCGGTGCCTTGACGTTCTCGCGTTCGGCGACCTCGGCGATCGTCTCGAGAGTCGCGACCGTGGTGCGCTGGTCGGGGAAGGTGCCGCGCTCGATGATCGCGACCGGCTCGTCAGGCCGCCGTCCTGCCTCGATCAGGGAGGTGGCGATCGATCCCAGCCGCTTGACCCCCATGTACAGCGCGAGGGTGCCGGGAAACTTCGCCAGTCCTTCGTAGTCGAGCGAGGTCTCGCCCTTGGACGGATCCTCATGCCCGGTGACGAGCGCGATCGCGCTCGACATTCCCCGCTGGGTGACGGGGATGCCGGCCGCCGCCGGCGCCGCGATTCCCGAAGTCACTCCGGGAATTACCTCGAACCCGAGTCCCGCTTCGCGCAGGACCAACGCCTCCTCGCCGCCTCGGCCGAAGACGAACGGGTCGCCGCCCTTCAGCCTCACGACCGATTTGCCCGCTGATGCGAGCTCGACGAGGATCCGGTTGATGTCGTCCTGCGGAGTCGACGGTCCGCCTCCCTCCTTGCCGACCGAAATCACCTCCGCTTCGGGCTTGGCGAGGTGGACGGCACCCGGCGGGATCAGCCTGTCGTGGACGATGGCGTCGGCAGTCGTCAGCAACTCGATTGCCCTCGCGGTCAGCAGGCCCGGGTCACCCGGTCCGGCGCCGACGAGGTAGACGATCCCCGGTCGGGCGGCGCTCACGATGTCTCCCCGCGGCCGATCGCGAGCAGCTCGTCGGCTCCGGCGGAGCGGAGGTTGCGCACCAGGCGGCGGACGTGTTCCGCGGAGTCGCCGGGGGAGCATTCGATCCGGTCGCGGATCCACGACGAGCCGTCCGGGGCGCAGACGACCGCGGCGAGCGAGAGCGAGCCGCCGTTGACCCTGGCGATCACTCCGACCGCCGTGTGGCAGTCGGCGTCGAGGGCGGAGACCACGGCCCGCTCGGCAGAGAGCTCGATCGCGCTGTCGCCATCGTTGATCAACTCGGCAGCCTGCAGCGCGGCACCGTCGCCGGCCCGGCACTCGAGCATCAGCGATCCCTGGCCGGCGGCGGGAGTGAAGCCGGCGGGATCGAGCGGTGCGCCCAGATCTCCCAGTCCGAGCCGGTTGAGTCCGGCGCCGGCGAGGATCAGGGCGTCGGCCTCTCCCTGCTCGAGCTTCCGCAGTCGGGAGTCAACGTTTCCCCGCAGTTCGATCACGGTCAGATCCTCCCGCAGCGACCGGATCAGCGCCTCGCGCCTCGGGCTGGCCGTTCCGACCCGGGCTCCACCGGGCAGAGAGTCGAGCGACTCCGCCCCGCAGATCCGGTCGCGCGGATCCTCCCTGCGCGGCACCGCTGCAGTGACGATCCCTTCCGGCCTCGATGCCGGCACGTCCTTCGCGGAGTGGACGGCGATGTCGATCTCATCCTCGAGCAGTGCCCGTTCCAGCCCGCTCGTCCAGCGGGCCTTGTCGGTGGTTGGCGGCCCGGAGGATTCGACCGTCACCAGCTCGACTTCAGCTCCGGCTGCAAGCACCTCGGCGACCGCCCTCGTCTGAGCGAGTGCCAGAGCCGAGCCGCGGGTACCGAGCCGCAGCAATTGAGGTCAGCTTCGGCCGGGGTTGCCGCGGCGAGTCAGGGGCAGAACCTCGGCCTCGTCCACTTCGCGAGCTTCGGCATGCTGATCGGCCTGCTGGTCGTCGAGCCCGAAAACGGTACGGACCGTCTCCAACTTGCCGTGGGATCCCTCGCCGTCGTTGTCTCGCAGGTGCTTGGTCGGCTCGTGCAGCAGCCGCTGGGCGACCGTTCGGGCGATCAGGGTGACCCGCTCGAGGTCGGCCGGGCTCGCGCTCTCCCACTGGCTGCGGTTCGCTTCGACGACTCCGTCGGCGATCGAGCGTCCGTGCTCCTGGAGGTCGGCGATGGTCGGGACCGAGTCGAGGGTCGCAAGCCAGCGGGCGAACTGCTGGATCTCCTCCTCGACGATGTCCTCTGCTCGCCCTGCTTCGGCGGCCCGCACCGAGCGGTTGCGGTCCACGACGGCCTTGAGGTCGTCGATGTCGTGAACACTGACGCCGTCGAGATCGGCGCAGGCTGCCTCGATGTCGCGCGGGACCGCGAGGTCGATCAGCAGCAGCGGGCGCCCGCGACGCTGGGCGACGACCTCGGCGAGTTCATCCGCCGTGACGATCGGGTGGGGGGAGGAGGTGGCGCCGATCACGACGTCGGCACGCAGCAGGTGCTCGGGAAGCATGTCGAGCGGGACGGCCGAGCCGTCGAACCGCTGGGCGAGGGCCAGCGCCCTGTCGCGCCTGCGGTTGGCGAGGAACACGGAATCGGCCCCTGCGGCGGTCAGCGCCTTCGCCGCCAACTCCGCGGTCTCGCCGGCTCCGAGGATCACCACTCGTCGGCCGGCCAGGTCGCCGATCAACTCGCGCGCGAGTGAAGCCGCGACTGTCGAGACGCTCAGCGAGCGTTCGCCGATCGCCGTCTCCGTCCTCACCCGCTTGCCCGTCCGCAATGCCGAGTGGAACAGCCTGTTGAGCTGCCCTCCCGTGGTTCCGGCGTCGAGCGCAGTGTCGTAGGAGCGGCGGACCTGGCCGAGGACCTCGGCTTCGCCGACGACCATCGACTCGAGGCCGGCGCTGACCCTGAAGAGGTGGCGGGCCGCGTCGCAGTTGCGCAGCGAGAAGATCGCGGGCGCAAGCTCTGTCGGCCTGATCCCGGCCCGCTTGGCCATCCGGCCCAGCACCGCCGCCTCGGCTGCGACCGCATCCCGGGTCACGAGGTAGAGCTCGGTCCGGTTGCAGGTCGAGATCGCCGCGACTTCGTCGATTGCATCGTCGGCGACCAGTTCGGCCAGGAGCGGTTCGGCCTGCCAGTCGGAGAGCGCCAGCCGCTCGCGCAGCTCGACGGCCGCGGTTTTGTGCGACATCCCGATTGCGAGGACCTCGCTCACGCCGGGTCCTTCTCCTTCGTTGCCTCTCCGTCGCGCAGGTTGAGCAGGTTGTCGATCTCGGCGATCTCCTTCTCGACCCGGCCGAGTCTCGCGGACATGATCGCCACGTAGATCAGGATCAGGAAGAGGAACACGAGGTAGGCGGCGGCAACGTACTTGCCCGCCGTGTCGAGTGGCAGTGCGGGCATCAGGCTGCGCCTCCTTGGGCGATCTCGTTCTCGATCCGGCGCTTCACCGAAGCGAGCTTCATCCGGGCGTTCTTGCTTGCCATCTCGTACTTCCAGAGAGTCACGAACAGCAGCGTCATCCCGAGCAGTGCAAGCAGGAAGGTGAACAGCATCGTTCCCGGCATCCCGCCGGTTGTCGTCCCGAGGGTCCTCGGGTGGGTGTAGGCCTCAGCGAGCCTCACGGCGGCGAAATTGAGCGGTACGAAGGCGCCGGCGACGACAGCGAAAACCGATGCCGCCCGGGCTTGGCGCTCAGGGTCCTCGATCGAGAAGCGCAGCGGCTGGTAACAGGCGTAAAGCAGGAAGACGATCAGGAACGAGACGAGCACCGGCTCGTCCCAGACCCACCAGTGACCCCAGGCGGCCTTCGCCCAGATCGAACCGGTGATCAGCGTTCCGGTGGCGAGCATCAGCGAGAGGTGAATCGACACGTACGAGCGCATGTCCCAGACCCGCTTGCCGGTGCGCAGCTGCATGAAGCCGAAGATCCCACCCGCGGTGAAGCCGCAGAGGGCGACGATCGCCATCGGCACGTGGACGTAGAAGATCTTCTGGACGAAACCCTGGTCGAGTTCGTTGGGAGTCCAGAAGAAGACGAGCGCGAAGGCCGTCCCGAGGGTCAGGGTTGTGGCGATCGCAAGCCGCTTGAGGCCTCGACCGTGAACTGTGGGGGCGTCAGTCATCGAGAAGGTAGTCGTAGAGGGCCACACCGAGCAGCCCGAAGACGAGAGCGTACAACGCCAGCATCAGTGGCCATCGGCCCGGAATCGGAGCGGGCCCCGCTGCCGCGAACAGCAGCTCCGCGGATTTCGCCCCGGCGATCAGCGCCGGCAGCAGCAACGGCAGCGCCAACAGGGGGGCGAGCAGGTCCCTGATCCTCGACTGCACGGCGATCGCGCCGACCAGGGCGCCGACCGCGGCGATCGCCAGATCGACCAGCAGGAGGGTCGGAATCAGGCCGCCGAGCGTCGGCAGCAGGTCAGGGCCGAGCAGCAGCAGGGCGAAGGCGGGCACGATCACCAGCTCGAGTGCGACCATGAATATGAACAGGGTCGTCGCCTTGGCCAGCAGGATCGCGGTCCGTTCGACAGGAGTGAGGAGTACCGCGTCGAGCCCACCCTCCTCCTGTTCGGCAACGAACAGTCTGTTGATCCCAAGGGTCGCGCTGAACAGGAGCGTCACCCAGAGGCAGCCGGCGGCCGTGCCGCCGGTGACCGATCGCTGGCCGAGGGCGAAGTGCAGGACGACCATCGTGGTGCCGGCCAACAACAGCATCGCCGGCAGCGCCTCGCGGCCGCGCAGCTCGAGCAGCAGGTCCTTGCGCAACAGGATCAGGGCTTGGCGAATCATCCGTACAGGGCCTTGATGTCGGAGTCGCTCACGTCGGTCGAGGGTTTGAGGAAAGCCCTGCGCCCGCCCCGCAGGCCGAGCGCGACATCGGATCGCTCGAGCAGCATCCGCGGTTCGTGGCCGCTGATCAGGACCGAGCGGTTCTCCTCGAGCAGCGGTGCGACCATTGCCGCTCCTCCGGGGTCGAGGTTCGCGTAGGGCTCGTCGAGCAGCAGCAGCGGTGGGTCTGCAAGGACCGCCCGGGCCGCTGCCGCGCGCTGGACGGTCCCGCGCGAGAGGGTTCGCAGCGGTTCGTCGGCGCGGGCTGCGACCCCGACCCGCTCGATCAGCCTGTCTGCCCGTTCGCTCGGGACCCCGAGCAGCCTTGCCTGGTGGTGGAGATTCTCGCGCACGCTGAGTGCCCGGTAGAGCATCGGCTCGTGGGCCAGCAGGCCGACCTTGCCGCGGATCGCCCACGATTCCCTCGGCAGCCGATGACCGAGACCTCGACCCGGCCCTCATGCGGGCGGATCAGGCCGCAGAGCATCCTCAGCAGTGTCGTCTTGCCGGCTCCGTTGGCTCCGAGCACGGCAAGGGTTGCCCCTTCTTCGAGGGCAAGGTCGATTCCGTCGAGGGCGTGGCGATCGCCGTAGCGCCTGACTGCTCCCTCGAGCTCAATGACTGCCACGACCACCACCGTCCCTCAGCTGGGCGAGAGCGTGGGGCAGCACCGGCTCGATCACGGCGAACGATTCCGCGACTGCCTTCGGGCTGCCCGGGAGGTTCACGATCAGGGTCCGCCCGGCGACTCCCGCCACTCCCCGGGTGAGGATCCCGGTGGTGATCCGCTTTGCTGCGTCGGCCCGGATCGCCTCGGCCAGCCCGGGCGCTTCGCGTTCGATCACCTCGCGGGTCGCCTCCGGTGTCAGGTCGTCGCTGCTGAATCCAGTGCCGCCGGTAGTCAGGACGAGCGCCGTATCGGCAGCGACCTCGGCCTTGAGAGCGGCCTCGATCGAGGCCTGGTCGTCGCTCACCGTCGTCGCGCCGACCCCGTCGGGGAAATAGCCGCTCGCCTCGACCATGCCGACCAACAGTGGCCCGGACTCGTCGGACGCCGTGCCGGCGGCGGCCGAGGTCGAGACGGTGACCACCGCGGCCTTCATCGCGAGTCCGTCTCGCGGGTCCAGGTCCCGGATTTGCCCCCGGCCTTGGCGAGCAGCCCGACCGATTCGATCGTCACCCCGCGTTCGGCGGCCTTGACCATGTCGTAGACGGTCAGGGCGGCGACCGATGCGGCTGTGAGGGCCTCCATCTCGACCCCGGTCTTGCCGGTCGTAGACGCGGTCGCGGTGATCGTCACCGTGCCCGCCTCCGTGTCGAGGTCGAGGTCTACCGAGACGCTGTCGAGCGGGAGCGGATGGCAGAGCGGGATCAGGTCGGAGGTTCGCTTGGCTCCCTGGATCCCGGCCAGTCGGGCGACCTGGACGACGTCACCCTTGGGTCCGCCGTCGGCGACCAGCGCAGCTGTTGCCTGCGACATACGCACGACTGCGCGGGCCGTTGCGCTGCGCGCAGTCACCTGCTTGGCGCCGACGTCGACCATTCGGGCCGCGCCGTCGGGACCTATGTGGCTCAGTTCGCCCACGGGGGCTGAAGGATAAGTCGCCGGAGGGGTTCGGTCAGACCGTGGCCGGAGCGTGGCGCTCCTTGGCCTGCTCGATCAGGTCGAGCACGCCCTGCTCGTTGCCTGCGCGGAGCAGCTCGACCGGATCGGTCGGACCGTTGACGATCTCCTCGAAGAAGGCTTTGCGGTCCTGGTAGGTCGGGAGCGTTCCCTTGGCCCAGCCGCGGGCGTCGTTGAGCATCAGGGCGAGTTGCGCGTACTCCTCGCCGAACAGTTCGGAGATCTCGCGCTTCATCCGCTTGGCAAGGGCAGGCGAGGCCCCTGCGGTCGAGATCGCGATCGCCAGCGGTCCCGTGCGGACGATCGCGGGCAGGATGAAGTTGCAAAGTGGCGGCACGTCAACGACGTTGGCGAGCATCGCCCGCTTCTCGCCGTCGTTGTAGATGCCGATGTTGACCTCGCTGTCGTTGGTGGCGGCGATCACCATGAAGCGCCCCTCGAGGTCGCCGGGCTCGTAGGACCGCTCGATGTACTCGATCGAACCCTCCGCCGCGAGCGACTTGATCGTGTCGTTGGTCGTCTCGGGTGCGAGCACGACGATGTCGGCGTCGCAGGCGAGCAGGCCTTCGACCTTCTCGAGGGCCACGTCGCCGGCTCCGACGACGAGGCATGAGCGACCGCGGAGCTTCAGGCACGCGATGTAGAACGGCGTGTCCATCATGTCCTTCACGCACGTCTGGTCGCAGATCCCCCGTCGGAACTGGCAGACGCACTCCTTGCCTTTGTAAGCCTGTGCGGGCATCGTCTCGTACACCTTACGGACTGAGAGCGGAAACCGCCCAATCGCCATGACGCCAATGACCGACAACCAGACTCCCGACTGCCACTTCGACGACTCCAGCATGCTGCGGACCGTTCATCGCGAGCAGGTGATGATCCTCGCCGGCGGGCGAGCACTCTTGCTGATGGCCGCCCATCCGGTCGTCTTCGAGGGGTTCTTCGCCGCCACCAAGGCCAAGAGCGACCCGTTCGCCAGGCTGGAGCGCACGGCTGTCGTGCTCGGGAAGATCACTTACGGCTCGAAGGCCAGCGCCGACCGGGCGACCGGGTTCGTCAGGAAGATGCACCGATCGGCGACCGGCGCGCTCCCGGCCCGGGCGGGCAGGTTCCCTGCCGGCACCCCCTACTCGGCTGCCGACCCCGAGCTGCTCTTCTGGGTCTGGGGGAGCCTGATCGACTCCTGCCTCCTGGTCTACGAACGCTACGTCCGACCGCTCAGCCCGGAGGAGCGCCAGGCCTACTGGGACGATCAGCGTCGCATCGGGAAGATGTTCGGGATCCCGCTCAAGGCGATGCCGGCGAAGGTCGATGGCCTTCGCGAGTACGTCGACGGCGTGGTTGCCTCCGGTGACCTGTTCGTCACACCCGACGCGCTCGACACGGCCAAGAACGTGATCCTCAAGCCACCGGTGCCGCCGGCGCTGGCCGGCCTCGCCGAGCTGATCAACCAGACCTCGATCGGCCTGCTCCCGGCTGAGGTCCGTTCGCTCTACGGCTTCAGCTGGGATCCGATCCGCGGCGCCGCGCTGCGCGCCGGGCAGGAGTACCTGCGCAGGGTCGGGGTTCCGCTGGCGCCGTCGGCAGTCAGGTACACGCCGGAGTGGCGGGCCCGACGCGAGTCGCTCAGCGCCGCCCGCTGAACGAAAGCGCCAAGGCCCGCCCGAGGAGCCCGAGGGCGATCAGTCCGAGCCCGGCCAGTACGTCTTCGCCCGGCAGCGACAGCCCGATCGCAGCGCATCCGAACAGCCCGAACGGGGCGAGCAGCAGCGGACGTCCGTCCTCGGGCTTGAGCCGCAGCGCCGCGAGGTGGGCGATCGAGTAGTAGGTGAGGATGCAGACCGAGCTGGTGGCGATCGCCGCGAGGGTCGGCACGAAGAGCACGAGGACGGCGACGATCGTGCCGACTGCCAGTTGGGCGATGTGGGGAACGCGGCGACCGCCGTGAACTGCCGAGAGCAGGTGGGGGAGTTCGCGGTCATCGGCCATCGCGAAGATCGTCCGGGCGACACCGGCCAGCAGCGAGAGGAGCACTCCGAGGGCCCCGACTGCCGCACCGGCCCGGACGAACGGAGCCAACCAGCCGGCACCGGCTGCGTCCACGGCATCAGCCAGCGGGGCGCTCGAGTCGGCGAGGCCCTGCGGGCCGAGCACCAGCAGTGAGCCGCCGATCGCAAGCGCGTAGAGGACGAAGGCGGTCGCAAGTGCGATCGGGACCGCTCTCGGGATCGTCACCTTCGGGTCGCGCACCTCCTCGCCGAGAGTCGCAATGCGCGCGTACCCGGCGAACGCGAAGAACATGATCCCTGCTCCGCCCAGGACCCCCTGCATCCCGGAGTAGCCGGTGACCGGAGTGAGGTTTCCCGAGTCGGTCGCGCTCGAGCCGATCGTCGCGCCGGCGATCGCGAGCAGGACGACCGCGACGAGCACGGCTCCGACTTTCGCCGCGGTCGCGGTGCGGGTGATGCCAGCGAGGTTGACCGCCGTCAGGGCGATGACGGCTGCCAGTGCGCCGAGCCTCGGTTGCCCGGGTACGGCGTAGGCGCCGAAGGTCAAGGCCATCGCTACGAGGCTGGAGATCTTGCCGGCGGTGAATGCCCAGCCCGCAGCGAAGCCCGCGGTCGCCCCGATTCGCGCCCGGCCATAG
>JBAXRO010000012.1:0-39754 GCA_037131165.1 Actinomycetes bacterium | reverse complement strand
TGCCCCCAGACAGGATCATCGGGATCTGGCTCCCATCCAGTCGCAGTGTTGGCGGTGCGGACTCGCTGGCCCCCGTCGACCGCTTGCCCCGACTCGCCGTGAGTTCGGTGGGCATCCTCATCGACTCCCTCGTCGACTTGCTTCGGGGCCGCAGCCTGCCGCACTGCGTCAGCAAAGAAGCTGGTCCCGTTGTCCTTGCCATCGATCGTGATGGAGGCCCCGCCAGGACTCGATGAAACATAGACCCTGAGCACACCCCCGGGGCCACCATTGAGAGCCGGGTGTCGAAGGACAAAAGGCGTCGTGTCAAGTTCCCTTACCCCCCAGCCGTGAAGCTCTTCGACTAGTTGGCGACAGAGGTTCTCGGCCTCCTGGACCGAGACACCGGAGATGGTCACGCTCCTAATCATCGGCATGGGCTTTCTGATTGCTGAGGTTGGACTCAGATAGCTTGGTTACTATAACCAAAACGTAACACTCGCTCCGGTCATTAGGAGCTTCGCCCGGCGCAGCTTTCGTCTGCCCAGCCTTCGCCAGCCGAGATGCCGCACACATCGGAGATCGGCCAGGTGTCTCCCAAGCCCTCGCGGCATTTGGCGCATTCATCCCACTCCTTGGTCGTGGCGCCGCGTCAGGGGTCTGGCTGGCTCGTGAGCGGCGTTGTCTCCGCGAGAACGCTCGCGGAATCATCCAGCGCGCTGCCGGCCCGGGGAAAGGCTCTCGCACCAAACGCCGCTCTTCAACCGATATGCTCTCGGAAATGCCGTTTATAAGACGAACCATATTGCTAGTCGCAACCAGCGTCGCTCTTGTGTGCCCCATGTTGCTACCCGTTGGGGCAGCGGCTGCATCCAAGACGGCGGTGCTCAATTTCGTGTTTCAGGGAACCGGCAGCGGCACCGTAACGATGAGTGCCACATCAGTTGTCGGATCTGGCAACTGGTCCGTGACATGCCGACCGGGAGCGCCGTGCTCGTTGACCACGAGCCAGCCGGTAGTGGTTCGCTTCACAGCAACTGCTGACGCTGGCTCTACCTTCGCGGGCTGGGGGCCGCCCTGCAGCGGGACTGTGTGCAAGTGGACCATTGCGCCACCGGCTTGGAACAGCACGAGCACTACGATCCGCTCCACCCAGACAGGCATCTTCGACAAGAACGCAGCGCCGATCAGTCCTCCCCTGTCAACGAGCGACTCGGCTGCGCGTCAGGCCATGCTGGCTGAATTTCTTCGCCAAGTCAATGTGACCAAGGGCTTGTACAACAAGACTTCGGTCAGGTACTCCAACTGTGCCACGGTTTCGAGAGATAGTGTCGCGTGCACCCTTTCAATGGAGGCCGATGTATGCGTCTACAACTCTCGATACGGACGTAAAGTCAGGACGCACCTGGGGTTCGTTCTGCCGGTTCTCGCAACACGCAGCCGCACAGGGACCATGACAGGGAGCAGTAGGAAGGACGGCTCAATCGTGAGCCAAGTCAGAGGCTACTGCTAGTGCCCTTTCCAGGACAACTAGCGCGAACCCACCCAGGGGCCTAAGCCGAGGGCCACTGGCTGGACCTCGAACCTACCCGACACTCAAACTCGTCTCACGGAAGCCCGCCGGCTCTCGCCGCCGCTGCCTTCGATAGACGACACGGAAGCCGCTCCTTCAGTGGGGCTCTCGCAATTGAACGCTCCTGACGGCGCCCCTAATCTCGACAGATCAGCCCGTGGATCAACGAGGAAAGCAGGCCTCACGGATAGCTAGCCATGCCACCGGACTCAAGGTTGCCAACGGCTGTCGCGAGAGTCATCTCAGGGTTCCGGCCGCAACCCATCACCAGCAGCCCAGCTCCTTCACCGTTGATCGAGTACTTCTCCCTGAAGGCGTACTGCGTCGAGTTATCAGCGTCGTTGTAGTCCGCGCAGATGTCAGTCTCAATGTCCAAGCCAGTTGACTCCGAGCTTGTCGGAGCGGCCTCTGCAGTCGTCGTGACTTCCTCGGTTGATGTGGTTGTCGCCCCCTCGCCGCAGGCGCCCAACGAGAACCCGAACGCTACGACTGGAATCACTACAAGGCGGGTCATATTGATCATAAACAAGACTTCTAGCAGATCTCGCTCGCACTAGCCGAAACCACGGTAGGCGAAACCGAGCGGCGCTCGATCAGGTGCCGCCTCGATCGATAGCGACGGGATTGTTGGAGCAGACTTGACCAACGCTGTTCTGACCTTGGGTGACCGGCGGCGAGCCAAGCTATCCGGAACGCTGATCACAAACGCAAACCTGACCAAGGCGAACCTGTCGGGGATCACCTCAAGTGGGCCGGATGGCGTCCCTGAGGCACTTCCATCTGGCTGGCGCATGATCGACGGCAAGCCGGCCCAGAACTCGCCCCCTTCCCCAGCAGGGCGGCCCGTCAGACGCATGTAGAAGCGATCTGAGGCGATCGTGTTAATTCCAGGCTGAATCACCCTGCCGAGCCCTCTTGGAATTGGAGGAGACGGATTCGGACGACTAGCGCCTGCGCTGCCACTCGCGGAACGGGTTGTCAATCACTCCGGCCCAGCTGTAGCCAATTCGCTTGTTGGGGCCCTTCATGCAGTGCAAGGAGACTCGGACAGAGACTCGCTTTCCGCGCAGTGACCCGAACGTGAGTCGGTTGGCGCACAGGTAGCCGCGGTAGCGGGAGATGCAGCGAGTGGTGGTCGCGGTGACTTCAGAACACTTGCTCAAGTCGACGGTGTTGGCACTGACCCGCACCGCGAAGGCTGCTGCGTTCGGGCAGGAAATGTTGGTCGTGGCAATCACTTGGACTAGGTAGCCGTCAATCGTCTTCCAACACCCGTGGGTGCCGAGCGCTGCGGAGGCGGCGGGCGCAAGCACCAAGCATGCGGCAAGGGCGGCCACGGAGAACAGCAGGTCACGGCGAACACGACTCACGCGTATGACTCTACATGTAGTGAGCATTGTCAGTCCTAGCCATTTCCAATTAGTCTCTGAAGGGTCGTAAGCTCACTGGTTGCCGTGAGCCTCCCGAAACTCCTTGACGAGCTGCACTCCCTGCCTGCGAATGAGAAAGGCGACCTGTTCGAGGAAGTAGTTCTGTGGCTTCTGTCCACTACTCCCCTACTTGGCTCGTTCCGGTCAGTTCACAAGTGGGATGCGTGGGACGGCAGGCCCGCCTGGGGTCCGGATACGGGAATCGACCTGGTCGCCGAGACCCTCGATGGTGAGTTGTGTGCCGTTCAGGCGAAGTGCTACTCGGATGAGTACTCGGTACGGAAACGCGACTTGGACAGTTTCCTGTCGGCTTCGTCGCGGACGGTCGCGGGACGGGGTTTCTCGCATCGCATGGTGGTGGCGACCACCGACCGGCTCGGCTCGACGGCGAGGAAGACTCTGGACACCCAGACGGTGCCGGTCAGCTGGTTCGGCATCGAGTTCCTCGAAAGTCTTGAGGTCAACTGGCCTTCGTCGACGAAGGAGCTGGCACGCCTGCTTCGAAGGGGGCAGGCAAAGCTTGCCGCCAAGAAACCAAGGGCCGACCAGCGCCAGGCAATCGGGGCGGTGCTTGAAGGCTTCAAGGAGTGCGAGGCAGGCCAGCTGGTGATGTGCTGTGGCACCGGAAAGACACTGACCACCCTGTGGCTCTCCGAGCGGATGAAGTCGCAAAGGACGCTTGTGCTGGCGCCGTCGCTGTCGCTGCTCGACCAGACCATCCGCGAATGGCGAGCCAACTCCAAGGAGCGCTTCGCGGACCTCGCGGTCTGCTCCGACGACCAGGTCGGCCGGCGAAACGACTCGGCACTCACACACGTCTCGGAGATAGGCGCGAAAGTCACGACCGACCCGGGCGAAATCGCGGCTTTCTTGTCCAAGCCGGGCCGGCGGGTTGTGTTCTCGACCTACCAGTCATCCCCTGCTGTCGCTGATGCCCAGGACCTCAAACCCAGAAAGACCCGGTTTGACCTAGTGGTGGCCGACGAAGCGCACCGCTGCGCCGGGCCGGTCGACAGCGCCTTCGCAACAGTCCTTGACCGCAAGCGAATCCGTGCCGAGCGGCGCCTGTTCACCACTGCCACCCCACGGGTATTCGCTCCGCACGTCAAGGCCCGAGCGGAGGAGTCGGGAATGGAGGTCGCCTCGATGGACGACGAGTCCGTGTTCGGAGCGGAGCTCTACCGGATGCCGTTCTCGGAGGCCATCCGCAAGAACCTGCTGTGCGACTACCAGGTGCTGGTCGTCGGGGTGTTAGACAGCGACGTCGAACGCATGATTACCGAGCGCGAACTGCTCCACCTGAACGGAAAGACCACCGACGCCGAATCTCTGGCCAGGCGAGTGGCGCTGATGAAAGCGATTCACGGCCGAGACCTGCACCGCGTCCTTGCCTTCCACAGTCGAGTAAAGGCGGCCGAGGAAACGGCGGAGGTTCTTCCCACCATCGCCGAGTACATCGGCGGCCCCCCGCAGGAGACCCTCTGGGGGCAGACGGTCAGCGGCAAGATGAACGCCGCGGAGCGCCGGCACCTGCTCAACCGCCTTGCCGCAGTTGAACCTCCCGAGTGCGGAGTGCTGACGAACGCCAGATGCCTGTCAGAGGGAATCGACGTCCCCGCAATCGACGGGGTCGCATTCCTCGACCCACGCGAATCAATGGTTGACATCGTCCAAGCGGTGGGCCGAGTGATGCGCCGCAGTCCGGGTAAGGAAGTCGGAACCATTGTCGTCCCGGTTGTCATTCCAAGTGGCGCTGATGACGAGGCGGTGCTCGACGGTTCGAGCTTCAAGACGGTCTGGAAGGTTGTATCGGCCCTCCGCTCCCACGACGACACAATTTCCGACCTCCTGGACCAGTGCAGACGCTCGCTCGGGGAGCGTGGCGCGCTCGGAGAAGGGCTCGCCGCAAAGATTGTGTTCGACGTGCCCGGGGAGGTGCCGGACACCTTCTTGACGGCCATCCAGACAAGGCTGGTCCGTCGAACCTCCGACTACTTCGAGGAGGGCTACGGACGACTTCTCGCGTTTGTTGAGCGCGAGGGCCATTCGAGAGTTCCAGGGAGCCATCGTGACGGTGGGTTCAATCTGGGTACGTGGGTCGCCACCCGGAGGCACCGCCGGTTCATGCTCACGGAGGACCAAGCGGCCAGACTCGAAGCGCTACCGGGATGGACTTGGACACCACATGAGTCTGCTTGGGAGAAGTACTTCCGCCTCCTTACGCAGTTCGTGGAGCGGGAGGGGCACGCGCGACCCAAAGGCCACCACATTGAAGATGGCCTCAAGCTCGGAAGTTGGGTCTTACGCCAACGGACGAACCATTCGAACGGTTCGCTTTCTCTCGAACGAATGCAGCGACTTGAGAATCTGCCTCGGTGGACGTGGAATACCAATGAGGCTGCTTTCGAGGAGGGAATCGAGGCCCTTCGGGACTTCGAAGCGACACACGGGCACGTTCGTGTTCCCACGAAGTACAAGACCCCGGATGGCTTTCGACTTGGTCTCTGGACCAGCAACCTACGCACCATCAAGAGTGAACTCTCGGAGTTGCAGGTGGCAGCCCTCGATGAATTGCCATCCTGGACGTGGGACCTGCGCCAGACCAAGTGGGAGCAAGCCTTCCAACAGCTTCTTGAGTACACCAAGGTCTATGGGACGACTCGGGTACCCGCTAGGTACGTGACCCCCGACGGCTTCAGGCTTGGCACTTGGGTAAATGCCCAGCGACAGCGCAAGGACACGCTGAGCGAATCCCGCATCGAAAGCCTTGAGAGCGTTAGCGATTGGGTATGGGACCCCTACGAGGCGCGATGGGAGAGGGGGTACAGTGCGCTAGGAGCCTTTGCGTCTCGCGAAGGGCATTGCCTAGTCCCGTCCACCCATGAGGAAGGCTCGTTCAAGCTCGGCGGTTGGGTAACCCGTCAGCGCTCAAGTAGGACCAATCTCACAGCAGAGAGGCGTGAACGACTCGAACAGCTGCCCATGTGGGTTTGGAGTGCGCGCGACGCCAAGTGGGAGGAGGGGTTCCGTCACCTTCTCGCCTACGTCGAACGTCGAGGTGATGCGTTCGTGCAAACGGGCTACCGGAGCGAGGACGGGTACCGGCTTGGCCAATGGGTCGGAGTGCAAAGGACCTCTCGCCATCGGCTCAAGATGGAGCGCAAAGCGCGCCTTGAAGCCCTTCCTGGCTGGGTCTGGGATGCCATGGAGGCCCAATGGGCGCGAGCGGTAAAGGCACTGGCGAACTACGCCGATGCCAAGGGGACCGCGCTGGTGCCGGCCGACTTCGTAACTGATGACGGATTTCGACTCGGCCAGTGGGTTGTAGGCATGAGGGCACGCCGGTCAAGGCTTTCGGGTTCGCAACGACAGCTCTTAGAGCGCTTCACAGGGTGGACTTGGGACGTGAACGAGGCGCGATGGGAGGAGGGATTCGCTGCCCTCCAAAGCTTCGTGCAACGCAATCATCACGCTCGGGTTCCACAGGCTCACGTAGAGAACGGCTTCCATTTGGGAACGTGGGTTGCGAACCAACGAACGGTTCGCGCACGCATGTCCAAGGAGCGAATCGCTCGCCTTGAATCCCAATCAGGGTGGACTTGGGACGCAAGGGCGTCTCGATGGGAGGAGGGATTCGCCGCGCTTGAGCGGTTCCACGAGCGCGAGGGCCACTGTCTCGTTCCCCAGTCCCATGAGGAAGGCGAGTTCCCACTCGGTCAATGGGTTGCACGTCAACGGCAGAGACGGGTTCGCCTTTCGAGCGAGCGGACCGCGCTGCTAGAGGCGCAGGCGGGGTGGGCCTGGAGCGCGCTCGACGCACAATGGGAGAAGTTGTTCAACGCCCTAGTCCGATACTCAGAGCGGGAAGGGCATGCAGATGTTCCCGCCGCCCACCGAGAGGACGGTCTCCGTCTGGGGGGCTGGGTTGGCCGGCAGCGTCAAGCTCGTAGCTCGATGACTAGCGAACGAGCCACACGCCTGACGAATGTTCGCGGATGGCGTTGGTGACGCTGTGCCGAGACACCTTGAGCGAGAAGCGGCCTATGGACCTCTCTCGGTGTCGAAGCCGTGCCTAGCTCAGCACGTAGGGGCCGGATTGTCGGCTGATTGGCCCTCTTCAAGATCTCCGCTCAATCTAAAGTTGGACGACGTGTTCAAGTGGGCTCGATGCGCTCGCTGACGAAAACTAGTCACATGAGGTGCCCATCAACTTCGAGGAACAGCCGTAGAACCCCGGGTCCGAGTACGAGCGGACAGCTGCTCGACCAGGCGACGCTCACCGTTGCCGAGGACCTAACGGAGTCCCAATGGGCACCCGCGAGTAGGAGTCCCAATGGAACGATCCACCTGCCCTCCCCGCGAGCGCAACGCCTGTAGGGCCAGAAGAGGCACAACCGCATAACGAACAATTAGCGAACATTCGGTGTCCCAGAGCGTCCTCGGGAGGGATCGGATGTCCAAGGACGGAACGCTCGAATCGCCCGCCAACACTGGGCAAACGCTGAAGCCCTCCACCGGACTCGAACCGGTGACCCCTTCCTTACCATGGAAGTGCTCTACCAACTGAGCTAGGAGGGCAGGACGGGAAGGGTACCGCGCCGGGCGTGGATCAGGCGCTGAGCGGAACGACCCAGCCGGCGATCACTGCGAAGTGGATCGCTGCAGCCACCACAACGAGGACGTGGAAGACCTCGTGGTAGCCGAAGACGTTCGGGAAGGGGTTCGGGCGCTCGAGCGCGTAGATCGCCGCACCCGCGACGAACAGCGCGCCGCCAAGGGCCAAGCCGCCAACCGCGACGAGCCCCACGGTGCCGGCCAGCTCGCCGACCGCCACGACTCCGATGCAGCCGACAATCACGTAGATCAGCGACGACAGCCACTTCGGTGCGCCGATCCAGGCGACCTTCATCACGATCCCCGCGATCGCCACTCCCCACACGACCGACAGCAGAACGATCCCAAACGTCCCGCCCACGGCGAGCAGGGCGATCGGCGTGACAGTGCCGGCGATCATCACGAAGATCATCGAGTGATCGAGCCTGCGCATTCTCATCCTCGCCGGCACCGACCAGGTCACCCGGTGGTAAAGGGCGCTCGTACCCAAGAGGCCCGCCAGCGAAACCGCGTAGATCACAGCGGCGACCTTCGCCTTCGTGCCGCTCGCGAAGAAGCACAGCGCGATCCCCAAGGCGACCGCGACGAAGAACGCGTACTGGTGCACGCAGCCACGCAGCTTGGGCTTGACCTTCGCTGCGACCTCAGCTCCCGCGGCCTTGATTTCGGCGCCTGCGGCCTTGATCTCCGCTCCGGCTGCCGCTCCTGCGGCGAGGATCTCCTCGCGGGCAGCCTTCATGTCCGCACCGGCGGCTGCGCCGACGGCCTTGATCTCCGCTCCGGCGGCGGCACCGGCTGCCTTCAGGTCAGCCCCGGCAGCCTTGATCTCGGCGCCGACTGCCGCGCCGGCTGCCTTCAGCTCGGAGCCCTGCTCGCGGACCTGATCTGGCACTCGACGCTTCATCACCGCCAGAGTGACAGGTTCACGCCGGGCCGGTGTCGACAGGACGGGACGGGCGGCTGCGCGGCGATCAGATGGAACCGAACACCCGAACGGATAGGCCCTCGAAGCGCTCGAAGTCACGGTCCCTCGTCCAGACCTCCGAACCGTGCACGATCGCCGTGGCCGCGATCCATGTGTCGTTCGCGTCGACGCGTTCTCTGGCCGCGATCCGGGCCGCCGCCAGACGCGAGAAGGCTGCCGCGACCGCGCTGTCGACGGGTAAAGGAGTGGCGAGTGACAGCGCACGGGTCAAGGTCCCAAGCCGCTTGGCTCGCACGTCAGCGTCGACTGCTGCCAAGACACCGACCTCGAGTTCGGCGATCGTGACCACGCTCACCGCCGCCTGCCCCACCTCTTCGAGGGGGATGTCAGTACCGCGTTCGACTGCGATGAAGACCGACGTGTCGATCAGGACTCGTCGTCCCAAGGGGACCGGACCTCACTCGACCTCAATTGCCTGAGGACGTCGACCATCCCCGGGTCAAGGGGAGCATCGTTGATCACTTTCGCCCAATCGGCGCCCGAGGCCCAGTGCCCGCGCGAGAGCGGAACGAGCTCGGCTACTGGACGCCTGTTGCTCGTGATCGTGACTGTCTCGCCGGCCTGCACGACATCGAGGATCGCAGCCGTCCTGTTGCGGAGATCTCTTGCTGGCACTTCCATCACTCAAACGTAGCAGTTGTGCTACAGAGTGCGCGCGGTTTGGCGAACGCTCACTCAACGGCAGGCAGCGGTGCCGCTGTCGCGGGTCTTGTCGTCGGTCGTGACGAACCGCCAGGAGTAGCCGCGTGAGCGCAAGTCGAGACTGAGGACCCCGGCCATCCCCTGCACCGAGGCCTGACTGCCGGGCTTCGCCGGGCCGAGCGGGTACGGCTGCTTGCCGCCGGTGCCAACGACGAACTCGCGGGTCCCGACACTCGCGGGGTTGGCAGCCGGGTTCAGCGGCGAGAAGCGCTCGTAGGAGTGGTCGTGGCCGACGAGGACCAACTCGGCCTTGGCGTCAGCGAGCATCTTCCACAGAGGCTGGACCGAGGCGTTGTCGCCGTGCGGCCCCGAGGAGCGGCGGGGGTGATGCCACGTCGCGACGACGCACTTTGGCGCCGCCTTGAGCTGAGAGGCGAGCCACCTGCCCTGGGCCGACGAGGCATCGCAACCGCCGACCGAGCCGCAGTTGGAATCGAGGCCGATCACCAGCCAGTTGCCGAGCCGCTTGGAGTGCCAGGTGGTGCCTGTCGGCGTCGCGATCCGACCCCACCACGCCTCGTAGCCGGCGGCACGGGCGGTGTTGTACTCGTGATTGCCGGGAACGGGGAACGTCTTGGACTTGAACGCACCCCAAGTCGGCTGGTAGCCGCCGGTGAACTCGGTGAGAGTCCCGTCGTTGTAGACGAGGTCGCCGAGGGCGAGCACGAGCCTCGGGTTGAGGCGACCGACCAGCGCTGCCGTGTCGGCCGCACGACACCCGGGCTTGGACTCCGCGGTCGAGCAGGCGATGTCACCCGCGGCTGCGACCTTTGCGACGCTCGGTCCGAGTGAAGCCGATGCTGTCGCAGCGGGCCTGGCCGAGACGACCTTCGGCGGAGCGTCGCCGTAGCCGCAGGCACCGACTGCGAGGCAGAGCGAGAGAGCTGCGCCAATCGGGACCATGACCCGAGCGTACCCGCGCCCCGGGCTCAACATGACGGACCCTCCGGTGCCGAAGCGGCAAGCATCGAGACGCGGTCCGCCCGCCTTCCGCTCACTCAGGCCCATCCTCCGAATCGGGCCAGCGGCCGGTCCTTATGTACGCCTCGCGGGCCGATCGCTCGCGGATCCGCTCGCCGTCGCTCCCGAGCCGGCCGAACCAGCCGGCGAACACGACCACGACCGAGCCGGAAGCGAGCGCCACCCCGATCCCGGTCATCACCGTCCCGCCGATGAAGGCGATCAGGCAGCTGCCGACCACGACCATCGCGGTCGGCACCCCCCACCTCACTGCCCGGGCAACGCCGCCGGCAGCCTCGGTCCTCAGCATCGATTCAGTCATCCAAGTGCCTCCCTCGTCGTCTCACGCCAATCCATTGCATCGACCGCCCCAGCCTCGCGCAGGGCGACCCCGGTCACAAGCCTCGAAACGCGCCACCTGCAGACCGCCTCAGGGCCCATCTCGCCATCCGGCCGCAGGCCCGGTTCACGGGCGCCGACCACGCCGGCAGCCAAGTGGAACAGCTCCTCGCCGACTGCGCATGACGAGACCACGTCCCAACCGCCATGCAACGAGCTCGCGGCCGTCGAAGCGATCGCCGAGGCGAACGTGCTGCGGTCGAGAATCGGCACGAACGCAGTCCCGTCCACTCCCCTGCCCGCCTCGACCTCCGCCCTCAGGCTCTCCGCCGCAACGGAGCCGCGGGCAAGCAAGATCCCGAGCCTCAGCACGAGCACCTCGGCACGCGAGCCGAACACCTCGAGTTCCGCGTCGGCCAGCGGCCTCAACGCCTCTACAGGGTCGAGCTCCGGGTCGTTGGCCATCAACTCGTCGCTGCCGCCATCCGCGTAGATCAGGACATTCGAGCAGAACACGAGCCGCGCTCCCGCTTCCGCCGCTACCTCGGCGACTGCGGCTGCGGCTCCGGGCCCGAGCCCGGCGGCGGCCTCGAAGGCGTCCTCGCCCGCCACGTGCACGACCGCATCGCGCCCCCGCGACAGAGAAGTCAGCCGCTCGAGATCGCCGGGGTCGCAGGTCTCCACCGCAGGCCCTCGGGAGCTCACCGCGGCAGCCAGTTCATCGCGGGCGGACCCTTCGGGCATCGCGATCAGCAGTGAGGCAGACATCCGACCGTCGAGCGTAGAGGGTCAGCCCTTACCGTAGGCTGGAGCGAGTGAGCGCGGTAAGAAGAACCGCCCTTCTCTCGATCCTGGCTGCCGCCTCGCTGGTGGCGATCAAGGCGATTGCGGGCGCTGCATCCGGCTCGCTCGGCCTGCTGGCCGAAGCGGCCCATTCGTCGGTCGACCTTGTCGCCGCGATCCTCACGTTCTTCGCCGTACGGGTCGGCGAGCGGCCGGCCGACGACACCCACCCGTTCGGCCACAACAAGGCCGAGCACCTGGCAGCGCTCGCCGAAGGGGCGATCCTCGTCGTCGCGAGCGCTTGGATCGCGCTCGAGGCAATCACCCGCCTGACCGGCAGCGGCCATGCCGAACCGAACGCCGCGTGGTGGACCTTCGCCGTGCTCGGCGTCGTGATCGTCGTCGACATCTCCCGGGCGGTCACGAGCGCCCGAGTCGGAAAGGCGAACCGCAGCGCCGCCCTGATGGCCAACGCCCTGCACTTCGCCGGCGACTTCGCCGGCTCGATTGCCGTATTCATCGGCCTGCTGCTCGTCGCCAACGGCGTCCCGAACGCGGACTCGGTCGCCGCTCTGATCGTCGCCGGCCTCGTCGTCGTCGCAGCGGCTCGGCTGATGCGCGAGAACGTCTCCGTGCTGATGGACAGCGCCCCCGCGGGCGCCGAGCAGCTGGCACGCGAGGCGATCGAGCGGATCGGACCGGGAGTCGAGGTCCGCAGGCTGAGGATCAGGGCCGCCGGTGGACGCACCTTCGCCGACGTGGTCGTCGCGGTCGAGCCCGATGCCGGAGTCGCCCGCGGGCACGCGGTCGCCGACGAGGTCGAGGAAGCCGTCACCGGAGCTCTCGGCGCAGGCGACGTCGTCGTCCACGTCGAGCCCAACGATGGCACTGCGAGTGCCCGCGCGCGGGCGAGCGCTGCCGCGCTGACAGTGCCCGAGGTGCGCGAGGTCCACAACGTCGAGCTGGTGAAGATCGCCGACGGGCTCGAGCTCTCGCTGCACATCAAGCTGCCGCGCGACCTGCCGATCGACGAGGCCCACGCCGCGGCCGATCGGGCCGAGCAGGCGATCGCCGAGGCCGTCCCCGGGCTCACTGCGATCCACACCCACATCGAACCGCTCGCCGAGACCTTCGACGGCGAAGCCGTCGCTCCGGATCAGCTTCCCGCGACCGTGGTGGCGCTCAAGCAGGCAGCCGTCGAGGTGACCGGCTCCGAGCCGAGCGAGCTTGCGCTGCGCCGCACCGGCCGGGGGCTCGTGGCCCTGATCACGGTGGCTGTCGATTCGAAGACGACCCTTAGCGAGGCTCACTCGCTGGCGACAAAGGTCGAGGAGACCGCCTGCAGGCTCGATCCGAGCCTCGACGAGGTAGTCGTCCACACCGAACCGGCCTGACGGCCGCCTTCACTACCCGGCTAGATCGGGAAGGCCGAGCCGCGATCAGCCCGGCACCCTGGAACGTCAGTCGTCCTCGGCCTCGTCCTCGAGGCGGTCGGAGACGAGGCCGGTGAGCCTTGCCTTCGAGCCGCTGGTGCCACCGAGCAGCTGGCCGCCGAGCTGCGCACGCTTGTAGAACCAGTGCGGGTCGGCCTCCCAAGTGAAGCCGATGCCGCCGTGCGCCTGGATCGCCGAGGCGGTGACCTCGCGGGCCTGGTCGACCGCGGTCACGTGGGCGACGGCGGCGGCCTCCGCCAGCGCCTCCGGTGAGGCATCGGCAGCCCATGCGGCGTGGTAGGCGGTGGAGCGGGCGCTCTCGACGCCGAGGTACATCTCCGCGCACTTGTGGGAGATCGCCTGGTAAGCGCCGACCGGGGTGTCGAACTGCTTGCGGTCCTTGACGTAATCCACTGTGATCTCAGTCGCTCGCGATGCGACCCCGGTCAGCTCAGCGGCCAGGGCGATCCTCGCCAGGTCGAGTGCGGCCTCCGCGTCACCCGGGAGGTCGGAACCGGGCCCCTCGACGCTTCCGTAAAGGCGGGTGGGGTCGATCGTGTCGACCGTCTCTACGAGCGCATCGGCCATATCCACGAGCCTCGCTCCACCCTCCTCGTCGAACAGGACAGCAACTGCCGAGCCGGGCGCACCGGCAGCGATCTCACAGCGTCCACCTTCGGCGATGCCGACGGCCCCGGTCACCTCGCCACTGGCGAGCAGAGGCAGCCAGCGTTCACGCTGCTCGGCCGAGCCTGCGTGCTGAATCGCGAGAGCGGCGGCGGCAGACGGCATCAGCGGGACGCATGCGAGAGTGCGACCGGCCTGCTCGAGCAGGATCGTCAGCTCGACGACGCCCAGGCCCTGACCCCCGTTCTCCTCGGCGACTGCGATGCCGGGCCAGCCGAGTTCGCACATCTCCTTCCAGAGGCTCGAATCCTCGGTCCTCGACTCAGCGTGCTCACGGACGCGCTCGAGCGTCGAGCGGCCCTCCAACAGGCCGGAGGCGGTGCGCTGGATCTCCATCTGGTCGTCGTCGAAACCGAACCTCATCGCCTCACGCCCCTTTCAGTCGCGGTAGGCCGAGCACCCGCTCGGCCACGATGTTCCTGAGGATCTCGCTCGTGCCGCCCTCGATCGTGTTCCCGCGGGCGCGCATCAGCTCGTACGACCATTCCGTCCCGTCGAGCAGGGCCTCGGGGCCAACGAGGTCGGCGGCGAACTGGGTCAGGTCCTGGTTGAGGGACGACCACATCAGCTTCGTCAGCGAACTCTCGGGGCCGGGCTGGCCATAGCGCTCGACCTGGGTGAGGCCTCGGTAGGAGGTGAGCCGCAGGACCTCGCTGCGGGCATGGAGCGACGCGAGCTTGTCGGCAACGACGGGATCGTCGATCCTGCCGTTCTCCTCGGCGACCCGGAAGATCGATTCGAGCAGCTGGCGGGAGCGGACCTGGAGGAAGAACGCAAGGCCGGAGCGCTCGTTCATCAGGGTCGTCATCGCGACCTTCCAGCCGTTGCCTTCGCCGCCGATCACGTTCTCGTTGGGGATTCGCGCTCCCTCGAGGAACATCTCGTTGAACTCCGCGCCCCCGGTCATCTGCTTGAGCGGACGGACCTGGACTCCCTCCTGCTCCATGTCCATCAGGAAGTAGGTGAGTCCCTTGTGCTTGGGCTGGTCTCCGTCGGTGCGGGCGACGAGCATGCACCACTTCGACCACTGGGCAGCGCTCGTCCAGACCTTCTGGCCGTCGACGACCCATTCGTCGCCGTCGCGGACGGCCCGGGTCTTCAGTGCTGCGAGGTCGGAGCCGGCCTCCGGCTCGCTGAAGCCTTGGCACCAGATCTCCTCGGCGGAGAGGATCGGCTGCAGGTACCTGTCCTTCTGTTCGTCGCTTCCCCAGAACATCAGGGTCGGCCCGCCCAGCAGCAGCCCGAGGGCGTTCGCGGGGAGCGGTGTCCTCGCGCGGCCGAGCTCCTCGAAGAAGATCGCCGACTGGGTCAGGGTCGCTCCGCGACCGCCGTACTCGGACGGCCAGTGAACCCCGGCCCAGCCCCCGTCGTTGAGCTTGCGCTGCCAGTCACGGCGCCAGGCGAACTGCTCGTCCTCCGAGCCCGCGGGCTCCTCGCCCGGGTGGTTCTGACGCAGCCAAGCGCGGAGCTCGTCCCGGAACTCCGTCTCCTCGGGTGAGAAGGTCAGGTCCATGGGGCCGGAGGCTACCCCTCGCGCCGCCCGACTGCACCCTCCTCCGACTGCCTCCTCCTCTCCCGCGCTCGGCGCTCCTCGCGCCTGCTGCGGTCGCTCAAGTCGACTCCCGCATCGACCAGGCCGTGTTGAGGGCGTCGAGCAGCAGCTCGGTGCTCTGGGCGCCGGGTACCGCCGAGGATCTGTCGAAGACGAAGGTCGGCACGGCGCCGATGCCGAGGTCGTGAGCCTGCTCCTGGTCGTGCTCGACCTCGGAAGCGAAACGGTCGCCTGCGAGGAGGTCGTCGACCTCGGCTGGGTCAAGTGCGAGCTTCTGGGCAATCCCCCGCAGGACGTCGTGGTCGCTGACGTTCAGCCCGTCGCGGAAATAAGCCTCGAACAGGAACTCCTTGGCTTCATCGGAGCGACCGGCCTCGGTGGCGAGGTGGATCAGCCGGTGGGCGTCGCCGGTGTTGGTCGGCTTGATCGAGTCGAAGTCGCAGTCGAGGCCGACCTGCTCGGCGAGAGTCGCGACGCGGAGGTTCATCGCGATGGCCTGTTCACGCGTGCCGCCGTACTTGGCAGCGAGCACGTCGTAGATGTCGCCCTTGACCTCCTTGGGCATCCCGGGGCCGAGCTGGAACGAGCGCCAAATGACCTCGGTTCCCTCGGCGTTGTCGAACTGGCGAAACGCCTCCTCGAAGCTCCGCTTGCCGATGTAGCAGAAGGGGCAGGCTACGTCTGACCAGATCTCGACCCGCATCGCGACGCGATTATGCCCGAGCGCCCCGAGATCAGCTCAGCAGCCGACCGCCGTCGACCACCAGCTGGGATCCGGTCGTGTAGGCGCAGCGATCCGACGCGAGGAACAGGGCGGCGCGGCCGATCCCGTCGGCCTCGCCCATCCTGCCCATCGGGATCATCCGCTCGAACGCGCTGAGGGTCTGCTCGTCGACGTCACCGACGCCAGGGGTTCGGATGCCCCCCGGGGCGATCGCGTTGACGGAGATCCCATGCGGGGCAAGCTCGAGCGCGACGTTCTTGGTGAATCCCCAGGCCCCATGTTTGGAGGCGTCGTAGTGGGCGAGGCCGACCATCGAGGGGTGCAGCGCATCGATCGAAGTGATGTTGACGATCCGCCCGCCCTTCCCCTGCTTGATCATCCGCGTGGCAGCCGCTCTGGTGCAGAGGAAGAGGCCAGTCAGGTTGACGTCGATCACCCGGCGCCAGAGCTCGATGTCCATCTCCAGCATCGGGCACGAGGGGTAGACGCCCGCGTTGTTGACGAGCACGTCGATCGAGCCGAACCGCTCGACTGTCTCGGCGACCATCGCCTCGACCATCGCCTCGTCACTGACATCGACGCCGAAACCGGCAGCGCTGGCGTCACGCCCGTCGTTGAACGCCTCGACAGCGACCGACCGGCGCTCGTCGGGGTCGGCCACCATCACGTTGGCTCCGGACTCGTGCAGCCGCCTTGCGATCGCAAGGCCGATCCCCATCGCCCCGCCGGTGACAACCGCGGTCTTTCCCGAGAGGTCGACCAGACGGTCGAGCGGCGGAGCGGAGGCGGTCATGCGCCCAAGCTCTCACGGATCGGGCGGGTCCGCCACAAGAATCTCCGATGCGGCCGGCATCGCTGCGCACGTGCCCGGACTCGAGTGGGGGGAGCAGGATTCGAACCTGCGTAGGCAGAGCCAACGGGTTTACAGCCCGTCTCCTTTAACCACTCGGACATCCCCCCGAGTAACGAGACGGAAAGATAGCGACGGACGCAACACTGGGGAGGGGCGCCCGCCGCCTTGGTCAATCGTAACCGTTCAACGCGAGGCTCGTGACAGCCCGTCACGAGCGCGCTCCGAAGCGGCCAACGCGGCCAGCTTGCGAAGCACGTGGGTCTCGACCTGGCGCACCCGCTCGCGGGTGACACCGAACTCCTCGCCAACCTGCTCGAGTGTCATCGGCTCCCTGCCACCGAGGCCGTAACGCAGCTCGAGCATCTCGCGCTCCTTCTCAGGCAACGCGCCGACCGCGTTGCGCACGGTCTCGTTGCGGAGCTTGGTGTCGGCGAGCTCGAACGGTGAGGGTGCGCCCTCGTCCTCGATCAGGTCGCCGAAGCGGGACTCCTCGCGTCCTCCCACAGGCGTGTCGAGCGAGACGGGCTGGCGGATCACCGACTGGAGATCCTCGATCTCGCTGACGCTGCAGTCCATCGCGTCGGCGATCTCCCAAACCTCAGGGTCACGCCCGAGCGACTGAGCGAGCTTTCGTTGGGTCCAAGCCATCCGGTTGAGCCGCTCCACCACGTGGGCGGGGATGCGGATCGTGCGGCCCTTGTCGGCGAGCCCGCGAGTCACGGCCTGGCGGATCCACCATGTCGCATAGGTCGAGAACTTGAAGCCCCGGCGCCAGTCGAACTTCTCGACTGCGCGGATCAGGCCGACGGACCCTTCCTGAACGAGATCCTCGAGCGGCAGCCCCCGGCCGCTGTAGTTCTTGGCGATCGAAACGACGAGTCGGAGGTTCGCCTCGATCATTCGCTGCTTGGCCTCCACGTCGCCCCGCTCGATCCGCTTGGCGAGCTCGATCTCCTGGCGGGCCGTCAGCAGCGGGACACGCCCGATCGAGCTGAGATGCAGTCGCATCGCATCGGGCGCCGCCGCAGTCTCGCGCTCGGTCTCGTCGGAGGCAGCTGACCAGCCGGCCGCGGAGGTCTGCGAAGCGAGCTCGACCACCTCGTCTGCTTCGGGCGCTTCGATCTGGGTACTCGTGCTGTCCGTGTACATCTGACTGCCTCCCTGACTCGCTGTGTGTTGAACGCTAGTGACTTCGCGCACAATGTGTAACTTTTTTCTGCCGTCCCGAAAAGCGTCCCGATTCAGATACTCGGCTTGCTTCCCGTCCTTCTCTGCCGCCACCCCGGCACCACGCTCACATTGGTCGGTCGGAACCGGGCTTACAACCGCTCTGTCCGAACCTCTACCCTTGCTTTGCCGTACCTTTGCCCAACCGACGGGGGACTACTCAAGATGAATACGGATCGACCGCAAACCACCCCGCCGGACGTGCAGGCGATGGCTCCGACGCTTCCCGTCTCGCTCTCGCGGGTCGGGGTTACCGGAGTCGAAAAAGTGGTGCGAATCAACATGAACGGCACCGACCAGCTGTTCATGGCCTCCCTCGAATGCTTTGTCGACCTCGGCCCCGACCAGAAGGGCGCACACATGTCGCGCTTCGAGGAGACGGTCAACGACGTCGTCAGCGAAGTCGTCCTGGGCGCCGCCCAGTTCCGAGCCGAGCGAGTCGCCGAGCGGGTCGCCGTACTCGTCCGCGAGCGCCAGAACGCGACCCGTGCAGAGGTGACGATCGAGGCCCGCTACCCCGAGCACAAGCCGGCGCCGATCTCCGGGATCGAGACCCAGGAGATCTACACGATGCTCGGCTCCGCGGTTGCCTACGAGGGCTCCACCCGGAGGATCATCGGGGTCCAAGCCCAAGGGATGACCGCCTGCCCGTGCGCCCAGCAGATCATCGCCGGCAACTCACGCGACCGGCTTGCCGGGCAGGGCTTCGACGACGCCCAGATCGACCGGATCTTCGAAGCTGTGCCGGTGGCGACCCACAACCAGCGCGGCCTCGGCACGCTGCACGTCGGCCTGCCCGCAGGGAGCGACGAAGAACTCGACGCCCGGATGCTGCTCGACATCGTCGAGGACTCGATGTCCTCGGAGATCTACGAGATGATGAAGCGCACCGACGAGGCCTCGGTCGTCGAGAAGGCACACCGTCGCCCGCGCTTCGTCGAGGACTGCGTCCGCGAGATGGTCGGCGGATGCGTCTCGAAACTGCACCACCTCCCGGACGACTGCTGGATCAGCGCTCGCCAGGAGAACCTCGAGACGATCCACCAGCACAACGTCGTCGCCGAACGCCACGGCCTGCTCGGTGACATGCGATCAGAGCTCGACAGCGGCGCGGCAGTGCCGACGACGCTCACTCGCGAAGCCTGGCTGCTCGAAGGCTGACCGCAGGCGAGAGCCAGCGGGCGGGCAGCCCCGCCCGAGTCAGGCCCCGGACTCGTCCGCGGCCCGGGCGGCAGAGCGCTCGTCGCGGGCCGTGCGGGCCTGGTCAACCGTGCGCTTGATCCCGAAGAACGCGTCCACGCCGCTGATCACGGTCACGGCGACCGTCAGGTAGACCAGCAGGTCGACCCACAGCACCCCTGACCCCTCGAGGATCAGGGCGAACACCATCAACACCTGAAGGCCGACCTTGGCCTTGCCCCACGACTGAGCCGGGACGACAACGCCCTGGGAGCCGGCTGCGGCCCGCAGCGCGGTGACGGCGAACTCGCGGGCGAGGATCACCATCGCGACCCAGGCGGCGACGCGGTCGAGCGAAACCAGGGTGATCAGGGCCGCCAGCACGAGAAGCTTGTCCGCAACCGGGTCCATCAGCTTTCCGAAGGTCGTGATCGACCCGCGCGATCGAGCCAGCCGGCCGTCCAGCATGTCGGTGAAGGAGGCCACGGCGAACACGCCTGCCGCGAACAGGTCTCCGTGGCTCGTGCCCTGAAGCAGAGCGACGACGAGGACCGGCACCAACAGGATCCGCAGTACGGTGAGGACGTTGGGCAGGTTCACCTGAGCCATCTGAAGGGAACCTACCGCCCGATCTGCGAGAGTCACGCGATGCGCACCGGGTCGTGCGCCCCAACGGCCCGAACCGAACAAAGGAGCAGAGCCCCAAGATGCCGATCATCCCGAGTGTCATTGACCGGACTTCACGCGGTGAGCGCGAGATGGACATCTTCTCGAGCCTGCTCAACCAGCGGATCATCTTCCTCGGCCAGCAGGTCGACGACCAGATCGCCAACCTCGTCGTCGCGCAGCTGCTGCACCTCGAGAGCGAAGACCCCGACAAGGACATCTCGATCTACATCAACTCGCCGGGCGGCTCGATCTACGCCGGACTCGCGATCTACGACACGATGCAGTTCATCAAGCCAGACGTCGCGACGATGTGCGTCGGCATCGCGATGTCGATGGGTTCACTGCTGCTCGCCGGAGGGGCGAAGGGCAAGCGGATGGCCCTTCCCAACTCGCGGATCCTGATCCACCAGCCTTCCGCCGGGTTCGAGGGCCAGTCGACCGACATCGAGATCCACGCCAAGGAGATCATCGACACCCGCGCGCGGGTCGACCGGATCTACGCCCACCACACCGGGCAGACGATCGACCAGGTCCACCGCGACATGGAGCGCGACCGCTTCTTCACCTCGGCCGAGGCCGTCGAGTACGGCCTGATCGACCGGGTCATCGAGACTCACTGAGCCGAGCGGGGGGTTGGGACGGGGGTCGCCTCCCGGAGGCACGGGCTCCCACGCTGCGCGGCGGGGCCGGAAGTCGGGCAGGCGAACACCCAGCACGGGCGACGGGATGGAGCCCGTGCGTCCGCCGTCCGACTCCGACCCCGCCCCCGGAGGCGTCCGAGCTGCTAGCCGAAGACGACCGGGTGCTCGATCGAGCCAAGCCGATCGATCTCGACCCGGACGACGTCGCCGTCCTCGAGGAAGCAGCGCGGGTCCATCGCCATGCCGACCCCTCCGGGCGTGCCGGTCAGGATCAGGTCGCCCGGGACGAGGGTGATCGCCTCGCCGATGAACTCGATCACGGAGTCGATGTCGTGGACGAGATCCGAGACCGGCGCCTCTTGGCGCTGCTCCCCGTTGACCCAGCCACGCACCACCAGTGATTCGACGTCGTCGATCTCGTCGGCGGTCGTGATCCACGGCCCCCACGGGCAGAAGGTGTCGGCGCCCTTGGCCCTGACCCAGTGGGGCTCGCTCTTCTGCAGGTCGCGTGCGGAGACGTCGTCGGCGACCGCGTAGCCGAACACCTTCGAATCGCGTCCGATCACGACGACGAGCTCGGCCTCGTAATCGAGCAGTTCGATCACCGCGGGCTTGACGACCGGGCCGGAAGGAGCCGTCGAGCAGCCTGGGGCCTTCGGGAAGACGATCGGCGCAGGTGGTGGCTCGGCCCCGATCTCCTTCGCATGGCTCAGGTAGTTCAGCCCGATGCCGTAGATCATCGGCGGGCGCGGGATCGGCGCGAGCAGCTGGACTTCGGAGAGCAGGTAACGATCACCGCTGGCGATCGAGCGATCGTCGGCTGCGATCCGCTGGAGCACAGTGCTGCCGTCGCCGAAGGCGACGACTTCCTCTCCCTGGATCTCCCCTGCCGTGGGGGTGTCGCTGCCGGGCGGTGTGAAGGTTGCGAGTTTCATGGCGGGGAGCGTACCCGAGTGCGAACGGGCCTCAGCCGGCGAGGCGCGCGGCGATCAGCGCCAGCTCGGCCCTGACCTGGCGATCGCGTTCCTCGGCCTCCGGGTCCGTCCAGCGCCAACCGACCCCCGACTCGATCTCGAAACGCGGCTGGCCGTGATCCTGGATCCTCACGACCTCGAGCGCCACGGCGCAAACCCTGTCGGAGATCTCCATCGGATCGGCTACGACTTCGCAGACGCCGTGGACCGTCACCGCCACGTCACCCTCGCTGAGGATCGTCAGCGCGACCCGCGGCTCGGCCCGAAGATGAGCGAGCGACCGGCGCCTGCCGGCGAGCGCGAGCAGCACCAGCCGATCGGACGCCCTGAGCCCGGTCGAGATCGGGATCGCATGCGCGCCCTCGCCAACGGTCGAGAGGATCGCGACTGTGCCGGGAGTCCAGGCGGGAAGGACCGGGTGATCGGGACGGGGCATATCGGGCACCTCAGGGAAGCGGGTTCCGCGGGATCCACGAGCGGATCCGGCGCGCCCGCTCGAGTTCGCGATCGCCGATCGCTCGCTGGACTTCGATCGTCCTCGTCGGGTAGGCCTCGACCCTCCCGGCCATCGCGGAGAGCCGCGTCCGGGCGATCACCTCGCGCTGGAGGCCGCCGACCGCCTCACCCGCGCCCGGGGCGAGCATGTGCACGCCCACGACGCGACCTCCGGCTGCGACGACCACCACCCGGCCGGGGGGATCCCCGTCGGTGCGGGCCCTGTCAGACCCGGCGAGGTCGCGCTCGAGCCGCTCCACCCGCTTGCGCGGGAACCGTTCGAGTGCCTGGTCGTAGGTCAGGCCCGCCGTAGCGAGCTCGGGGTCGGTAAAGACGACCGAGGGCACGCCTGCTGCCTTCCTCCCCACGCCAGGAAGGGCGAGGTCGCGGATTGCCGTCGCTCCGTCGTAGCCGGCGGTGTGGGTGAAGGTTCGGCCCGCGACATCACCGACGGCGTAGACGCGCTTGGCCGAGGTCCGCGAGCGGCTGTCGGTGAGGATCCCCTCCGTTCCGTGGTCGATGCCGGCACCTTCGATGTCGAGTGACTCGAGGTTTGGCAGACGGCCGCAGCAGACGAGCAGCTGCTCGGACTCGAGCGACCAGTCCTCCCCCTCGAGCTTCCCGGTCAACCTGCGGGCACCGGCCTCAACCTGCTGGGCCTCCTCAACATCGACCCCGGCGAGCACCGCGACCCCCTCATCGACGAGCTGCCGCTCGATCACCTCGGCGAGAGCCCGCTCATGGCGCGGGAGGATCCGATCGTGGCGATGGATCAAGGTCACCTTCGTTCCGATCCGATTGAACGCTTGGGCGAGCTCGACCCCTGCCGGACCCGCACCGAGGATCGCCAGCTCGCTCGGTGGGCCCGGGAGGTCCCAGAGGGTGTCCGTCGTCAGCGGGTCAGCTGCGGTTATCCCCTCGATGTCCGGCAGCCTCGGCCGGCTGCCTGTGGCGATCACGATCCGCTTGGTCCGGTAGGCCTCGCCGCCGATCTCAACCGCCCTCGTGCCCGCCAGCCGGGCCGGACCCTCGCGGATGTCAACGCCGAGCTCCCGGTAGCGGTCGAGGTTGTCGTCGGAGGCCGCGATCTCCTCGCGAACAGCAGCGATCCGCTTCCAGACAGCCTCGCGATCGACCTCGACCTCGCCGACCTTGACACCGAGCCGTCCGGCATCGCGGGCGACTGCCGCGGCCCTCGCGGATGCGATCAGGGTCTTGCTCGGCACGCAGCCCGACCACAGGCAGTCCCCTCCGGCCCGGTCACGCTCGATCGCGAGCGTACGCAGGCCGAGCGCCGCGGCAGTGGATGCCGCCGTCAGGCCAGCCGAGCCGAGGCCGATGATCGCGACGTCGTATCTGCGTGGGCCGGCCATCTACCCCCATGGTCGCACGCCCGCTACCCTCGCATCCGATGAGAGCAGCAGTCGTCACGAGCTTCGACTCTCCTCCGCACCCGGCGGACTTCGCCGATCCGGTCGCGGACGCGGCCGAACAGGTCGTCGACGTTGAACTCGCGGCGGTCAACCCGGTCGACCTCCTGATCGCCTCCGGCAAGTTCTACGCAGCGGTTCCACCGGTTCCCTCGGTCGCGGGCCGCGAGGGAATCGCGCGGATGCCCGACGGCTCGCTCGCCTACTTCGATTCGCCGCTACCACCGTTCGGCTCGATCGGCGAACGGACGCTGCTCGCGGCCGGAGCGACTTGGCCGCTGCCGGAAGGGCTCGCACCGGAGCCCGCACTGGCCTGCGGAATCGCCGGACTCGCCGCCTACCTCTCGCTCACCCACAGGGCGGGCCTCAAGCCCGGTGAGGGCGTTCTGGTACTCGGAGCGGGCGGCGCCGTCGGCCAGGTCGGAGTGGTTGCAGCGAAGCTGCTCGGCGCCGGCAGGGTCGTCGCCGCAGCGAGGGGAGCGGCCTCGCTCGAGCGGGCAGCGGAGCTCGGTGCCGACGCGACCGTGTCGCTCACCGGGTCGGTGTCAGAGGTCGCGGCAGCGATCGCTGAAGCGTTCTCCGGCGAGGGACCCGACATCGTGATCGATCCGCTCTGGGGCGAGCCGGCCGAGGCCGCCGTCCAGGCGATGGCTTTCGGCGGGCGGCTGGTCCAGCTTGGCCGTTCGGCAGGCGACACCGCGACGTTTGATTCGGCCGCGATCCGCGGACGCTGCCTCCAGCTGATCGGGCACACGAACTTCGCCAACACCGCCGAGGAGAAGGGCGAGGCCCTGTCGACAATGTTCGGCTGGGCCCGGGAGGGCTTGCTCGAAGTCGGCCACGAAGTGCTCCCCCTCGCCTCGATCGGCGAGGCATGGCAGCGGCAGGCCGAAGGACCCGGCCTCAAGCTGCTGATCGATCCTCGAGGCTGAGCGTCAGCCGGTGAAGCCGGTGCTGCCGTAGGCGCCCGGGTCGAGCCGGAAGCCGTAGGTGCCACCCCGGTTGTGGAACCAGGCGATCGAGCGATCGATCGTCCAGCCCGGTGGCAGCTCCGCCTCGTTGATCGTCGCGGCCGCCAGCTGTATCGCCCGACTGCAGGTGGCGCTGCCGGTGGCGGTCAGGACGTATCTGCCGGCCGGAACGGTGAATCCGGAGACGGTCGTGGTCGCACCGACCAGGAAGTCGGTCGAGCAGATGCTCTCACCGATCTGCGGGAACGAGCCGAGAGTCGCGCCGAGGCCCGAGAGCCGCTGGACCCTGAAACCGTTGGTCTTGGAGCCGTCGTAGAAGGCCTGCGCCGAGACGTTCATCGTCCACGGCTTTGGCAGGGTGCCGGCGTAGTCGTTGTTGAGGAAGTAGGCGAACCAGGCTGATGCCTGAGGGCAGGTGATCTTCTGAGAGCTGCTGAGGCGAGTGATCCGGTAGTTGCCCTTGGGGAGCGACAGCGCCCCGATCCTGTCGTTGTGCAGGACCTGGAAGGACCCGGGGCAAGTGAGGCTGGTCGGCGCGGGCACGGGCGGTGTCGGCGCGGGGGTCGGCGTCGGCGTCGGCTTGCGCTGCGGGGTCGCTGTGAACGCCTGCGTGGTTCCGCTCTTCTTGAAGACCCTGACCGAACCGGCCTGGGTCAACTTCCAACCGCCGGGGAGCTTGCCGTCCCAGTCGGCGAGGAACTGCCTGAAGTAGTTGGAGGCCTGGCTGCAGCTGATCGTCGTCGCTGTCATCGAGTACGGGCCGGCGGGGAAGCTGACCGAGCCGATCTTGTCGTTGTGAAGGACCGTGAACGAGGCCGGGCACTTCGTCACCGCAGGCGACGCTGTGGCTGCCGCTGGAGCGAGCAGAACCGCCCCGACGGTGGCAGCCAAGAGGGACTGACCAAGAGTGGATCGCTTCATTGAAGACCACCGTACCCGGATCTTCGGCCGGGTCCGACGGCTATGTGGAAGAGGGCTCAGGCCCCGAGAACGAGGTTGAGGCGAGCGTCAAGCGCGACTGCGAGGGCATCGCGTGAGCGACCCTCGTCGAACCGCTCCACCAGCTCCGCGAGGAACCCTTCGATCACGAGCCTTCGAGCCTGGGGCTCGGGCAGCCCCCTCGCCCGGAGGTAGAAGATCTGCTCCTCGTCAAGCTGGGCGATCGCAGCAGCGTGGGTGCAGCGGACGTCGTCGGCCTCGATCTCGAGACCCGGGATCGCATCCGCGTGGGCCTTGCGGCTCAGAAGCAGGTTGCGACTCTCCTGGAAGGCATCGGTCTGCTGGGCTCCCGGGTCGACCCGGATCATCCCGCTCCACACCGAAGTCGCACGGTCGTCGAGAACTCCGCGGAACGCGAGGTCGCTCGTCGTGTTCTCAGCGGAGTGCTCCTGGAACGTGTCGAAATCGAGGTGTTGGCGGCCACGGCTCGCGTAGGCACCGGTGAGCTTGCCGTTCGCTCCCTTGCCGGCGAGCTTCGAGGCCATCCTGACCCTGCCCTTCGCCGCGCCGAACCCGAGTGCGACCCAGTCGAGGTTGCCGTCGCGACCGACTTCACCCTGCTGAACACCGAATACCCACGACCTCTCCGAGAGGCCTTGGATCCCGATGTAGCGGAGGTTCGCTCCGTCACCGACGTGTAGCTCCACGATCGTCGTCATCAGCGCGTCGAGATCGTCGGATGAAGAGAGGGCCTGATCCCAGACTTCGGCTTGGGCTCCCTCCTCGACGACCACGAGCGTCCGCTGGTTGAGCGTGGTGCCCACTTGGGACTGGACGACGGTCATCTGGATCGGCTGCTCCAGTTGGACACCCTTTGCTACGTGGACGAACAGGCCGCCGCGCAGGTCGGCGGCGTTGCGCTTGGTGAAGGCGTCGCGATCCTCATCCATGAGGGCGCCCGGCATCCCGTCGGGCACGAGCCCATCGAGCCGGGCCTGTGCGAGCGGTGCGACAGTCACCCCATCGGGGAGCCCATCGGGCAGGACGACGGTCGTCGCGTCGACCTGGACGATGCGGATCGCGTCGTCGAAGTCGGGGACGATCCGTTCGACCCCATCGGCTGCGGTCGCTTCTCCCTCACCCGCGTCGGGGTAGGCGGCGAAATCGAGCTTGCTGATGTCGGTGAACTCCCAACCTGCCCGGCCCTTGAACTGCGGAAGCGCTGTATCGCTCATCTTCTTCGTCTCCTGAATTGGTCGACCGGCCTCAGCCGATCGAGCCTTCCATCTGGAGCTCGATCAACCGGTTCATCTCGACGGCGTACTCCATCGGGAGTTCCTTGACGATCGGCTCGATGAACCCGTTGACGATCAGCTTGCCCGCTTCCTCCTCCGGGATCCCGCGGCTCATCAGGTAGAAGAGCTGCTCCTCGCCGACCTTCGAGACGCTCGCCTCGTGGCCGACCGTGACGTCGTCCTCGGCGATGCGGATCGTCGGGTAGGTGTCGCTGCGGCTGTCCTCGTCGAGCAGGAGCGCGTCGCAGACGACCTTCGACTTCGCTCCGTGGGCGCCGTCGGCCACCTCGAGCAGGCCGCGGTAGCTGGAGCGACCGCCGTCCTTGCTGATCGACTTGGCGAAGATGTTGCTCGTCGTGTTCGGCGCGGCGTGGACGATCTTGCCGCCCGCGTCCTGGTGCTGGCCCTTGCCGGCAAAAGCGATCGAAAGAATCTCGCCGTGGGCTCGCTCGCCTGTGAGGTACACGGCGGGATACTTCATCGTCAACTTCGAGCCGAGGTTGCAGTCGACCCATTCGACCGTCGCGTCCGCCTCGGCGACGGCACGCTTGGTGACGAGGTTGAACACGTTCTGCGACCAGTTCTGGACTGTCGTGTAACGGATCCGCGCGCCAGGCTTGGCGATCAGCTCGACAACAGCCGAGTGGAGCGAATCCGAGGAGTAAGTCGGAGCGGTGCAGCCCTCGACGTAGTGGACATAGCTGCCCTCGTCGGCGATGATCAGCGTCCGCTCGAATTGGCCCATGTTCTCGGTGTTGATCCGGAAGTAGGCCTGCAGGGGCATTTCGACCTCGACACCGGGCGGCACGTAAACGAACGACCCGCCCGACCAGACCGCGCTGTTAAGGGCCGCAAGCTTGTTGTCGTTGTTGGGAATGATCGTCGCGAAGTACTCCTTGACGAGATCCTCGTGCTCCCGCAGACCGGAGTCCATGTCCTTGAAGATCACTCCCTGCTGCTCGAGGTCCTCGCGGATCTGGTGGTAGACGACCTCGGACTCGTACTGGGCGCCGACCCCGGCGAGGAACTTGCGCTCCGCCTCAGGGATGCCGAGCCGGTCGAACGTGTTCTTGACGTCCTCTGGCACGTCGTCCCAAGAGCGCTCGGCACGCTCTGACGCGCGGACGAAGTAGTGGATGTCGTCGAAGTCGACCTCCGCGAGCATCGGCGAGCCCCAGGTCGGCATCGGCCGGGCGAGGAAGTTGTCGAGGCTCTTGAGCCGGAAGTCGCGCATCCACTGCGGCTCGTTCTTGAACTCGCTGATCTGCTCGACCAGCTCGCGCGTCAGACCCTTCGGTGCCTTGAAGAGGTAGTTCTCGGGGTCGCTGAAACCGAACTTCTCGTCGTAGTCGGAGTTGATGTCGCGGAGGATCTCGTTCTCGTCTGCGGGTGCTGCAGAAGCTGTTGCGTTCTCGGGCGGGTGAGCCATGGTCAATCGACCTCCAGGGTGATCGTGTCGCCGTCGAGGCGGACAGAGAATGTCTCGACGGATTGGTATGCGGGCAGGGTCAGCGGCTTTCCGCTCTTGAGGTCGAACAGGGCCCCGTGGCGCGGGCACTCGACCGCACAGCGATCGGTGTGAAGCGTGCCTTCGCCGAGCTCGCCGTCGTCATGCGAGCAGCGGTCCTCGATTGCGTAGATGTCACCGTCGCAGTTGACGACGAGGATCTCCATGTCTTCCCACTCGACGAGCTTTCGCTCCCCCGGGGGGAGCTGGTCGATCGGGCAGACTGTGAGTGTCTCGGGCATGGTCAGGCGGCTTTCACATCTCCGACCGCGGGAGTCGGAGTTGCTTACCGGAGTCTAGCGGGAGTCCGGACGCGGACCCCAGAGGGTTCATGCGATCGCCGATCGGGTCTCGGGGCCCGGCGCGACCGGCGCCCAGCAGAGGATCGCGGGTCAGTAGACGGTGACCGGGGTACCGATCGAGACGAACGCGTAGGCAACCGGCGCTTCCGGTGCGGGCAGCCGCGCGCAGCCGTGCGAAGCCGGGTAGTTGGGGACGTCGGGGTACTCGTGCATCGCCCAGCCGGCGTTCCAGTAGGCGGCGTAGGGAAGCCAAGTCTTGAAAGGCACCGACCACGACCTGATCTCCTTGCGGTAGACCTTGAAGTCGCCGGGCGGAGTCCCGGTCTGGGGGCTGTCTCCGCCCGATCCGGTCGAGGTGTGGAGCGCCCTTACCGCGCGGCCGTTCTCGACCAGCAGCAGGACGCCCTTGGTCCTGTGGATCTCGACCCTGCGGCCCGAGCCGGAGCCCCTCGGGACCGGTCGGGAGGCCTGCTTGAGCCGGGCCGCCGTCTTCGGCCCGACGATCCCGTCACGGTCGAGGCCTTCCCAGCCCTGGAAGGCGATCACCGCGTGGCGCGTTCGGTAGTCGGTGCCTCCGGCGTTCCCCGGCGGCAGGTACCCGAGGTCGCTCAATCTCTGGCGCACTTGGGCGGCATCCATTCCCGGCTGGGGCTTCGGCTTGGCGGGCGGCGGCTTGGCGACGGCCTGCTCGACGGGCTGCGCGGGAGCCTCCTCGGCGAGGTCCACCGCCGCCCGGACGGCCTCGGGCTCGGCCTTGCCTGGGGACGGGCGGCTGAAGTCTGCCCTCGTCAGGGTGAGGGGTTGGGTCCCGGGCACGCTGAGAATCACCCGTTCGATGCCCGGCAGCGAAGTGGCGGTGAACACGACCTGGCCCAGGCGCGAGTAGAGCCTCTCCTCGCGCGTTCCCTCGGTGCGCCCCGCGGACTCGTCGAACTCCGGCCCGAGCGAGATCTCGGCCGTGCCCCCGTCGTCGGCGACCACCGCCTCGACGACCTTGGTGTCCTCAGGGATGTCTGACCAGTAATCGCGGTCCCTCTCTCCCTGATTGGGGCCTGCGATCAGTTCGTCGAGCAGCGCGCGGAGGTCGGACGAGGAGTCGAGGCCCGGGCGCTTTGCCTCGACGAACTGCTCGCCGGCGACGAAGTAGACGCCGGGGTCGAGCTTCGCGATCGAGGCCGTCGTTGTGACTGTGGAGGCGGCGTCGGAAGGGGGTCCGTTGGCGGTTCCGCCGTCCCCGCAGCCGGTGATCGCGACCGGCCCAGAGAGCGCGAGTGTGGCGATCAGGAGCTTGGCGGCCCGGCGGCTCATCGGGTTCAGGATTGTGACGGGCGCAGCGGCGCCTGCCCGAGTGCCCCGATAGGCTCCTGCCCTGGATGGAGAGGCTTTGGAATTGAGCGAACCACACGGCGGCAACGCTCTGATTTCACCTGCAATCCCGAATTGGCGTTCGGCCAAAGCCGACGTGCAAAGGCTCCCCCGCGGGAAGCACGGAATCCCTCGGGAAGAGATCGAGCGATCGCAGCGGGGCCGGATCATGCGCGCCTGCCTCGAGCACCTCGGGACCGAAGGAAAGGTGAACGTCGCCGACATCGTGCGCGGCGCGAAGGTCTCCCGCAAGGCGTTCTACGAACTCTTCGAGGACTGCGACGCGTGCATAGCGGAGTCTCTGGTGGCCCTGAACCTGATCCTCGGCCAGGAGATGCTCGCGTCGATCGAGCGTGGCGACTCGAGCGAGCCGACCTACAAGATCCGCGCCACTGTCAGGGAGTTCTGCGAAATGGCGAGCGAGGAACCGGCCATCACCGTCGCGGTTGCGGGCACCACCTACTCGCTCGGCCACGACACCAGGCAGGTTTGGCTCGAGGTCCTCGGCGCTCGGCGGGCGATCATCCTCTCCTACTGGGAAGAAGCCCGGGCACTGGACCCGGGCCTTCCCCCGACCACACCCGATCGAGTGATGGCCGCGACCAGGTTCATGGAGGGCCGGGTGCTCGAGGAGGTCGCCGCCGGACGCGCGGCCGAACTGCCCGACGCCGCCGATCGGATCGCCGACTCCTTCATCGAGGTGATCGGCGGCTGATGGTCCGGTAGACCGGTAGCGGACGCCGGGCCGAGGCTTCAACGTCGGCTGCGAGCGGCCTCAGACGGAGTCGGTGCGGCCGTCGGACGGAGCCTTCGCATCGGGCAGGTCGGACTCCCACTCGACCGCTCCGCCAAGGCCGGCGCTGCGCAGCACCTTCAGGGAGAGCAACGCGCACTTGATCCGCGTCGCTGAGATCTCGATCCCGAGCAGGTCGAGGATCGTCTGGCGATCGAGCTTGACGAGCTCGTCGACGCTCATGCCGATCACCTCGTCGCTCACCAGCGACGCCGACGCCTGGCTGATTGCGCAACCGTGACCCGAGAAGCCGATCCGGCTGATTACGCCGTCGTCGATCTTCAGCTGGACCTTGAGCTGATCGCCGCAGCTCGGGTTGAAGTCCTCGAACTCGAGGTCGTACTCCTCCAGCTCGCCCCAGTTGTGAGGGCGCTTGTAGTGCTCGAGGATCTGTTCGCGGTAGAGCTCTTCCATCTTCGGCGAGCCTAGTCAGTCGCCGAAGATGCGGCGGACCTCGTGGAGGGCGGCGATCAGACGATCGACGTCCTCGGGTCCGTTGTGAACAGCGAACGAGGCGCGGGTTGTAGCCCCGACCCCCAGCTGGTCCATCAGCGGACCGGCGCAGTGGTGGCCAGCGCGCACGCAGACGCCGGAGCGGCCGAGGATCTCGGCGACGTCATGGGGATGGACTCCCTCGACCGAAAAGGTCACGAGCGCCCCGCGCGAATCGGCATCGGGCGGGCCGTGCACGGTCACCCACGGCAGGTCGGCCATCGCGGAGAGAGTCCGCTCCACGAGCGAATGCTCGTGTGCCCTGACAGCCTCGAGCCCGAGTCCGTCGAGCCAGTCGAACGCGACCGCCAGCGCCGATGCCTCGGCAAACGGCGGCGTTCCGGCCTCGAACTTGAACGGGAGCTCGTTCCACACCGCGCGCTCCCGGCTGACCGTCAGGATCATGTCCCCGCCGCCGAGGAACGGAGGCATCGCTGCCAGCAGCTCGCGGCGGCCGAGCAGCACTCCGATCCCTGTCGGGCCGTAGATCTTGTGACCGGTGAATATGTAGAAGTCCGCGGCCGCCGCCTCGTCGGCGCAGGCCATCTGAGGAACCGCCTGACAGCCGTCGACGACCGTCACCGCTCCAGCCGCTCGAGCCCGCTCGCAGAGGTCGATCACGGGGTTGATCGTCCCGAGCACGTTCGAGACGTGGGTAAAGGCGACGAGCTTCGGCCCGCGCTCCATCAGCGAGTGGAAGGAGTCCATGTCGAGGCGGCCTTCGGAGTCGACCTCGACCCAGCCGAGTTCGCAGCCGAGCTGGTCGCGGAGCATCTGCCAAGGCACGATGTTGGCGTGGTGCTCCATCACGGTCGTGACAATCAGGTCGCCCGGTCCGAGGTTCGCCCTGCCCCATGATTTCGCGACCAGGTTGACCGCCTCCGTCGCGTTCTTCGTGAAGACCGTCTCCTGTGGCGTGCGACCGAAACGCTCGGCGATCCGGCGCCTCGCGTTCTCATAGAGCGAGTCCGATTCGGCTGCCAGCGGATAGACGCCCCGATGGACGTTCGCGTTGTGCGCGGCCAGATGGTCGCGCAGGGCGTCGAGGACGACCTGCGGCTTCTGGGCGGTCGCGCCGGAGTCGAGGTAGGCGAGCGGAGCGTCGGCTCCGCCGGCCTCGGTCAGGAACGGGAACTGAGCGGCAATGGCCGAGTGGTCGAGCACCTCAGCTCCTGCCGTGGAGGACATCGGGCGGCGCCACCGTCAGACGGCGGCGTCGACCTCCTCGGTGATCCAGCCGTAGCCCTCGGCCTCGAGCTGGGTGACCAGCTCGGAGCCACCCTCCTTGACGATCCTGCCCTTGTAGAGGACGTGGACGTGCGTCGGCTTCACCATGCTGAGGATCCGCTGGTAGTGGGTGATGATCAGGATCCCCATGCGGTCGCCCTGCTCGCCTGCCACAGCGTTCACTCCCTCGGCGACGGTCTGGAGGGCGTCGATGTCGAGACCGGAGTCAGTCTCGTCGAGCACTGCGAGGCGCGGCTCCTGAAGGGCCATCTGGAGGATCTCCATGCGCTTCTTCTCGCCGCCTGAGAAGCCCTCGTTGAGGTAACGCGACGAGAACTCCTTGGGCACCTTGGTCAGGGCCATTGCCGCCTCGACCGTCTGGCGGAAGTCCTTGAGGCTGATCGCTTCCTCACCACGCGAGTCGCGGTGAGCATTCATGACGGTGCGCAGGAACTTCGTAACCGTGACACCCGGGACGGCGACCGGGTACTGGAACGCCATGAAGACGCCTGCGCGGGCGCGCTCGTCGGGATCGGCCTCGGTGATGTCCTCACCGAGGAAGGTGATCGTGCCGGCGGTGACCTCGTAGGCGGGGTTGCCCATGATCACGTTCGCAAGCGTCGACTTGCCGGAGCCGTTGGGCCCCATCAGTGCGTGGACTTCACCGGCACTGACGTCGAGGTCGATCCCTCGCAGGATCTCCTTGTCGTCGACTGTCGCGTGCAGGTTGCGGATTTCGAGGTCGGCCATTGCTTCTCTTTCTGTTGCTGCTGATTTACAGGGGCGGTGCGGTTGGGATGCGTCAGGCCGCGACTGGCCGGCTCTCACGTGTATTACGGCGGTTGAAGGCGACGAGCTCAGCGAGGGTCGTGCCCTTCAGAGAGCTGATCACACCACCCTGGACGCGAGTCCAGAGCAGCTTGGTCGCGCAACCGCGGCCATCGTCGGCCATGTGGCTGCAGAGGATCCTGTCGTCCCTGTCGCTCGGAGCAAAGCACTCCATCGGGGCAACGGCGCCATCGAGGGCTTGGACGACGACGTCCATCGTGATCTCCTCCGCGGGACGGGCGAGCCAGTAGCCGCCGTGGGCGCCCCTCGCGCTCCTGACGAGCTCAGCCTTCTTGAGCCTCGACACGACCTGCTCGAGGTAGGCGAGCGGCAGGTTCTCCGCCTCGGCGATTGCCTTGAGCGACATCGGCTTGCCCTCGGTCTGGCAACCGAGTTCGACCATCAGACGCACGCCGTACTCGGCCCGTGAGGAGAAAATCGCCATCTGCGCCAAACCCTACCACCGGGGTCGGTGTTGGCCTGACGGGTACGATCACCGCGGTGGCTCACCGCTCGAACAGCCCAGGATCCCCTCGCAGCGCAGCCAACCACGCCGCGGCCACCGCAAGCACCCAGGACGTCGCGGCGCTCGCCGAACGCGCCCGCGAGACCGGCCGGATCACGATCGACACCGAATTCATGGGCGAGGGCCGCTACCGCAGCCTCCTCTGCCTCGTTCAGGTCGCTACCGACGGCCCCGGGAGCGAAGGACCGCTGATCGTGCTGATCGACCCCCTCACCGAACCGGCGCCCGATTGCAGCCCGATCGCGGATCTGCTCGAGGATCCGTCGATCGAGGTGATCATGCACGCCGGGCGCCAGGACGTCGGCCTGCTCCGACGCGAGTGGGACTGCTCGATCACCAACCTGTTCGACACCCAGATCGCTGCCGGTTTCGCCGGGTTCGGAGCCCAAGCGGGGTACGGAAACCTGCTGGCCGCGGCGCTCAAGATCAAGGTGGAAAAGGGAGCGAGCTACACCCGCTGGGACCAGCGCCCGCTCTCCGACGAACAACTCTCATATGCGAGGGGCGACGTCGACCACCTGCTCGAGTTGCGCGACGAACTCGTCCGCAGGCTCGACTCGACCGGCAGAACGGGCTGGGCGAGGTCCGAATGCCTCACTCTCGCGGATGCGACGGAGCGGCGTGAGCCGGATGAGGCATGGCGGCGTCTCGGCAAGGTGAGCGGACTCTCGGGTCAGCAGCGGGCAGTGGCGAGGGAGCTGGCCGCATGGCGCGAGCGGGCAGCCGAAGATGCCGACAAGCCGGTGGGCTCCGTCGTCCAGGACCCGCCGCTGGTCGAGATCGCCCGACGACGACCGAAGTCGCTCAACGAACTGCGCGAGATCCGCGGCCTGCACGAGGGAATCGTCAGACGAAGGGGCGAGGAGATCCTCGATGCGGTCGCACGCGGCCTCGACGCCGAGCCGATCCCGACCGAGTCGAAGGGCGATTCCGGCGACCCGCGTGAGACTCCCCTGATCTCGATGGCCGACGCTCTGGTGAGGACCAGAGCGAGGGAGGCCGACCTCGCGCCGGAGCTGCTCGCCACGCGGGCCGACCTCAGCCGGATCGTCGGCGCTGTCCGGCGCGGCGACCCGGAGCCTGACGTGAAGACCCTCACAGGCTGGCGCCGCGAGGCTGTCGGAGCCGAGCTGCTCGACCTCCTCCACGGCCGCACGACGCTCGCCGTGGGAGACGACCTGCGGATCGAGGCGCTGCCCCGGCGAAGCACCTGAAGCGGCCGACCGGGGCTCAGCCCGAGAAGGCCAAACCGACCACGACTGCGAACGCCACGATCGCCGCCGCCGTGGCGAGGATCGCCAGTCCCGGAACGATGAAGCGTTTGAAATCCTGCATCTTGCAGGAGGATCCTAGTCGGGACTGCTAGCCTTCCTGTTTCGAACAAGCCGAGTCGCCTTGCCTCAGTGGCAGGGCGAGCGGGGGACCCAACCGTGTCGCGCAGTTGCGGCGCAGGGGCGAATCACCCGGTTATCCGGGAGTAGCGGCGACAGTCGCGAGCCCGTCAGCTCACCTCGCAGGCAGCAAACGAGAAGCAGTCCAGGAGGTGCACGGAACCGTGGCCGATAACGCCCATCCGCATACGCAATTGACCACCAGGCGAGCTCGCAGGAGCGTTCTCGCCGTGACCATCGTTGCCATCGCGGCAATCGCCGCAGGCGGGTTCGGATCCGCTGTCGACGCGCAGGCCAAGGCCCTGCGCAAGGGCGACCGAGGGCCAAACGTCGAGCGGCTCCAACGCCTGCTCGGGATCCCTGCCGACGGCGTCTACGGATCGAGGACGGTCAAGGCTGTCCGCAAGTTCCAGCGCCGCCACAACCTGACGGCCGATGGACTCGCCGGAACTGCGACCATCCGTGCGCTCCGCGCCAAGCGCAGTCAGCGCGGCGCCGGCTCGACCAAGAGCCGGGTCAAGAGGCTCCAGCGAGCGCTCGGCATCAGCGCCGACGGTGCGTTCGGCTCGGGTACGCAGCGGGCAGTCAAGAACTTCCAGCGCTCGCGCGGCCTGACCGCCGACGGGATCGTCGGAGCAGCAACATGGCGGGCACTCGGACTCGGCAGCCTCAAGGGCAAGGCCCTGCGGCGACCGGGCAACCGATCATCGGGCAGCGTCCCGGGCAACGTGCCGGCGCGGGTAGCCCGCATGATCCGCGCAGCCAACCGGATCGCCCGCTTCCCCTACCTCTACGGCGGCGGCCATGCGTCTTTCCGCGCGAGTGGCTACGACTGCTCCGGCTCGGTCTCGTACGTGCTCCATGCCGGCGGCCTGCTGCGCACTCCGCGCAACTCCTCCGGGTTCGAGAGCTACGGCCGCCCGGGACGCGGTCGCTACATCACGATCTATGCGAACAGTGGCCACGCCTTCATGACGATCAATGGTCGCCGGTTCGACACCTCGGGGATGGACGACGGCACCCGATGGGACAGGCGCGCGCGCTCGGCATCGGGCTACGTGGTGCGCCACCCCGCCGGGTTCTGACCGAGCCGCGAATCTCGAAGGTGGGCGGTGGCCGCGCAGCGGCCGCCGCTACGCTGGCGCCATGAGCGACCAAGGTGAACCGACCCCGATTTCCTGTTCCGAGGAGGAGTGGCGCGAAAAGCTCGGGCCTGAGCGTTACGAGATCCTCCGCAGGGCAGGGACCGAACGCCCGTTCAGTGGCGAGCTGAATGACGTCAAGGAGCCGGGCACCTTCACCTGCGCCGGCTGCGGTGAGCCGCTTTTCGCCGCCGACCACAAGTTCGATTCGGGTACTGGCTGGCCATCGTTCGATCGTCCGATCGCGGAACAGGCCGTGAGCGCTCACAGCGACACGACCCACGGGATGACCCGCACCGAAGTGCGCTGCGCCCGCTGCGACGGGCACCTCGGACACGTCTTCGACGACGGCCCGAGGGAGACGACCGGGGCCCGCTTCTGCATCAACTCGCTGGCGCTCGAGTTCACTCCCGAATCCGACGAGCCGACCGGTTCCTGACCGAGCTGGGCCGCGCTGCGGCCCGCTGCGTCAAACTCCCGGGTGATGAAGCAGTTGCGCCTCCCATCGGTCCTCGTCGCAGTCGTCGCCGGCCTTGCGCTCGCGGACTCATCGGTCGTCGCCCTTGCGCTGCCGCCGATCCGGGTTGACCTTGACGCGAGCATCAACGGGCTCGCCGCGGTCATCGGCGTCTATGTCCTGGTGCTCGCTGCCGGCCTCTACCCGTCTGCGGTGCTCTCGCGCAAGCTCGGTGCCGCCCAACTCGGCGCGATCGGCTTTGCGGTCCTCGCTATCGGCTCGGTCGGCTGCGCGATGGCCGAATCGCTCGAGGTGCTGCTGGTGTTCCGGGCCGTCCAGGCGATCGGTGGAGCCGCCGGGGTTCTCGCTGCCTTTGACCTGCTCGATCCGGGCGACGAGGAAGGGCGGGAGGAACGTCACCTCTGGATCGCCGCTGCCGTCTTCGGAACTGCAGCCGGGCCGGCCGTCGGCGGCCTCCTGACGCAAGCTTTCGACTGGCGGTCGATCTTCTGGATCCAGCTGCCGATCGGCCTGATCGGAGCGGTCGCCTGCACCCAGATCGCGATCCCTCTCCCAACCCACCGCCCCAACCCGTTCAAGTGGTCGCCGCTGGTCGCGCTCGGACTGCTGGCCGGGGGGCTCGCTGCAGTGCTGTTCACCCTCGTCCTCCAGCTCGTCGCCGGCTGGAGCGTCGAGCCGATCGTCGCCGCACTCACCGTCTCGGTGCTCCCCGTCGCTGCGATCCTCACCTCCCGCTGGTCGAAGATCCCCGACGGGCCACGCGCAGCGGTCGGCTGCCTGATGGTCGGGGTCGGAACTCTCTGCCTCGCCCTCGTCCCGGGTTCGAGCGTGCTGTGGACGATCCCGCCGCAGGTCCTGGCGGGCATCGGGATGGGGCTGGCCCTTCCGGCCCTGAGCGGCGGAGTCCTGCCTGAGAAGACGACCGGCGACGCGGCCCGCCTGCTGACTTCGCGCCATGCCGGGATCGTGGTCGCGCTGCTGATCCTCGCGCCGATCGTCAACCACGAGTTGACGGCAGCGACGACGAAGGCTGAGCAGCAGGCGGCCGCGGCCCTGCTCGACTCCGACATCAACCCGCTCTCGAAGCTCAACCTCGCGACCTCCCTCGGTCGGTCGGCCAACGCCGCCGCCTCCGAATCGCCGCGCGCCGAGCTGCAGGCGGTATTCGAGAAGCAGGGCGGCAAGTTCACCGGCTCCGGCCGCGATGCCTACCAAGCCTTCGCGGACCGGGCCGACGACTCAGTCGTAGCAGCAGCCAACCGCGCCTTCCGCCCCGCCTACCTCGTGGCCGGCCTGATGGCGCTGATAGCCGCCGCGCTGCTTGCCGGTGGTGCGATGCTCGGCGCATTCGCCCGCTGGAGACTGCCGGCGATCGGGGCCGGGGTCGCGGTCCTCGCTCTCTACGGCGCGGCCTTCGCCCTGTTCTCCCCAAAGCAGGTCGAAATCCAAGATCCGTGTGCCAAGCGCCAACTGCCGCAATCCGGGGGGCTTGGCGGGCTGGTCCAGTCCTCGGTACTGAAGGGACTCGACCGGGCAGCCTGTCGGAACGGCTCTTCACGCGAGGAGCTGGTCATCGCGCTCGGCGGCAAGGCTGCCGCAGACCGGTACAAGGCGAAGTACGGAGTCGAGCCGGTCAGCATCCAGAGCCTGACCGGAGGACTGTTCGGCGGCGGCGGAGCGAACTGAGCCGCAGCGTTGCCCACCGGGCGATCGCGACTCGGAAGGTGAGCCCGACGCCCGACCGAGGCCCACTCGCATCGGCCGTTGGCTAGCCTCACGAAGATGAGCACTTCGACCGAGACGAGCCCAGACGGAGCAGAAGCGGTCGCTTGGGACCTCGACCCGCTCGTCGCGGGCGAGGGAGCCAAGGGGGTCGAACGTCTGCTCGACGAGGCCGAGTCACTGGCCGACTCGCTGGCCGAACGGGCGCGCGGCAAGCTCGCGACGGTCGCGGGCGAGCAGTTCGTCGGCTTCGTCAACGACTCGGCGACGATCGGCGAACTGATCAACCGCGCCCATGCCTACGCCGCCCTGCGCTTCTCGACCGACACTGCCGATCCGGAACGCGGGGCTCTGATGGCGATGGTCCAGGAACGGGCAACGGCGATCTCGACGAAGCTCCTGTTCCTCGAACTGGAGTGGACGGCGCTCGACGGCGACCGCGCCGCCGAGCTGTCGGCAAGCGAGGGCCTCGATCGGGCCAGGCATTACCTCAAGACCCTCCGGGATGCGCGCCCCCACCTGTTGACCGAAGCCGAGGAGAAGATCCTCGCCGAGAAGGGCGTGACAGGGCGCAGCGCGTGGTCGCGGCTGTTCAGCGAACTGGTCAGCTCGATCGAGGTGAAGGTCGCAGGCGAGGACCCCCAGCCGCTCGATTCTGCCCTTTCGAGGCTGGCCTCGAACGACCGTGCCGAGCGCCGAGCGGTCGCCGAAGCGGTGACCGGAGCGCTTGAGCCGGGCCTGCGGACACGCGCCTATCTCTTCAACACCCTCTTGGCGGACAAGGCGACCGATGACCGATTGCGCTCGTACCCGAGCTGGATCAGCTCGAGGAACCTCGCCAACGAGGCGTCCGACGAATCGGTGCAGGCACTCGTCGCCGCCGTTCGCTCGCGGTACTCGATCCCGCAGCGCTGGTACAGGCTCAAGGCGCAGCTGATCGGAGTCGATCGCCTCGCCGACTACGACCGGGCTGCGGCGCTCGGAGGCGAGGATCCGGAGTTCGGATGGCAGGAGGGCTGCTCGATCGTCTTCGACTCCTATGAGCAGTTCTCACCGGAGCTTGGCGCAGCGTCGCGAGCCTTCCTCGACGAGAACCGGATCGACGCTCCGGTCCGCCCCGGCAAGCGCGGCGGTGCCTTCTGCGCTTCGGTGACGCCGGAGCTCGGCCCCTTCGTGATGCTCAACTGGACCGCCCGCAGGCGCGACGTCCTGACCCTCGCTCACGAACTCGGCCACGGCGTCCACGGGGCGCTCGCGGCCGACCGCGGCATCCTCTTCCGAAGCACCCCGCGTGGCGCCGCTGATCGCGACCTTGTCGAGGCCCAGCGCCGCGAGCTCGTGCAGGCGGTCGATGCAGCGCTCGGGGGATCCGACGATCGCCATGCGATCGACGAAGTCGTCGGTGAGCGTCGTCGCCTGCCGCGAATCGCCCCGGGTGTGAGCCTTCATGTCGTAGTTGGTGATCAGCGTCTGCAGCACCTTCTGGTCGCCGGAGGACGTCGGCACGTCCGTCTTGCCGTGCATCACCGAGAAGCGCGCGAAGGTCG
>JBAXRO010000011.1:0-41555 GCA_037131165.1 Actinomycetes bacterium | reverse complement strand
AACGTCGGCTGCGGATTCGAGTCGGACCTGGCCCCTGATCGACCGCTTCTTCCTGGCTTGTTGCTGGGCGGCCGGGATGCTGACCTTCCTGATCGCGTTCGCGATCGTCGCCTACATGGCTGTCAAGGGCGTGCAGTTCCTGAGCGTCGAGATGTTCACCGAGTCGCCCAACGGCGATGTCGACCAGAGCAAGAGCGGTGGATTCCTCGACCCGCTGATCGGGACCTTCATCCTGACGCTCGCAGGCACTGCGATCGCAGTGCCTGTCGCAGTGATCACGGCGGTGTGGCTTACCGAGTACGGGCGTCCTTCGGGGTTGGCCAGGGCGGTTGAGTCTGCTGTCGAGATCATTGCCGGAACACCCAGCATCGTTCTTGCGATTTTCGGCCTGATCCTCTTCCAGCAGGATGCGTTCGCCCTGCTCTCGTTCAAGGCCGAGGGCGGAGGGGTATTCGGGCGCTCGTTCCTCACCGCGGCGGCGATGATGGCGCTGTTGGCACTGCCGCTGGTGGTGGGGGCAACCCGCGAGGGCCTCCAGGCGATCCCCGGTCACGTGCGCGAGGCGAGCTACGGCCTCGGCAAATCGAAGTGGGCGACGATCCGCAAGATCCTCCTTCCGTCGATCAGGCCGTCGATCAGCTCCGGCACGGTTCTGGGGATGGGCAGGATCGCCGGCGACACAGCGATCGTGGTGATCCTGCTCGGTGCCTCGCTCCAGATCCAGGGAGTCGGAGGGCTGCCCCTGATCGGAACGCTCCGTGGCACGGGCAGCACGCTCACGAGTTACACGTACGTCAATTCCCCCGCCGGAGAGGGATTCGCTCCCGGCAAGGCATACGCTGCGGCTTTCGTGCTGCTCGTGATCGCGGTGTTCCTCAACTGGTCAGTGTCGCTAATCTCACGAAGAGCCCCGGGAGCCGCATCAAGATGAGCATCTCCGACGACATCACGGATCCGTACGGTCCTCCACCACCAGTCCGCCGAATCGAGGTGGAGGCCGCACCGACCGTCGCCCCTCGCCCGGAGGGCATGCCTCCAACCGAGGTGCAGACCGGGTCACCGCTCGTCGACCGGCGCATGGTGCGGGAACCCTCGTCGAACGTGATCGAGCGGATGAGAACCGAGGACCTCCGTCTCTACTACGGTGACAACCTCGCGGTCAAGGGAGTGTCCATTCCGGTCAGCAAGGGCGAGGTACTCGGACTGATCGGCCCGTCGGGATGTGGGAAGACGACACTGCTCCGCTCCCTCAACCGGCTGACCGAGTTGACCCCGACGGCGCGGCGGGAGGGCAGGATCTTCCTCGACGGTCAGGATGTCGACACGATCGAGGTGACCGATCTGCGCAAGCGGGTGACGATGGTCTTCCAGCAGCCGAACCCGTTCCCGATGAGCGTCTTCGACAACGTCGCATACGCACTGCGCGAGGGTGCGTCCAACAGGCCGAAGAAATCGGCGCTGATGGAGCCGGTGCGCGACGCGCTGGAGCGCGCGGGGCTGCTGCGAGAGGTCGAGTCCAACCTCGACCACCCGGCTCTGAGGCTGTCCGGCGGGCAGCAGCAGAGGCTGTGCATTGCCCGCTCGATTGCCGCCAACCCGGACGTGCTGTTGCTGGACGAACCCTGTTCCGCGCTCGACCCGAAGTCCACCGAGACCATCGAGGAGCTGATCGTTCGGCTGAGGGACGAGGTGGCGATCGTGATCGTCACCCACAACCTGCAGCAAGCTCATCGCATCGCCGACAAGGTTGGCTTCATGTACCTCGGAGACCTCGTCGAGTACGGCGATGGCCACGAGGTCTTCACCAACCCACGCGAGGAGCGCACCAGCGACTACGTATCCGGAGCGTTCGGATGATCCCATCCTCAACCAGGCGCTCTCTCGCCCTTGTCCTTGCCGTCGTTGCTTCGGGGCTGGCCCTGACAGCCTGTGAAAGCTCCCAGGACAAGGCGGCCAAGCTCGCCGGCTCCGACTCGCAGCAGGCCGACGTCGGGAAGGGAGTCAGCGTCACGAAGGAGAACCCCGATGTCGAGGTCGGTACGTCCGCAGTCGTGTCGGACGCGAACGGAGCCGCGGCTGCCGTGCAGCTGAAGAACACAGGCTCGCGCCCCCTCTACTCACTGCCGATCGAGCTCCAAGTGCTCGATGAGAGTGGGCAGGTTGCTTACTCGAACACCGATCCCGGCCTTGAGCCGGTCCTCACGCGCGTGCCCTCGATCCCGGCCGGTGGCGAGGTCTGGTGGGTCAACGAGCAGGTTGCGCTGACCGGAAAAGCCAAGGATCTGAAGGTGAAGGTGGGGAGTTCCAACGCCAAGGCGTCGGCGGGCAGCTTCTCGATCGCGGACCTCCGCGCGAAGCCGGATCCGGCGGGCGGCGTGGCCGCCATCGGCGTCGTGCGGAACCAGTCGAAGTCGACGGCCCGCAACGTCTTCGTCAGCATCGTCGCAACCCGAGGCGGCAAGCCGGTCGCTGCCGGCAAGTCGATGGTCGAGAAGATCGCCCCCTCTGGATCGGCTGGCTTCAATGTGATCCTGATCGGCAACCCGAACGGCGCGATCCTCCAGGGATCGGCCGCGACCCTCCCGGGAGGTTCAGAATGACCGAGTCCTCAGCAGCAGCGACCGCTCATCCGGCCGAGCAGCTGGGCGCGGTCGGCGATCGTTGCCGACAGTGCTCATTCGCCCTGGCAGCGGATCAGCGTTATTGCCTGAATTGCGGGACGCGCAGGGCTCCCGCTCGGGTCGACTACAAGTCGGTTCTGTTCGAAGACCTGAACGGTGCGCCGGCCGACGCCGCAGCACCGTCCGCGAACCCGGGAGCGGCAAGCGTTGTGGCTGCCGAGACTCGCTCGGTCACCCCGCTTGGCGCGGCCGTCGCCCTGGGGCTCGTCCTCCTCGCGGTCCTGCTCGGTGCCGTGATCGGCAAGGGCGCTTCGGACCCGGCCAAGCCGATAATGGTCGGCGCCGGGAATCAGGCCGCAGCGCAGACGACGGAGGCCGCGACGACCGAGGCGACCACGACCGAAGCGAAGCAACCTCCCAAGTCGGACGCGTCCGGAGCGAAGTCCGACACTTCCGCGCAACAGCAGCAGAACCAGCAGAAGGTCGATTCTTTGGCCGGCGAGTCCGGAGATTCGTACAGTGAGGACTCGACCAAGATCAAGGGCTTGCTGTCGACTGGTAACTGAGATGCCGGACTTCGTCAACAAGCTCTTTCCGCGCAGCAGCGGGGCCTCCAACGGCGGGGCGCCGGCCGCCGTCTCGGCGGGGCCGGGATCGGCTCCGGCCGGCGCGTCACCCGAACTTCGGGCCCTCGAGAACCGTCGGACCGAGCTCGCCCGCACGGTTGCCGACCGGCAGTGGGATCTCGGGGGCGTGACCTATGAGATGGCGATACGCGATCACTTCCGGATGGACGTCCTCGTAAGGCTTGCGGCGGAACTGCAGAAGGCTGATGCGGAGCTGGCCGAGATCGAACGCCAGCTGAAGCTTGGGAGCGATGCAGCGGCCGGACAGTGCCCGGGTTGCCGAGCGGAGTTCAGTCGGGGAGCGACCTTCTGCTGGTCCTGTGGAACGCAGCTGATGGAGACCCGGACGCCTGAACTCGGCTCGTGACTGTCGAGTCAAGGACATCCGTCTGCGAGGGCTGCGGGGCCGGACTCGCGGAGCAACAGGGCTGGTGCGTCGAGTGCGGACAGGTGACGGCCCAGCGGGTCCGGGCCGATCGGTCGCTGCTCGCGATCGCGTCGCGACCGACTCGTGGACCGTCGGTCAAGCACCCGCGTGCACTGGGAGTCGTGTCGGGCAGTCGGCTCCAGCTCTTTCCCGGCATCGACATGTCGCTCAAGGCGGCTGCCTTGGCTTTCGCCGGGGTGCTGGGTTTCGCCTCGTGGGCGGGAGCGGCATCAATGGGCCTCGGTGGCGCACCGTTCTTCGCCGTGGCACAGGCTCCCCCGGCGGTCCAGTCGCCCGTGGTGCAGCAGCCCCCACCCGCAGTGACGCCGAGTGAGCCGACGCCGGTCGACTCCGCCAGTCCGCTGGCGCCGATGCAGCAGATGCCGTTCGATCAAGTGGTGCCGCCTGAGGACAACTACGTACCGCCGCCGCCACCACCGCCGCTCAAGATTGTTCCGCCGAACTACTCCACGCCTGCGCTCGGCCACGTCTGGGTGATCACGCTCTCGGGGCAAGGGTTCGCGAACCTGTTCGATCGCGATACCGCCCTGGAAGAGGGCGCCGATGCCGACTCCGGGAAGCCCTACCTCGCAGGCAAGCTCGCCTTGAAGGGCCTGCTGCTCGAGAACCTGTTCGCAGTCGCAGGCGGCAGCACTGCGAATCAGGCAGCGCTGTTGGCCGGCCAGGGGCCGAAGCCCTCGCTTCGGGTCGACTGCCCCAGCTTCACGGAGTCGACGAAGGACGGGGTCACCGGCAAGTTCGATCAGGCCGCCGATTCGAAGTCCTGCGGCTTCGGCCCCGGAGTCCCGACGCTGTTCTCGAGGCTCTCGGCCATTGGGCGCAGTTCGAGGCTCTACAGCGGCTCCGTGGACGCCGATCCTGGCTTCGTCGACTCGATCTGCGCCCGGCCCGCCGAGGGCGAGGCCCTGCCGGTAGGCCTGCCCGCGGTCTCGCTGTTTGCGAGCTTCACCGGGTCACCGCGATGCAGGGGAACGGTGTCGGGAGTCGCCGGGATCGGGGACGACCTCAAGTCGATCGATTCGACGCCGGCGTTCTCGCTGGTCCTGCCGGGGCCGTGCCGGGACGGGAGCGCAACAAAGTGCACGGGCGGCGTGCCGTCGGACAAGGGAACCGCAGGCGGCCTCAAGGCTGCCGACTCGTTCCTCTTCGAGGTCGTCCCGCAGATCCTCGCCTCCGAGGCGTGGAAGGACAACGGGGCGATCTTCATCGTTTCGGACCGCGCCGATGACAGAACCGACACGAACGCCTGCTGCGGCGACCGTCCCTGGTACAACGCCGACCAGAGCAACGGGGGCGGCCAGATCGGCGCTCTTGTGCTCTCCCCGCTGGTCAAGCCCGGGGCACTGGAGGCGAGCCTGAGCCTCGACCACTTCGACCTGTCCAACGTGATCGCACGAAGCCTCGGGCTCGAGCCTCTCGGTTACGCAGACCACGCCAAGGTCACCGGCCTGCCGAAGGGGAGCTGGGGCCGCTGGGATGGCAAGTCACCGCGCGCCATGCCTCGATGAGCATTAGCCGCCGTCGAACTTCTTCACTTCTCTTTCACCGCTGAGTCACCGCTCCTTCACGATCAGAGGTTGGGCAGTGACTAGCTTCTTGCCTCCATGGCCGCTGCAGATGCACCCGCCTCGCCTCCCACCGATGGCAGGAAACTTGAGTTCGGCCCGCTCGAGCTGAGGCTCGACGACCGGGAGGCACTGATCGGTGGAACCAGGCTCGGCCTCACGGTTCGTGAGTTCGAGGTGCTGGTCGCCCTGGCCGAGCGCCCCGACCGGGTCGTGACTCGAGAGGCCGTGTACGACCGTGTGTGGGGAGGCCGGATGCCAAGCCGGGACCGCGCAGTTGACGTGCACGTCCGTCGGATCCGCAACAAGCTCGCGACTGTCGCACCTGAGTGGAGACTGATTCACACCCACTACGGCATCGGCTATCGGCTCGCGCCCGAGCCTGAGCCCGATCTCGCTGCCGAGTGATCGGCAGGACCGGCGGCTTTCACCCGACGGTCACTCTTTGGTCACACCGAGGATCGTGGCGGGCGGGAAGATGGCGTCAGGTCGCTCGAAGGTTGATTAGTCGGTAGCGGGGGTTACCGACCCCGGCGACCCACTGTGACACCGTCCTCGCCGGGGGGTGAGGGGACTCGGTGTCGGGCCCGGGGCTTCGCGCTCCGGGCCCACTCTCCTCGCTGTCGAGTGGAGCCCGGTGCGGAGGGCGCCGCGAAGCCTTTGGCGCTCAGGCGCCGGTGCGGCGCTTCGGCTTCGTGCCGAAGACGTGGTCCCAGAACGGCGCGCTCACCCCGAAACCGGTGGTGTGGTCCTGGAAGTGGTGGCGCATGTGCAGCTCGCGCAGCTTTCTCCCGAGCCGGGTCGTCGGCTTGTGATGGTGCACGTGGAAGTGCAGCATGTCGTAGGTGAGGTAGCCGGCGAGGAAGCCGGCGCCGAACACCATCCACGCGCCGGCCGGCAGAATCGCCCAGAACGCGAGCAGGAACAGCGACGCGAGCGGGATGCTGGCGCCCGGCGGCATCACCAGTCGCAACGGGTCGTTGGGGTGGTCGTGGTGAACTCCGTGGATGATGAAGTGCATCCGGTGGACGAGCCTGTTGTCGGCGTCGAAGTGGAAGACGATCCGGTGCAGCCAGTACTCGGTCAGTGTCCAGAACAACCAGCCTCCCGCGAACCACGCCACCGCGGCCAACGGCCCGGTCCCGAGGCCGCCTGCTACAGCCAGCCCGACGATCGCCGGGAGAAAGATCAGCACCGGGACGATCGGGTGAACGCGCGAGAGTCTGTCGAGGATCGCGGAGTCGAACATCCGGGGGGATGCCTTCAGCGTTTCGCTTCTGGACTCGGTGGAGGATTCGACGGCGCCCATCTGCCGACAAGCGTACCGCTAGGGTCTGCCGTGCAATGAACGATTGGCACGCCAAGACCAGCACTTCCGGGGAGGCCCGGTGAGCAGGGTCCTCGTTACCGGTGGGGCGGGATTCATCGGCTCGAACCTCGTTGACCGCCTCACAGTCGACGGGCATGAAGTCACGGTCGTCGACGACCTCTCGAGTGGCAGCCGCGCCAACCTCGAAGGCGCGATCGTCAACGGCGCCACCCTGGTCGAAGGCGATATCGCCGAGGCAGGAGTGGTCGCAGCGGCGGTCGCCGAGGCGCGACCGGAGGTGATCCACCACCTTGCCGCGAGGGCGAGCGTCGGCCATTCGGTTGCCGATCCCGGTGAGGACGCGCGGGTCAACCTGATCGGGACGCTCAACGTGCTCGAGGCAGCCAGAACGGGTCAGGTGGGTCGGCTCGTGTACGTCTCGACCGGTGGTGCCATCTACGGGGATGCAGCCGTCTACCCGACTCCCGAGACCGCTGACATCGGTCCCGAGAGCCCCTATGGGGTCAGCAAGTACGGCGGAGAGCTCTACTGGACGATGTACGCCCACCTGCACGGACTCTCGACGGTCACCCTGCGCCTCGCCAACATCTACGGCCCGCGTCAGGACCCGGCTGGTGAGGGAGGGGTGGTCGCGATCTTCTGCCGTGCGTTGCTCGACGGGACGAAGGCGACGATCAACGGGGACGGCCTCCAGACGCGCGACTTCGTGATGGTCGACGACGTCGTTGCCGCGTGCCTCGCGGCTGGCGAATCACACGTCGGCGGTTCCTTCAACGTCGCGACCGGCGAGGAGACGAGCGTCCTCGACCTCGTCGAGGCGCTGGCCTCGGCCGGTGGAGTGCGCACTCTTGATGTGGCTCACGGGCCGGCCCGCGACGGGGAGGTCAGGCGCTCCCTACTCGACCCCTCGAAGGCCCGCGAAGTGCTCGAATGGCAGGCCTCGACCGGTCTCGAGGACGGCCTGCGAAGGACGCTGGCCTGGCAGGCCTCGACCTGACCTCGGCGGCTCGCGGAGGGCTCCACGGGCCCTTGCTGGCGCGCCGAACCCGCCGATAGAGTCATCGATCCGTGTCGTCTCCCTCGCTCTACCGCCGCCATCGACCGAGGACCTTCTCCGACGTTGTCGGCCAGGAGGCCGTTGTGCGCACCCTGCGCAACGCGATCGATCGCGATGCCATCCACCACGCCTACCTGTTCGTCGGTTCGCGGGGAACAGGCAAGACGAGCATGGCGAAGATCCTTGCCGCCGCGCTCAACTGCGAGAACGGCCCGACGACCGAGCCGTGCGGGGTTTGCACTGCATGCGAGGCGATCGCCAACTCGACTTCGCTCGATGTGATCGAGATGGACGCAGCCTCGAACAACTCCGTGGACGACATCCGGGACCTGCGCGAGCGGGTTGCGCTGGCGCCCGTGAGCGGGACCCACAAGGTGTACATCCTCGACGAAGCTCACATGCTGAGCTCCCAGGCGTGGAACGCCTTCCTCAAGACGCTGGAAGAGCCGCCGCCGAACACGGTCTTCGTGCTCGCAACGACCGAGGCGAGGAAGATTCTCCCGACGGTTGCCGATCGATGCCACCGCTTCGACTTCCAGCGGCCGTCCACACTCGAGGTCGGGGAGGTCGTCTCGCGAGTCGCGGCGGCGGAGGGGATCTCGGCAGGGCCTGAAGTCCTTGCTCTCGTCTCGAGGTCGGCCGACGGCTCATTCCGCGATGCCCTGGGGACGCTCGAGCAGCTCGTCACCTATGCCGGTGAGGGTGGTGAGGTCTCGTTGCAGGACGCGCTCGCTGTGCTCGGCGTGGTCGATTCCGAGCTGAGGTTCGCCGCGGTCGATGCAATCTGCGACGGGGATCCGGCCGCAGCCGTCCGCACGGCCGCCGAGATCGCGTCCTCGGGCCGCGACGTGCGGCAGTTCCTCGAAGACCTCGAGGCTCACGCCCGCGCGCTGCTGCTGATCGATCTTGCCGGCGAAGTCCCACCCGAGCTCTCGATCACCGAGGAGTCCGACCGCAGGCTCGCGGCCCAGTCGAAGCGGCTGGGGCGTGCCGGGGCGGTCCGCCTGCTCGACTTGGTTGCCGAAGCATTCGGTGCGATCAGGGACGGAGCCGATCCGAGGCTGAGGCTCGAACTGCTGCTGGTCAAGGCTGCCGAACGATCTCCGTCCGGCGGTCCCGGCGCCGTGAGGCCCGATCCGGCTCCCGCCCGGGCACCCGAGCGGACCGCTCCGCCGACACCGGCCGCGGCGCCGGCCGGACCGGCTCCAGGGGGAGAGCCGCCGGTCTCGGCAGTGGCAGCCACGGGCCCCAAGGGGGTACAGGCCGCCGCCGCTGCCCTTCGGGTCGTGGATGATGAGCAGCCGGCGCCGGAGCCGACCGCGGAGGTCGCACCCACGCCCGCCGCGCCCGCCGCCGACGATCAGGCTCCCTCGCCCGACGGCGACCGGCTGATCGCGTCATGGCCTGAGGTCGTGGCAGTGCTCGAGGACGAGACCCCGATGGTCGCTGCCCTGCTCGCCAAGGCCTGGCCGCTCAAGGTAGAGGGAATGAAGTTCACAATCGCATTCCCGCTCGATGCCGAGTTCCACTGCCGCAAGGCCCAAGACGAGCGCTGTCGGGAGGCGATTCAGGGAGCGTTCTCCCATGTCCTCGGCGTCAAGCCGGAGCTTGCCTTCGAACTCTCGGGTGGCGACTCGCCGATCGAGGTGCCGGGTGAGAAAGTCCTCAGCGGCGACGAACTGGCGGAGGCGCTAGTTCGCGACTTCGGGGCTGTCGAGACCACCGAAGAGGCTGAAGGCCCCGGCGTCGCGCCTCAGTCGAGCGAACCCTCGGGCGCAGCCTGATCTGCCGTGTACCCGGACTCGATCCAACGCCTGATCACCGAGTTCTCGCGCCTGCCCGGTGTCGGTGGACGAACCGCGACTCGCCTTGCCTTCCATGTGCTCCGGGCTCCGCCCGAGCAGGCAGCCGCCCTTGCCGGGGCAATCGTCGAGGTGCGCGAGCGGATCGGGGAGTGCGAGGTCTGCTTCGACCTTGCCGAGGGTCCGCGCTGCCCGATCTGCCTCGATCAGCGTCGGGACGAGAGCGTGATCTGCGTCGTCGAGCAGTCCCAGGACGTCTACCCGATCGAGCGGACCGGCGAATTCCGTGGGCGATACCACGTGCTCGGCGGGGCGCTGTCGCCGATGGACGGGGTCGACGAGGAAGATCTCCACGTCGCGGAGCTGTACTCAAGGCTGACCGACTCCGAAGTCACCGAGGTCGTCATCGCCACGAATCCGACGACCACGGGCGAGGCGACTGCGCTCCACATCGCGGCCGAGCTGAGGCGACGGTGGCCCGACATGTCCGTGACGCGGCCGGCGAGCGGGCTGCCGGTCGGAGCCGACCTCGAGTACGCCGATGAACTGACCCTCGGGCGCGCGATGACAGGGCGCCGGTCGATCGGCGCCTGACCGGGGTCCGGCAGTCAAACCCCTGCCCGGGACGGGTACCCTGCGTCACTGATGCCCAACACACTCGTCATGAAGTTCGGGGGCTCGTCGGTCGCCGACTCGGACCGGATCAAGGCCGCCGCCAAGCGCATCGTTGCCCAGCGCGAAGCAGGGCATCGGGTGGTCGCCGTGCTCTCTGCCCGGGGCGACACGACCGACGAGCTGCTCGAGATGGCCTCGGAGGTCTCCGAGGCTCCGGACCCCCGCGAGATGGACATGCTCCTCTCGACCGGCGAGCGGATCAGTTGCGCGCTGGCGGCGATGGCGATCCGCGACCTCGGGCACGACGCCATCTCCCTGACCGGCTCGCAGGCGGGAATCGTTACCGACGAGTCGCACACCCGTGCCCGCATCCTCGACGTGCGGGCCGACCGGATCCGCGAGGCGCTCGACGACGACCACATCGTCCTCGTCGCAGGCTTCCAAGGTGTTTCGACCAACCGCGACGTGACGACCCTCGGTCGGGGTGGTTCCGACACGACGGCCGTCGCGGTGGCAGCCGCTCTCGGGGCTTCGGTCTGCGAGATCTACACCGACGTTGCCGGCGTCTTCAGCGCCGATCCGCGCATCGTTCCCGATGCACGCAAGCTTTCGACGGTCTCCTTCGAGGAGATGCTCGAGATGGCCTCTTCGGGGGCCAAGGTCCTGCAGTTGAGGTCTGTGGAATACGCACGCACCCACGGCGTGCGGATCCACTGCCGTTCATCGTTCGAAGAGAGTCCCGGCACGATTGTCGTCACGGAGGAGGACACAGTGGAGAACCCGTTGATCACAGCAGTGACCCATTCGACCAGCGAAGCGAGAGTGACGCTGATCGGGGTCCCCGACAGCCCGGGAGTCGCAGGTGCCGTTTTCGGCGCCCTGGCCGACGCTGGGGTGAACGTCGACATGATCATCCAGAACGAGCCCGAGAGCGAGGGCGCCAAGGCCGACATGAGCTTCACGGTCGCAGCCGAGGACCTGCGTGACGCCCGCACTGCGCTCGAGAGCGTGGTCTCCGATCAGGGGATCGAGCGGATTGCCTGGGACGAGGCGATGGGCAAGGTCTCGGTCGTGGGGGCGGGTATGCGCTCGCACCCGGGGGTCGCTGCGACCGTATTCCGCACTCTCGGCGGCGAGGGAATCAACATCGAGATGATCTCCACCTCGCCGATCAAGATCTCGTGCGTGGTCTCTGCCGATCGAGTGGCTGACGCGGTCCGTGCGCTGCACGCCGCCTTCGACCTCGGTCAATCGGACGACTCCGCCGAGGTGCCTCACGGAGCTGCCCGTTGAGCGAGCACCCGAGAGTCGCGGTCGTCGGAGCCTCCGGCGCCGTGGGGAGGAACATCTTGAGGCTGCTCAGGGAGCGGTCATTCCCCGCGTCCGAGATCGTCGCGTTGGCGAGCGCTCGCTCGGCCGGCAACGAGGTCGAGGGCCACGTGGTCGAGGACATCGGGACCGCTGATCTCTCCGGGTTCGACCTCGCCCTGTTCAGCGCCGGATCGGGCGTCTCGCAGGAGTGGGGTCCGAAGTTCGTCGCGGCCGGAGCGGTGGTCGTCGACAACAGCTCCTACTGGCGGCCGTTCGACCACGTCCCGCTCGTCGTCGCCGAGGTCAACCCCGACGCCCTCGCTTCGCATCAGGGCATCGTCGCCAATCCGAACTGCTCGACCATGCAAGCGATGGTCGTGCTCGGTCCGATCCTCGAGCGGTTCGGCATCGAGCGCCTCGTCTTCTCGACCTACCAGGCAGTCTCGGGTACCGGCGTGAAGGCCGTTGCCGAGCTCGAGGACCAGTCCCGGGCCCTCCTTGGAGGCGATCAGCCGCAGCCGGCTTCCGTCTACCCGCACCGGATCGCCTTCAACGTCATCCCGCAGGTCGAGACCTTCAAGGACGGCGACGACTACACGACGGAAGAGCGCAAGATGATCGCCGAGAGCCGCAAGATTCTCGGCCGGCCCGACCTCAGGGTCACCGCAACCTGCGCCCGGGTGCCCGTGATGAACGGCCATTCCGAGTCGGTCAACCTGCAGACGGTCGAGCAGGCCTCGCCCGATGACATCCGCGCCCTTCTGGCCAATGCCCCGGGCGTGACGGTCGTCGACGACCCAGGCAAGGGCGTGTATCCGATGGCGATCGACGGCAGTGGTCGGGACGACGTGCTGGTCGGTCGGATCAGGGTGGACGAGAGCGCCGAGCGCTCGCTGAATCTTTGGATCGTCGGCGACAACCTGCGCAAGGGCGCAGCGACGAACGCCGTTCAGCTTGCGGAGCTGTTGGTCGAGCGCGGCCTTTAGGCAGCTGGGGCGGGCGCAGCCGCGCCCGCGGCGGGCCTGCGTTGCCCTCCTGTCAAGCCGTCGGGGCAGTTTCCTTGCGTTTGCGTGCTGACCCGTGTGTGCCGCCGAGTCAAGCTCGACACGGTGGCGAGAAAATACAGGGAGGTTCGCCGGGCGCTGGTTCGGGCGGGTTGGAAGAAGGCTCGGCAGTCGGGTTCTCACGAGACTTGGGTAAGTCGGGATGGATCCCGAAGCATCACGGTTGCAGGGAAAGACTCGGCTACAGTTCCGACAGGAACGCTCGCGGCCATTCGAAGGCAAACCGAGATCAAGGACTTGCGATGACCGATTATCTGGTGATCTACGAACAGGCTGAGGACGGAGCTTGGGGAGCACTGAGCCCTGATGTGGAAGGCGTGTTCGCGCTTGGTGAAACTCGCGAGGAGGTCGAGAGGAACATGCGAGAGGCAATGGCCGCTCACCTTGAATTCATCCGGGAGCGCGGTGAGCCGGTCCCCGAGCCGCGCACGGTGGCAGGCCGCGTAGCTGCCTGATCGCCCTCCTCCGGCCAAGAGAAAGGCCCGCTTGCGCGGGCCTTGGAACTGCTCTTGATCGGCTTGTCCTACCAGCCGCCGCCCGCTGGGGCGGAACCGACGACAGCGGTCGACCAGTCGATCACCGAGGTCGGCTTGACCACGTGCTTGTTCATCCCGAGGGCCTTCGGGTCGAGTCCGAGAGCGAGGCCGACGAGCTGCGGGAGGTGCAGGACGGGCATCGAAACGTCGCGGCCGATCTCGGCGGTCGCCAGCGGCTGCTGGAGGTCGAGATTGAGGTGGCAGAGCGGACACGGAACGACGAGGCAGTCGGCGTCGGCGTCGGCTGCGTCAGCGAGGTGCGTGCCGGCCATCTTCAGTGAGGCCTTCTTGTTCATCGTGATGATCGGGAAGCCGCAGCACTTGTAGATGCCCGCGTAGTCGATCACGGTGCCGCCGAGGGCCTCGATCAGGTCCTGCATGTACTGGTCACGAGGGTGCTCCTCGTCGATACCGAGCCTGTCGGTCGGCCGGACGATGTAGCAGCCATAGAACGGCCCGACCTTGAGGCCGGTAAGCGGGCGCTTGACCTTCTTCTTGAGGTTCTCCAGGCCGATTTCCTCGACGAGCAGCCAGAGGAAGTTCTTGTTGGTGACCAGGCCCTTCTCGTAAGCGAGGCCTTCGGCCTCGAGGGTCGAGTTGACCTCGTCGCGGTACTCGGCGCTGGCGTCGAGCCGCTCCTGGCACTCGCTCTGGGCGCCCTGGCAGGTCGAGCATATGTTCATCATCAGCCGCTCGCCGGTCTCTGCCGCGAGAGCGAAGGTGCGGGCGTTGAGCGTGTCGGCGAGCTCCTGGTTGTGCTCGGCGATGACTCCGGCGCCGCAGCATGACGCGCGGTCGATCTCGACGAGTTCGAGGTCGAGAAGCGGGGCTACGGCCTGCATTGAGCCGTGGAGCTCCGGGGTGAAGCCTCGGCTTACGCAGCCGGGCCAGTAGGCGACCTTCACTTTTGCTCTCCTCCTTGATCGCCGGTGGCATCCGTCTCGGTTGCCTCCGCGACTGTCTCTTCGACGACTGTCTCTTCGACAGTCAAAGTTTCCTCACCGTCGGCCGAAATCTCGTCGGTGACCTTCTCCTCGACTACAACCGTGCCCTCGGGGGTCTCCTCGACAACGGTCTCCGTGACGGTCACGGTGCCGCTTCCATCGCCGTTCTCCTCGACCGTCATCGTCTCCTCGACGGCAACCACGGTGGCCGTCGCAGCGGGTGCGGCTGTGTCGGCGGGATCGTCGGCGAGGTCGTCCTCATTGCCGGAGATGTAGAGGTTGTATTCGAGCCTCTGTTCCTTGGCCTCGATCGTCTCGAAGATGCGCTTCGTTCCCTCGTCGGCCTTGTGCTGGTGGAGCAGTGCCTTGGTCGGAGTCACCTTGCCGGTCTTGAGGGCGCGGAGCACGACCGGCAGCGAGCTGATGAGCTCGGGCACGGCCCGAGGATGGAACTTGCCGCCGTACGAATCGGGCAGCAGGTCGGCCTCGTGGAGGATTCCGTTTTTGCGGATGTTCTTGACGAACGCCATCTCGTGGCGGTGGCCGTTGTTGCGGTCGTCGATCCCGAAGTCGCTGCCGGCACGCCTGCGGAGCCTCATGATCTGGCTCATCGGGGCGACGCCCTTCGGACAGGCCTCAATGCACTGGAAGCAGTGGGTGCAGTCGTAGATTCCGTGCGGGTCCTCGGACAGGTCCAGCAGGCGCTGCTCCTGCTCGGCGTCGCGGGGATCGCCGACGAAGCGGTAGGCCTTGGCGAGAGCCGCCGGGCCGATGAACTCCGGGTCCATCTCCATCGTCAGACAGTCCGAGACGCACGCTCCGCACTGGATGCAGGCCATCGTCTGGGTGACGTCGACCATCGCCTCGTGGGGGACGATGTACTCGCGCTCGGGCACCGGCTCTTTGCCGACGAGCCAAGGAGTGACGCGGCGGATCTTCTTCCAATGGACCTCCTCCATGTCGACGATCAGGTCCTTGATCACCGGCATGTTGCCCATCGGCTCGACGACGATCACGTTGTCGCCGTCCTTGCTGCGCCCTGCGGCTTCGCTCAGGTGGGTGTGGCAGGCCAGTCCGGGCTTGCCGTTGCTTCGGACTCCGCAGGAGCCGCAGATGGCTGCACGGCATGAGCAGCGCACGCCGATCGAACCGTCCTGCTCGCCCCTGACCTGAAGGATTGCCTCCAGCACGGAGCGGTGGCTTTCCATTTCGACCTGGTAGTCCTCGAATCGCGGTGCTTCACCCGATTCCGGGTCGTAGCGGCGGAGGCGGAGTGTGTATTCGGGCATCGGTGGTCCTGTGGTTCGGAGGGATCGCGGGGGACTAGTAAGTCCGCTCCTGCGGCTCCCACTTGGTGATAGTGACCGGCGAGTAGGTGACGTGCGGGACGTCGCCGCCGTTGCGTGAGACGTCGATGTGCTTCAGCCATTCGTCGTCGTTGCGGTCGGGGAAGTCGGTGCGGAACTGCGCTCCACGCGACTCCTTGCGCTCCTTCGAGGCGACGACGATGCATTCGGCGACGTCGAGCATGTAGTCGAGCTCGACGGCTCCGAGGAGGTCCTGATTGAAGACGGTCCCCTTGTCGTCGATCGCTGCCACCTCGGCCTCCTCCTTGAGGCGGCGCACGATCTCGTGGGCCTTCTCGAGGCCATCCTGATCGCGGTAGACGGCGCAGTACTGGTTCATCGTCTCACCCAGCTCGTTCTTGATCTCGCTGATGCGACGGCCGCCGGGCTCCCGGGCCAGGATCGAATCGAACTGCGCCTGAGTGTCGGCGAGCTTGGCGCGGCTGTTCTCAGGCATCCTGACCTCGAGCGCACGCTTGGCGGCGTGCTCGCCCGAGCGGCGACCGAAGATCAGCGTGTCGAGCAGCGAGTTGGCTCCGAGGCGGTTGCCTCCGTGGACCGAGACGCAGGCAACCTCGCCAGCGGCGTAAAGGCCGGGAATCGGAGTCTGGCCGTCGACGTCGGTCTTGACGCCACCCATGATGTAGTGCATCCCGGGCTTGATGTGGATCGGCTCGCGGGTGATGTCGACTCCGGCGAAATCACGGCCGATGTTGACGATCTCGCGCAGCGCCTCGAGCGTCCGCTTGCGCGGCACCTTCGTGATGTCGAGCGCGATAGTCCCGTCGGGGAAGCCGCGACCCTCGAGGATCTCGGTCTGCTCGGCGCGGGAGACGACGTCGCGGGAGGCGAGCTCGAGCTTATTGGGCGCGTACTTCTCCATGAAGCGCTCGCCAAGGGCGTTGTAGAGGTGGGCGCCCTCGCCTCGTGCTCCCTCGGTGATCAGGAAGCCGTTCTCGGCGAGTGTCGTCGGGTGGTACTGGATCATCTCCATGTCCATCAGCGGCGCTCCGACCTTGTAGGCCTGGGCGATGCCGTCACCGGTGCAGATCAGGGCGTTGGTGGTCGGCTTGAAGACCTGGCCCGCCCCTCCGGAGGCGAGAATCACCGACTTCGCGTCGAAGACCTCGAGCTGCCCGTCCTTGATGTTCCGGCAGACAGCTCCGGAGCAGTGACCCTGATCGTCGAGCAGGATCTCCGTTGTGAACCACTCTTCGTAGCGGTCGATCTGCGCGTGGTGCTTCATCAGCCGTTCGTAGAGGACATGGAGGATCGCCTGGCCGGTGATGTCGGCGACGTAGTAGGTGCGAGCCTGTGACGCGCCGCCGAAGGCCCGGGTGCCGAGCTGGCCTACGTCGTTGCGGTGGAAGGTGACGCCCGCGTGCTCGAGCCAGAGGATCTCGTCCGGTGCCTCCTTGCACATGACCTCGATCGCGTCCTGGTCACCGAGGTAGTCGGAACCCTTGATCGTGTCGAACGCGTGCGACTCCCATGAATCCTCGGGATTCAGAGCAGCGTTGATGCCGCCTGCTGCCGCAACGGAGTGCGACCGGACGGGGTGGACCTTCGAGATGATTGCGACCGTGGCGCCGTTTTCGGCTGCCGCGAGGGCCGCGCGCTGACCGGCGAGGCCGGCTCCGATTATGAGTATGTCGTGACTTGGCATAGTGTCCTGAGTACTGTTCGGGCGGCCTTCGGGATCATCCTCGGGCCTGGTGGGCTTGCGTCTTCGCGCCCGGCTTCCGTCACCGTCGGCGAACCTGCACCGCAGAGCCTATCCGGAGCGCCCGATGAGCGCGGCGCGGACCTGCTCGACGGTGATGACGCCGCAGAGGACCCCGTCCTCGTCGAGCGCCATCAGCGCTCCATTGCGGGCCAACGGCCCGTGATCGAGCAACTCCTCGATCGGCGTGGTCTCGGCGACCGACCACTCCGCTGCCACTGAACGGTCGGTCACGTCGGAGACCATCGGCGAGCCTCCGAGGCCCGGCCGCTCGGCGGCCTCGCGGGTCTGCTCTTCGCGGGCGATCCCGATGAACCGGCCCGCCGCGGCGACCACCGGGAACCACGACCACCCGTAGCGCAGGAACCACTCCTCGTTCGCCCGTTCGACATCCACGTCAGCAGGGAGCGCCACCGGGTAGCGGTCCATCAGCGCGAGGACCTTGCGGTCTCCGACCCTCTCGGCGACCTGCGTCTGCACGACCGCGCCGCGGGCGGCCTGGCCGATGAAGAAGGCGAGCAGCAGCCACCAGATGCCGGAGAGGCTGCCGTTCAGCACCTGCCATGCACCCCATCCGCCCATCACCCAGGCGAGGCCGGTGCCGAGCCTGGCGCTGATCAACGTTGCCCTCATTCGGCTCCCTGTCACCTTCCAGACAACGGCGCGGGTGATTCTCCCGCCATCGAGCGGCCACGCCGGCAGGAGGTTGAAGAAGAAGATCACGAGGTTCATCGTCCAGAGGACGCCGAGGGCGAGGAGGACAGGGGTGACGGTGATGTCGTCGGTCAGGTTGGCGGCCTTGCTGACTGTGGACGGACCTTCGATCACGACGGCCAACATCACGCAGACGACCGCGACCAGGAACGAGACGGCCGGCCCGGCGGCTGCGATCCGGAACTCCTCACCCGGACTCTTCGGCTCGCTGTCCATCCGGGCCATGCCGCCGAGCATCCAGAGGTCGATCCTCGCGACCCCGATCCCGGCCCGCTTCGCGACGACTGCGTGGCCGAGTTCATGGGCGAGCAGCGAGGCGAAGAACAGGAGAGCCGTTGCAACGGCGGTCAGGTAGGCGACGGTGTCGCTACTGCTGAGCATCGTCTTGAAGGCGCTCGACAGCCAGAAGATGGCGAGGAACAGCACGACGAACCAAGAGAAGTCCACTCCGACCCTGATCCCGCCGAGCGTGAAGAGCTTGAATGAACCGCCGCGTCCTGTCATCCCCTCTGATGGTGGCAGGCCGGGTGGGCCTCCGGGGCCTTCAGTCCAGTTGGGGAGTCGCCCGGGACACGATCGTCTCGGTCGCGACGCCGTCCGGCAGAGACCCGAACGCAAGGCCGCCGGCGCCCTCGACCCGTGAAGCGACGAATGCGTCCGACACCTCGGCCGGGGCGTGGCGGACGAGCAGCGATGCCTGGAGGCCGATCGCCAAGCGCTCGACGATCGCCCGCGCCCGCGTTTCTGCCGCGGCCGGGTCGGCCAGGTCTCTCTCTGCCTGCGAGGCGATCTCCTCGAGCTCGGGAGTGCCTGCCGAGCGGATCTCCGCGAGGACGGCATGGAGAGTTCCTTCCTCTCGGGCGCAGGCGCGAAGCACGTCGAGGCAAATGACGTTCCCTGAGCCCTCCCAGATGCCGTTCAGCGGGGCTTCGCGTAGCAGCCTTGGCATCCCGGACTCCTCGGCGTAGCCGTTGCCTCCGAGTACCTCGAGGGCCTCGGCCACCATTGCCGTTTGGCGTTTGCAGACCCAGTACTTGGCTACGGCAGTTGCGACCCGGCGGAACCGTGCCTCCTGGGCGTCGGGGGAGTCGTAGGCGCCGGCGAGCCGCATCGCGAGGGCTGTGGCGGCCTCGCTCTCGAGCGCGAGGTCGGCGAGCACCGACTTCATCAACGGCTGTTCGGCAAGCAGCCTGCCGAACGCCGAGCGGTGGGCTGCGTGGTGGCTCGCTTGGGCCAGAGCCATGCGCATCCCCGATGCCGAGCCGATGACGCAGTCGAGCCGAGTGTGGTTGACCATCTCGATGATCGTCTGGACTCCGCGGCCGGGCTCGCCGACAAGGAAGCCGACAGTCGAGTGGAACTCGACCTCGGAGGATGCGTTGCTGCGGTTGCCGAGTTTGTCCTTGAGCCGCTGGATGCGGAACGGGTTGCGGGAGCCGTCGTCGAGGATCCTCGGCACCGCGAAGCAGGTCGAGCCCTCCGGCGTCTTCGCGAGGACGAGGAAGAGGTCGCACATCGGGGCCGAGCAGAACCACTTGTGGCCGTCGAGCAGCCATTCGCCGTCCTGCGCTCCGAGCGGTCGCGCCGTGGTCAGGTTTGCGCGCACGTCCGAGCCGCCCTGCTTCTCGGTCATCGCCATCCCGGCGAGTGAGCCCCGCTTGCCCTCCGGCGCGATCAGCCTCGGGTCGTAGTCGGTCCTGGTCAGGAGGGGCTCCCAGCGCCCGGCGAGCGCCGGCGCTGACCGCAACGCCGGGACGGCTGCGTAGGTCATCGAGATCGGGCAGCCGTGCCCGGCTTCGAGCTGGCTCCAAGTCATGAACATCGCCGCTCGCGCCGCGTGCCCGCCGCGACCCTCCGTCCAGGGCAGGGAATGCAGTCCCCGCTCGGTCGCGAGCTCCATCAGGCGGTGATAGGCGGGGTGGTAGGAGACCTCGTCGATCCTGTTGCCGTAGCGGTCGAAGGTCCGCAGCTGCGGTGGGTTCTCGTTCGCGAGCGAACCCAGCTCGAGGATCTCGGGCTGCCCGGCCAGGGTCCCGATCTCGGCGCACGCCTCGCGCCATGCGCCGGCGCCTGCGCGGTCGAGCGCCTCCGAGAGCGGAAGGTTGGTCGAGAAGAGGTCGATGCCGGCCAGAGGCGGCGACTGGTTCGGCGGGGCCAACCGGGGGTCCACCTCCGCCTGCTTGACGCTCTGGCCTTCCGGTGCCATGGACCCATCATCCCACTTGGCGGTCTCGGCGCTAGCATCCGGCTCACTCCGCCCGTCCCGGCACCCGACCGCCACGGAAGGTGCCCTGAGCGGACAAACCCCGAACCGAACACAGGAGAAGGCACAAGTGAGCTCCACCCCCGTGAAAGTCACAGTCACAGGCGCAGCCGGCCAGATCGGCTATGCGCTGCTGTTCAGAATCGCGTCAGGCCAGATGCTTGGCCCCGACACCCCGGTCGAGCTGCGGTTGCTCGAGGTTCCCCAGGCCGTCGGTGCTCTGACAGGGGTCGCCTATGAGCTCGACGACTGCGCCTTCCCGCTGCTGGCCGGGATCGAGGCGACGGACGACCCGAATGTCGCATTCGACGGGGCCAACATCGGCCTGCTCGTCGGAGCGAGGCCGCGTGGACCGGGAATGGAGCGGGCCGACCTGCTCGAGGCCAACGGGGCGATCTTTACGACCCAGGGCAAGGCGATCAACGACAACGCAGCCGATGACGTGAAGGTCCTCGTGGTCGGCAACCCAGCGAACACCAACGCTCTGATCGCGATGAACAGCGCGCCCGACGTCCCGAGCGAGCGGTTCACGGCGATGCTGAGGCTCGACCACAACCGTGCCCTCGCACAGACCGCGACGAAGACCGGCCAGTCGGTCGATTCGATCACCCAGCTGGGCGTGTGGGGCAATCACTCCCCGAGCATGTACCCCGATCTCGAGCACGCCCTGATCGACGGCAAGCCGGCGCTCGACGTCGTCGGCGATCGCGACTGGTACGAGAACGCATTCATCCCGACCGTCGGCAAGCGCGGCGCGGCGATCATCGAGGCCCGTGGCGCCTCGTCGGCCGCCTCGGCAGCCAACGCGGCGATCGACCATGTCCACGACTGGGTGCTCGGCACCGACGGTGAATGGGTCTCGATGGGAGTCGTGTCGAAGGGTGAGTACGGGGTCGATGAGGGCCTGATCTCCGGGTTCCCGGTCACCTGCGCAGGAGGCGAGTGGAGCATCGTCGAGGGCATCGACATCGACGAGTTCTCGCAGTCGAAGATCGACGCGACCGTCGCCGAGCTGCGCGATGAGCGCGATGCCGTTTCCGGACTTGGCCTGATCTAGGACGAGAGCGCGACGTCGTTCGGCTTCGCGCTGGACTTGGCATAGAAAAGGGCCGCGGGTGGAGACACCCGCGGCCCTTTCTTTTGAGGGCAGTCGACCGCCCGCGATCGGGCCGGTCCAGGCTCAGGCCTTCTTGGACGCTTTCTTGGCGGGGGAGGCGGGCTTCGGGGCGGCCGGCTTCGAGCCGTCGCCTGCCGGGTACCAGCCGCTGCCGCGCTTGACGATCAGGTTCTCGGTGGCGAGGTCGGGAAGCAGCCGGTAGAGATAGTTCGGTCCGATCCCCATCTTCTTCGCCACCTCGGAGGTGCGAATTCCCGGAGTGGCTGAGATGATCTTGACGGCCTGGGACTGGCGCTTGCCGCTGCCCTTCGGGCGGCCTCGACGCCCGGCGCCGCCCTTGGTCGCCGTGCGCTTGCGTGCTGGGCTCTTGCGGGCTGCCGAGCGCCGTTGGCTGCGGACTGCCCCGCGTGCCCCGGAGACGGCACCGGATGCGGCAGCACCGATCGTCCGTAGCGCCTCCTCGATCGTCTTCTCGAGGTCGGCCTCGATCTTCTCCAACTGCTCGAGTTCGCGCTGGAGCTCGGCCTTTCGTGCGCGAAGGCGATCCATCTGCTTGTCGATCGAAATTGCCATATTCAGGAATGGTTCCTTTCAGAATGTCCCGGGCGGGAGGGGGGTGGTTTCCGGCAAAAGTGTACCGGAGGCTTCCTGAAAAAGAACTAAATGAAATGAACTAGCGGCCTTCGACCAGTTTCTTCAGCAATTTGAGTGAGGCTTTCGCCTCCGACTCCGGCAGACCCCCGACGAGAGCCCCGGCTGCCACGCGCCCGACCACTCCGCCCGGCGGGATGAACTCGTTGACATATGAGAATCGGGTGCCCTTCTTCTCGGCCTTGAGGGAGTAACGCGTAATCGCCCTTGACCGCGCCGGGCCCGCTCCCTCCCACACGGCGGTCGAGGGGGCCTCGCATTCAGCCACCTTCCACGTGACCTTGAAGGGCGCTCCCCTGAGGGCGAGCGTCTGCTCGACCCGGTCGCCGACCTTGAGTGGAAACTCCGGCGCCGAGTGGAGGTCGCGGTGGATCGTCACCCACTGCTCGAGCATCGCGGGGTCGAGCGCGGTTTCCCACACCGCCTTGGGCGGGGCGTCGATCCAGATCGAGGTTTCCACTCGACTCATCGCGCCCGCAGCTCCTCGGTTTCCTCCCACTCGCGCAGCGCCCTGTCGATCGCCGCGTCGAGCCGGTGTGGCCGGATCCCGAGTCGGGCGAGGCCGTCCATTCGTGGCAGCAGGTCCTCCCCGAGGCTCCCCATCAACGGGACGATCAGCTCGGGGCGCTCGCCCGCGACGGCCGCCGCGACCCGGCCGGCGATCGGGGTCAGTGAGAACGGCAGTCCGACGGCGGGTCGCCCGACAAGCATCCTCTCGGCGATCAGTTCGATCAGTTCGGCATAGCTGACCGTCTCCGCACATGAAATGTCGAGTGAGGCTCCGGGGGCCGCTCCCTCGAGCGCCTCGGTCAAGGCGGCAATGGTGTCGCGCGAGTCGGCGGGGCGCGTCCTGTACGAGCGCCAGGCCGGCAGCGGCAGGGCGGGCATCCGCTCGACGAGCCTGACGAGGAAACGGAAGGAGCGCGAGTGGGCACCGATCACGATCGAGGCCCTCAGGGCTGTCGAATCGGGCAGTCCTCGCAGCAACTCCCGTTCGACAGCGAGCCTGCTCGAGAGGTGTTCGGACTCCGGGCCGGTTTCGGGCACGATCCCGCCGAGGTATACGGCTCGCTCGACTCCCTGCGAACGGGCAGCGCCCAACGCCCTGCGGACCGCGTGCAGTTCGCGCTCGGCGTAGTCGGTGCCCGAGGCGTCGGGCTCCATCGAGTGCAGGAGCCAGGCGAACGAGTCGCAGCCCTCCATCGCTTGCTCGAGGGAGCGGCCCTCGAGCGCGTCCCCTTCGACGATCTCGACCGAGTCGCGCAGAACGGGATCTACCCGGTTCAGATTCCTCGCCAGGCCCACCACCTCATGTCCCCTCTCGAGCAGTCGGGGAGCGAGAGCTCCGCCGATGGAGCCGGTGATGCCGGTGACGAGGATTCGCATGGTCCAACGAGGCTACGGATCGCAGCCGGAAAAAGTCCGCGACTTGCGGGGTGGTCGCTTGCGAAGGGGGGCGAGTTGCGATGGGATGGCCACCCCACGCGGACCGGTCTCCCACCGGCAAGCGAACGAGAAGGAACAAATCCGATGGCCTCCAGGAAGTCCGGTCCAAAGCCAAGCTGCGGCAACTGCCACTTTGGGGCCAACGGCCTGTGCGCGCTCCCCGATCCGGCCCCGTGCGCGACCTGGCGCCCGCTCTCGACCGAGGGGTTGACACCGCCAGACCAGCTGCGCTTTCACTTCCGCGAGCGGCGGCGCACCCAATCCGCCTGGGCCTTCCCGACCGCGGAGGAGCAGGCGGCGCTCCACGCGGCCTGAGTCGCGTCGCCGTGGCCGCTTCGGCCCGGCCAGCCCACCGCTGAGGTTCTTTTCCACGGCGGCTGACGTTTCGCAATAGAGTCACGAAGCGGTAACCGGGCTCCACCGGGTTGCCGATACTCGCTCCCGGCTCGGCCGGACTCCCCTATACGACCTCCCGCAAGAACCGCCTTGAAGATCACAGTCATTGGCCGTTCGCCCTCGTGGCAGGATGCCGGCGGAGCCTGCAGCGGATACCTCGTTACCGAAGGTTCGGACTCGGTCCTGCTCGAATGCGGCAGCGGAGTGTTCGCCAAGCTGCGCGAGGTTCGCGACCACCGCTCGCTCGACGCGGTGGTGATCAGCCACCTCCACGCCGATCACTTCCTCGACCTGATCCCCTTCTCTTACGCCCTGACCTACGGCCCCCCGGTCGAAGGGCCGAGGCCGAGGCTCATCCTGCCCCCCGGGGGGCTCGCGACATTGCGGACGATCTGCGGAACGTTCGACAACGCGCTGCTGGTCGAGGAAGCGTTCGACGCGAGCGAGTACGACCCGTCTGCAGGCCTCGCGATCGGCGGACTGCGGTTCGACTTCCAGCTGGTCTCGCACTTCATCGAGGCTTGGGCGATCGCGGTCAGCGGCTCCTCCGGCGGACGGTTCGTGTTCGGTGCCGACACCGGCCCGTGCGACGCACTACCCGCTTTCGCACAGGCGGCCGACCTGCTGATGCTCGAGGCGACCTTCGCAGCCGATGCCCCGGCCGGCGAGGGTCACCTGACACCGATTCAGGCCGGCGAGATCGCTCAGGCTGCGGGCGCGGCGCGGCTGGTCCTCACCCACGCGAGCGATTGCCTCGACCTCGAAGCGTCGGTCGCCGCGGCCGCGGCTGCCTTCGCCGGACCGGTCGAGATGGCCCGCGAAGCGTCCTCCTGGGACGTCTGACACAGCTTCCGCAGGCCAGCCGTGCGGGGATAGAGTGATCCTCATGTCAGGACGCGATCCGTTCTCCAACTTCGACCGAATGCGCCGCGAGATGGACGAGCTCTTCGGCGACATGCTCGAACGCTCCGGCCTCGCCAGGCAGAGGGCGGTCTTCGCTCCGGCGATCGACGTCTTCTACGAAGAGGGCCCGCCCCCTCGCGCAGTGGTCGTGGTGGACGTCGCCGGGATCGATCCGGACGCGGTCGCGATCGAGATCCAGAGGCGGGAGCTGCTCCTCCGTGGACATCGGGAACCGGCTCAGGCAGCGGGGCGCCTCTACCAGCAGCTTGAGATCGCGACCGGCCCGTTCGAGCGCCGGGTCCAGCTCGGGGCGGACGTCGTCGCAGACCAAGCGCGCGCCATCTACGAGGACGGGATGCTGAGGATCGAACTGCCGCTGATGACGGGATCCGCCGCGAGGCGCAGGGTCCCCATCGAGGTCAGGGAGCCCGGCTCTTGAGCATCGGCGACATCGACGACGGGATCGAGCTGCCCGACTCGCTGCCGGTCCTCCCGCTGAGGGACACCGTTCCCTACCCGGACACGCTCACCCCTCTCGCGGTCGGCCAGGAGCGATCGATCAAGCTCGTCGACGACGTTCTCGCCGGGAATCGCCTGCTCGTGATGGTCGCCTCCCGCGATCCGGATGTCGAATCGCCCGGGCCCGAAGAGGTCCACACGGTCGGCGTCGTGGGTCAGGTCGCCCGGATGATGAAGATCCCCGACGGAACGCTGAGGTTGCTCGTCCAGGGCGGACCGAGGGTCGAGCTCGGCCATTTCGTCTCGACCGAGCCATACCTCGTCGCATCGGTCGAGGAGCGACCCGACAGAGGCGACCGGGAGACCTCCGAGCTGTCGGCTCTCGTCAGGGCGGTGCAGGGCACCTTCAGCCAGATCGTCGAGGAGGTCCCCGACCTGCCCGAGGAGCTCCAGATCGCGGTCGCCAACATCGAGGACCCGAGCGCGCTGGCGAACCTGATCGCCGGGGCCCTGCGGCTCAAGCACTCCGAGAAGCAGGAACTGCTCGAGGAACGCGACGTGGTGCGGCGGCTGCGCAGGCTCTCGGAGCTGCTCGCCCAGGAACTGGAGGTCGCGACCCTCGGCTCGAAGATCCAGTCGCAGGTCCGGTCGGAAGTCGATCGCAGCCAGCGCGAGTTCTACCTTCGCCAGCAGCTCAAGGCGATCCGCGAGGAACTCGGTGATACGGACGACGCCGCAGCCGAGGCCGACGAACTGCGGGAGCGGCTCGAAGCGTTGCCGCTGCCCGATGACGTCAGGACCGAGGCGGAGCGCGAGCTCGGGCGGCTTGAGCGGCTTCCGGCCGGGGCGCCGGAGCACGGGGTGATTCGCAACTACCTCGACTGGATCGGCAGCCTGCCCTGGGGGACGACGACCGAGGACAACCTCGACCTCGCACACGCTCGCAAGGTCCTCGATCGCGATCACGCAGGGATCGACCAGGTCAAGGACCGGATCCTCGAGTACCTCGCGGTTCGCAAGCTCAAGCCCGACGCCCGAGGCACCATCCTCTGCTTCGTCGGCCCGCCCGGGGTCGGCAAGACTTCGCTCGGCCGCTCCATCGCAGGTGCGCTGGGAAGGGAGTTCGAAAGGATCAGCGCAGGTGGCGTTCGCGACGAGGCGGAGATCCGCGGCCACAGGCGCACCTACATCGGGGCGATGCCCGGGACGGTCATCCGCGCGATGCGCGACTCCGGTTCGATGAACCCGCTGCTGCTGATCGATGAGCTCGACAAGATGGGTGCTGACTTCAGGGGCGATCCGGCTTCGGCAATGCTGGAGGTGCTCGACCCGGAACAGAACACGACCTTCAGGGATCACTACCTCGACCTGCCGTTCGACCTGTCCGGGGTCATCTTTGTCTGCACGGCCAACACGCTCGACACGATCCCGGGCCCGCTGCGCGATCGGATGGAGATCATCCAGCTCGCCGGTTACACCGAGGAGGAGAAGCTCGAGATCGCTTCCCGCTACCTCGTGCCGAGGCAGATCGAGCGAAATGGGCTCAAGCGATCGCAGATCTCGTTCACCAAGGCCGCCCTCAGGGAGATCATCGCCGACCACACGAGGGAGGCGGGAGTTCGCAATCTCGAGCGGACGATCGGCTCGGTGTGCAGGAAGGTCGCACGCCGCGTCGCCGAGGGGAAGGTTCGCAAGCGGGTAAGCGTCACCCCGCCGGAAGTCACGAAGCTGCTCGGCCCGCCTCGCTTCCAGGCGGAGCTGGCTCGTCGCGACGCCGGGCCTGGAGTCGCGACCGGACTCGCCTGGACTCCCGTCGGCGGCGATGTGCTCGCGGTCGAAGCCGGTTCGATGCCCGGCACCGGTCGCCTCACCGTGACCGGACAGCTCGGCGACGTGATGCGGGAGTCCGCGCAGGCTGCCGTCTCCTGGGTTCGCAGCCACCTCGCGGAGGTTGCGCCGGATGCTCCCGAGGACTGGTTCTCGACCCACGACCTGCACCTCCACGTGCCCGCGGGAGCGATCCCGAAGGACGGCCCGAGCGCCGGGATCACGATCGCGACCGCGATCTGCTCGCTCGTCTCCGCCAGGTCAGTGCGCGACGACACCGCGATGACGGGGGAGATCACCCTGACCGGGTTGGTCCTGCCGATCGGCGGCCTCAAGGAGAAGGCCTTGGCCGCCCAGCGTGCCGGCTTGACGAGGGTGATCGCACCGAAGCTCAATCGGCCGGACATCGACGAGATCCCCGAGCAGCTGCGAAAGCGGATCGAGTTTGTATTCGTCGAGCACATCGGCGATGTCCTCAAGGCTGCGCTCGAGCCGGCGGCCGGCAAGGCAAGGCAATCCCGATCGCCAGCAAAGCGCAGTTATCCTGCCAAGAGAGACCGCAGCGGCGCCAAGCGTGGAACAGGGCCCGCCCGACCGAAGGGAAGAACATGAGCGAGAACGAACAGAGTGGTGGAGGCGGGTTGCTGCGGTGGGTCGTCCTCGGGGTCGTGCTTGCGGTCCTCGCCGTGACCCTCAGCGAGGGACTGCGCGACAGGGTGCTCGACGCTCTCTTCGGAGCCGAGGAGGAGTTCGACTACACGCCTGCTCCCGACTCGCAAGCGGTCGCAGGCAGCTTCTCGTCGAACGGCGCCGCGGCAACCACCAGCGAACCGAGCGCCACCTGACCGGGAGTCAGCGGCCGTCCCGCCGGATACGGCGGTCTCGGGGTTTGGGCCGGGCAGTGCCCGGGTCGGTCAGTTGAGGCGGAGCCGCTCAAGGCTCTCCGGGCTTGGCTTGATGCCCGGCTTGAGCACGTAGACGGTCGCGCAGCCGAATCGGTGCAGCGACTCGGTGATCGGCGCCAGCTGTGATTCGAAAGGCCTGATCGGAGCCTTTGATTGCTTGGCCGTTTCCTGCTCGTAGAAGAACCTCGCGGCCTTCGTCTCGCAGGAGTCGAGCACGAACCGTGCTCCCGTCCAGCCCACGAAGCGGTCGGTCGGGATCGGCTTCGCTGTCCTCGGCAGGGCGCCGTACATCGTGTATTCCGCGAACACCATCCTCGCCTTGAACCTCGGAGTCCAGGTTTCATGTCCGAGCCACGTTTGACGGCCGGTCCTCCACGGGACCATCGAACCGATCGTCACCGAAGAGAAGACCCCGCCCTTGACAGGATTCGAAGCCAGGAACTCGACCGCCCTGAGATCGTTCTCGCTGATGAAGTGTCCGCTGCTCGCGTCCATGGTCTTCATCTCGCCCCGGGTGGTGGACCAGCTTCCCGGCACGATCAGCAGCAGAACGAGGATCAGCCCCAAGGCCCCGCCAATGGTCGGGCTCAGCTTTCGGAACCACGGCGCGAGACCCTGGGCGGCGAGGATCGCGAGCGGGATCGTCACTCCCTTCAGTGCGTGGGGCGAGGTGTTCCCGACACCGGTTATCGCAATCACGTACATCTCGGCGATCGCGAGCGGTGGCCAGATGCGCACCAGCAGGTCGCGGAACCTCTTGGGCCGCTGTCGCACGGCGGTGAGCGCTGCGATCAGGAGCGGTCCCATGACGACCAGCGGAGTCCACCACTGGACGCCCCGACAGTAGAAGTTGGCCTGAAGCCCGTTCTGGCTCCAGTTGTAGTCGAAGAGCCCCAGCAGCACGTAGTAGGCAAGCGGTACCGCGCCGGCGACCACTGTGGTCGTCAGGAGCGGGAGTCGTGCCCTGAGCGATTGCTTGATCGGATTGCCCTCGATTCGAGGGGCAATCAACTCGCCGAGGACGATCAGGCCGAGGAAGATCCCTCCCTGCCAAGGCTGCAGCCACGAGATCAGCAGCGCACAGAGCGCGAGCAGGGGAGCAAATTTGCGCTCGGAAGTGCGCTCGCGGTCGTAGAGCACCAAACCGATGCACAGCAGGGATACCGCGACAGCCGAGAGCGGGAAGCCCCATGACCACTTGACTGGCCATGAATCCCATGTCGAGAAGTCGAGCGCGTCGACGGCGGCCTGGGAGAGTCCGTCCCCGAAGATGCTGCTTGCCGGCCAGGTGAAGAGCAGAGCCAGCGCAACTGCCGTCACGGCGGTCCAGCCCCCGCCGGTGATGCTCCGAACGTACTTCGTGACCGACCAGATCAGCATCACGATCCCGACCGGGATCCAGAGCGAGTAGCTCCAGTCGGGGGGGACCCCAAGCGTGGTCAGCAGGCCAGAGAGAGCGAGGGCCGGGTTCCAGTAGTTGCGGATCGGGGAGGCGAGGCTGAACATGTTCGCCGAGAGGAAGTTGTCCGACATCTCCCTCACCCACGCGAGGTATTGCATCGAGTCGAGGAAGAAGCCTGACGCGCCGGACCAGTTCAGCCCGTTCACGAGGACCTGCCACGCGACCCAGCCCAGCACGGTCATGCTCAGGCTCGCGAACACGATCCAGATCAGCCACATCGCGGCGCGCTGGCCTCGCGTCTCGGGAGTCCCAGATGCGGGTTCGGCGGCTCTCTTCATCCTGGCTCGGGAGGCCCTGTTGTCGGTCAGGCGGATTCGGGGTCCGGCTTGGGTGACTTCCATGGAGCGCGAAGGCGGCGATCCAGTTCGTCGGCGAGTTCCGCTGTCGGGATCCGTTCCTGGGCGAGCGAGTCGCGGTCGCGCAGGGTGACTGTGTGGTCCTCGATCGTCTGGTGGTCGACGGTCACGGCGAATGGCGTTCCGATCTCATCTTGGCGTCGGTAGCGCTTCCCGATCGAACCGCTCTCGTCGTACTCACTCGAGAAGCGGGAGCGAAGTTCGGCATGGATCTCCTGCGCCCGTTCGGGGTGCCCGTCCTTGCGCATCAGTGGGAGGACGGCGACCTTCACCGGAGCGAGTCGGGGATGCAGCTTGAGGACGGTGCGGGTCTCGCCCTCGATCTCCTCCTCGTCGTACGCGTCGCAGATGAACGCGAGCATCGCGCGGTCGGCTCCGGCCGCCGGCTCGATCACATGGGGGACATAACGCTCGTTACGCTGCGGGTCGTGCCACTCGATCCGCTCGCCGGAGGCGGCGGCGTGGGCCCTGAGGTCGAAGTCCCCGCGGTTCGCGATGCCCTCGAGCTCCGACCATCCGATCGGAAAGAGGTACTCGATGTCGCTCGTCGCCGAGCTGTAGTGGGACAGCTCAGTGGACTCATGAGCGCGGAGCCTGAGGTTCCCGGGTCGGATCCCGAGGTTCAGGTACCAGTTCATCCGCGCGTCGCACCAGTGCTCGAACCACTGGTCCGCCTCTTCGGGCGGGACGAAGAACTCCATCTCCATCTGCTCGAACTCCCGGGTGCGGAAGATGAAGTTGCCCGGCGTGATCTCGTTGCGGAAGCTCTTGCCGGTCTGGGCGATCCCGAACGGCGGGCGCTTGCGGGCGAACTGGAGGACGTTCTTGAAGTTGACGAAGATCCCCTGGGCGGTTTCGGGCCGCAGGTAGACGGCGGCACCTTCCTCCTTGACCGGACCCATCGTCGTTTCGAACATCAGGTTGAAGTCGCGGGCCTCCGTCAGGTCGCAGTCGTCCGTGCTGCCCGCGTTCTTCGAGGGCTTCTTGCCGCACGGGAGGTCGGCGAGGTGGTCGGCGCGGAAGCGCATCTTGCAGGTGCGACAATCGACGAGCGGGTCGGTGAAGCCGGCGAGGTGCCCCGACGCCTCCCAGACCCGCGGGTTCTGGATGATCGCCGAGTCGAGGGCGACCACATCGTCGCGTTCGCGCAGCATCGCTTGCCACCATGCGTCGCGAACGTTGTTCTTGAGCAGCACTCCGTAGTGCCCGTAGTCGTAGGTCGACCCGATTCCGCCGTAGATCTCCGAAGCAGGGAAGACAAAGCCGCGCCGCTTGGCGAGCGAGACGATCTTCTCCATGGTCACGGCGTCCTGCGACATTGGAGCAACCCTAGCCGTGCGAGTGGGGGTCACGCCTCTCCGGGTGATCAGGTTCGATCGCCACCAGTCGGCGCTCAACCGTTGCATTTGCCTGCCGGACTGCGAGCATGAGGTCGATGAGCGGGGACGACAGGGCCAACAGGAGGCGATCGAGGCCAAGCGCGATCGAGGTGTCGATCATGGCACTGGCGGTCGCGGCCTCAATGGTCACGGTGTCACTGATCTGGTGGCGAGTCAGGACCGAGGGCCTGATCTGGACCGGATCGGTTGGCGGCCTGCTGGACGACTCGATGCAGTACTTGACCTGGATCAAGGAGTCCTCGCAACACGTCGTGGCCGCCAACCTGTTCACCCTCGATCCACCTACTCGCGTTTTCGCCCATCCGGGGATCATGGCGTCGGCGCTTCTCCACAGGCTCGGGCTGCCGATTCCGTTCAGTTACGCGGTCTGGATTCCGTTGTCTGCAGCCGCCCTCTGTGCAGGTGCCTTCGCGGTTGTATCGAGCGTGATCGAATCCGGATGGGCGCGGACTGTCGCTCTGGCCCTTGGTCTCTTCTACGCCGTTCCATCCTTCGTGACGGGGGCCATCCCCGGCACGACCGATGTCATCGCCGGCCTCATGGCGGGCGATATCAGGACCCTCGCCCCGGCATCGTCCGGTTACCCCTACTCGGCCTTGGGGATTGCGCTTGCCTGTTTCTCGCTCGCCGGCTATTCCAGGCTCAGGTCCGCCGGAGTTCGGTTCTCGCCCTGGTTGTGCGCCGGCGTGCTCGTTACCGGGTGGCTCCAACCGTGGCTCGGGGCGACTGTGATCCTGACCATCGCGGCCTGCGAGATCGTCATCCGTGCGACCGGGTTGTCGCGTGTCGCAGCCGGCGGGCGGAGACCGTGGATTCTGGCGGCAGGAGCGAGCGCCGCCGGCTCGGTGCCGATCGTCTACTACTGGTGGCTCGGGCGCACCGATCCCTCTTGGATCGCGAGCGAGCGAAATCTCGACCTGATAGCCGGGGTCCAGCACTGGTGGCTGGTCCTGCTGCTCCTCGCGCCACTGGCGATTCCGGCTCTCCTTGCGTTGCGGGTCCGGGTGGTCACGACGGCCGATCTGGTGACGCGGGCATGGCCCTCGGTCGCAATGGCGCAGGCGATCGCGCTCTCGGTCTCTGGACTCGCGAACTCTCCCAGTCACGCCCTGCGGGGCGTTGCGATTCCGCTGTCGGCCTTGGCGGTGATCGGTGTCTCGCGAGCGACCGTCCGGAGCCCGGCAGCGATGAGGGCGGGTGTGGCGATCACGGCGGTGGTCGCCTTGGCGGTCCTGGGCAGCTGGAGCGCGATCCGAGGCGACGTGAGGGCGGTCCGTGGGCCAGGCCTCACTTCAGTGCTCGCCGGCTACTTCATGCCGCGGGACGACCAGCGGGCCCTCGACTGGCTCGAACGATCCTCGCTCCCCGGTGGGGTCCTGGGCGGGTATGGCGACATCTCCGCGATGGTTCCCTTGAGGACGGGCCGTCAGGTCTGGATGGGGCACGGCAGCTGGAGCCCGAATGCCCCCGGTAGGGCGGCCGCTGTGGCCCTGATCGCCTCCGGCCCGCCCTGCTGCCAGCAGCTCCTGCTCATGATGGACGCCGGCCGTTTCGTCCGCGCTACCGGCTCGAGGTTCCTGCTCTTCCCTTGCAGCATTCCGTCCGCGCCTGCGATCAAAGCGTTGGGGAGCGATGTCGAGTCCGTCCACCGCTTTGGCTGTGCGACGGTGATCGTTGTTCGTGCGGGGGCGGCCGATGCCGACCGCGCAATGGTCGATCGCTTCTACGGGGGCGCTGCGACCGATCGCTGACCGGCAGCGTGTCTGGAGGTCGTGGCGAGTGCCGCCTCAGGTTCGGCCGTAGAACAGGCTATCGCGCTGGAGCTTCGCTGCTGCCGTGGCGACCGTCCGCGCCGCTCCCAGCCCGGCGTCCGTCGGCTTGCCTCGCGCGATCCGGGAGTACTGCTGGTTGTGCCACGACGAACCGATGAAGGCGTCGATGAACTTGACCCTCGAGCGGGGCTCGGCGTCCTCGGCCCGCAGCGCCTCCCCGGCGAGGATCCGATTCGGCAGGTCGGGCTGGAGGGTCAGGGGGCGGGCGAGCCCGACGACATCGGTCGCTCCCGACTCGACTGCCGACGTCATCGCCTCGGATGAGCGGAAGCCGCCGCTGACCATCAGCGGGAGTTTCGTTTCGCCTCGCAGCCGCTCCGCGAACTCGAGGAAGTACGCCTCGCGGGCGATGGTGCTGGCGCGCTTCGGCAGGGCCGAGATCATCTGCGGGTCCTCGTAGGTGCCTCCGGACACCTCGAGCAGGTCGAGTCCGGCCGCTTCGAGCATCTTCGCCGTGGCGATCGAGTCCTCGTTGTCGAACCCGCCACGCTGGAAGTCCGCGGAGTTGAGCTTCGCTGCGACGATCCGGTCGGCGCCGACGGCTTCGCGTACGGCTGCGACGACCTCGAGCAGGAACCTGGCACGACCCTCCCGGCTGCCGCCCCACTCGTCCGACCGCCGGTTGACGACGGGCGACAGGAACTGGCTGATCAGGTAGCCGTGAGCGGCGTGCAGTTCGACCCCGTCGAAGCCGTTCTCGACCGCGATCCGAGCGGTGTCGGCGAACCGGGAGATCAGCTTCTCGATCTCTGCCACCGTCAGCGCCCTCGGTGTGCCGAACAGCAGGCCCGGGGCGTCGAGCCTCACGGCCGAGGGCGCCACCGACTTGCCTCGCCCACGCTGCTGCTGGCGGCCCGGATGGCTGATCTGGACGATCGCGACATTCCCACCGGACTTGGCAGCGTCGGAGTACCGCCTCACCGAAGCCGGGTCCGTTCGGCGATCGAACACCGGGTTGCGCGGTGCTTCGAAGCGCCCTCGTTCGACCATCACGTTGCCGGTGACGATCAGCCCGCAGCCGCCCTCCGACCACACCCGGTAAAGCTGTTCGAGACTCGGGCCCGGGTCTCCGTTCCGCTCGGCGAGGTGCTCGCTGGTCGGCGCCTTCCCGAACCTGTTCGGGAGGGTGATCCCGCAGGGAAGTCCGAGAGGGCGACCGAGGATCGCGGCGGAGTCGAGTGTGGCGGACATCGGCGCGGACCTTAGTCGCTGGCCGTCTCGGTGGTGCGCGTGAGGCCTATACTCGCCGCCGATGCCGGTCTATGAGTACAAGTGCGAGAAGGGCCACGTCTTCGAAGTGATCCAGCCAATGGCCGACGATCCCCTCGACAAGTGCGAGGATTGCGGCGCCCCCGCTCAGCGCGTCCTCTACGCGCCCGCCGTCCACTTCAAGGGCAAGGGCTTCTACAACACCGACTACGGCACCAAGAAGCGCCAGCGGGAGAAGGCGGCTTCAAAGTCGGATTCGTCCTCGAGCGGGTCGTCGTCGGACTCCAAGCCGAAGACCGATCCCGGTTCCAAGGGCTCATCGGACTCCAAGCCGAAGGCCGACAGCGGCTCATCGGGCAAGTCGGCAAAGAAGGACTGACAGTCCGGCCGGGTCGCTCGCGAGAGCGGCGACTCGGGTGAGGTCCCGCGCTGCGGGCGACCCGCCGCTCAGCCGTTCATGAAGCGATCGACCACCCGTTGGCGCGATGCCTCGTCGACGACGAGCCCGGCGCCGCCGCCGGGCAGGGTCACTGCGCCGGTTGGCTTCATCACCAGCGGCGGGGGCGAGCCGGCGATGGCGATCGACGACATCACCCCGAGCAGGCCTGCTGCCCCCATGTCGGTCCGGATCGCCTGAGGGGCGTTCCACGACGCCCACGGCAGGTGGAGGAAGCCGCCGACGCTCAGGACCCGTCCACGGACACCGCCGAGGATCTGCTGCTGGGCGCGGGCGCGGCTGAGGTCGTCGTAGGAGGCGATGCAGCTGTTCTTCCTCGTTCGCGCGTATGCGAGGGCGGCCTTGCCGTCGAGGTCGTTCTCGCCGCGCCGCAACCTCAGCGAGTAGCCACCGTTACGGGTGCCGCCGTTGATGTCGGAGATCACGCACGGAGTGGTGACGGTGATCCCGCCGAGCGAGTCGATGAACTTCGGGAAGTTCTCGAGGTCGATCTCGATCAGATGGTCGATCGTCACGCCGGTCCATGACTGGATCGTCTCGATCGACAGGGCCGCGCCCCCGTATGCGTAAGCCGAGTTGATCTTGTCGATTCCGTGCCCGGGGATCGGCACGACCGTGTCGCGGGGGATCGAGAGCTTCGACGAGGTCCCACCGCCGACTCGCAGCAGCATGATCGTGTCGGTCCGCTCGCCGGAGCTGAACGCTCCCGGCTCCTTCGAGCCGCGCGGCCGCCGGTCTGTACCGAGGACGAGGATGTTGGTCGCGAGCAACGGGGGCAGGCCGCCGCCGTTGAGTTTCGCCTCGGCCGCCGAGGAGATGCCTTGGCCGGCTCGGGTCTGGGCGCTGATCGAGAACAGCACCAGCGAGAGCCCGACCCAGCCGAAAACCGCGATCAGGGCGAATTTGAGGATCCGGCCAAATGTCCGGCGCCGCGAGCGCTTCGACCTCGGCTGGCGGGTGCGCTTCGGCTCGCGGACCGGCGGTTCGTCGCCTGCGAGGCGTTCACGCAGGCCCCGGGGGCGGCTTCGGTAAAGGGTGTAGTCGGGGTGAGGCTCTGCCACTCGACCCCCATGGTGGCCGATCCGGCGGTTGCTTCCCGACGGTCCTCCGCCACGGACGGGCGGGGGTAGGGTTGACGCATGGCTGGCGACCCGACTGGACCGGTGATCGGAGTCGACCTCGGCGGGACCAAGGTCCTGATCGGCGCGGTCGATCCCGACCTGGCGATTCGCACCAGGGTGAGGCGCGAAGTCCGCGACCTTTCGAGGCAGGACCTGCTCGACGTGCTGGTGGCCGCGGTCGAGGAGGCCCGGGGTGGGATCGCAGAGGAGCCGCTGGCAGTCGGTGTCGGGGTCCCGGCGACCGTAAGCCCGCGCACAGGCCGCACTTGGGGATCGACCCACCTGCCGATCGCCGACCTCTCGATCGCGGAGGTCCTCGGCGAGCGCATCGGACTGCCGGTCTTCGTCGACAACGATGCGACATGCGCGGCGGTGGCCGAGCACCGCCACGGCGCTGCTTTCGGCTCCCGCGACGCGGTCGTGATGACGCTCGGTACCGGTATCGGAGCGGGCTTGATCAGCGGCGACAGGGTCGTACGCGGCGCGAACGGGGCCGCCGGGGAGCTCGGCCACATCCCGGTCGAGCCCAACGGATTGCCGTGCGGTGCCGGCTGCCCGTCGAGCGGTTGCCTCGAGACGAGGGTGAGCGGCCCGGCTTTGGAGCGCGAAGCCGAGCGGATCGCTGTCGCGAGGCCCGAGAGCGCTCTCGGCAAGGCTGCCGGGAGCGGTCCGCTCCACGGTGCCCGGGTCGTTGAACTCGCCCACGACGGCGACCTCGCGGCACTCGAGGCGGTGGGCGCGGTCGGCAACTGGCTCGGCGTCGGCCTCGTCGCAGTAACCAATCTGCTCGACCCGGAGGTGATCGTGATCGGCGGGGGCCTTGCCGCCGCCGGCGAACTCCTGCTCGAGCCGGCCAGGTCGGTGCTTGCCGAGCGCGGGTTGCCACCCGGCTCGGGGGCGACGGTGACGACCGCCCGGTTCGGGGCCGACGCCGGCCTGCTCGGCGCGTCGCTGATCGCCCGCGACGGTCTCTCGGGGGTTTCCGAGTGAAGGCCCCGGGCACTCCCGGTCGACTGGTCGTCTGCCCAACCCCGATCGGCAACCTCGAGGACATCACCCTGCGGGCGCTCGAAGCGCTGCGCGAAGCCGACCTGATCGTCAGCGAGGACACTCGCCGCACCCGGATCCTGCTCGACCGCCACGGGATCGCAGCACGCCCCCAGGCGCTTCACGATCGCAACGAGCGCTCCGCAGTGGCCGGGATCGTCGCGAAGATCGAGGCGGGCGAGGTCGTCGCTCTGGTGTCAGACGCGGGCACGCCCGTCGTCTCCGACCCTGGCTACCTGCTGATCCGCGCCTGCATCGAGTCGGGCCTCGCCGTTGAAGTCCTGCCGGGGGCGACCGCTGTGACGACCGCGCTCGTGGCTTCGGGCCTTCCAGCCGACTCGTTCCGCTTCATCGGCTTCCTTCCTCGCCGCGCGTCCGACCTCGAGCGGCTGTTCTCGAACTCGGCCGAGACCCTCGTCGCGTTCGAGTCGCCGCGCAGGATCGGCTCCGCGCTCGCGGTACTTGCATCCGTCGATCTCGGGCGTCCGGTCGCAGTCTGTCGGGAGCTGACCAAGCTCCATGAGGAGGTCGTCAGAGGAACGGCAGCCGAGCTCGCCGAGTCCTTCTCCGGCGACGGGACAAAGGGCGAGATAACGGTCGTTGTCGGCCCCGGCGAGCCGCTCGCGGCCGAGCTCTCGGAGGCGGCGAAGTCGGTCGCCGAGCTGATCGGGTCGGGAGCCAAGCCGAGGGCTGCGGCCAGAGTCGTCGCTTCCCTTACCGGAACCCGCGCCAACGACCTCTACGCCGCAGTCGAAGCCGACTCCGCGGGCGATCCGGTGGGCGGGGCCGGCGGCGACTAGCCTTGGCCGCGCAGTGAGCACCTTCTACACAACCACCCCGATCTACTACGTCAACGCCCAGCCGCACCTCGGGCACGCGTACACGACGATCGCAGCCGACGTGCTGGCCCGCCACCACCGCCAGCGCGGCGACGACGTCTTCTTCCTTACCGGCACCGACGAGCACGGCGAGCCCGTTGCCCAAGCCGCGGAGGCCGCCGGGGTCTCCCCGCGCGAGATGGCAGATCGCAACTCCGCCCGTTTCGCGGCGATGCTGCCACGGATCGAGGCCACCAACGACTACTTCATCCGGACCTCCGACCCCCGCCACGTCGCGGCCGTCCAGCACTTCATGCAGGGGCTCCACGACGCCGGCCACATCTACAAGGGCGCCTACGAGGGCCTCTACTGCCCGCGCTGCGCCGACTTCAAGACCGCTCAGGAGATCGGGGAGGGGGAGACCTGCCCGATCCACGGCATCGCGCTCGACAGGGAAAAGGAGGAGAACTGGTTCTTCCGCCTCTCGGCCTTTCAGGAACCGCTCGAGCAGCTGTTCGAGCAGCGCCCCGACTTCGTCCGCCCGGCGGAGAGACGAAACGAAGCGCTCTCGTTCATCCGTTCGGGCCTGCAGGACATCTCCTGCTCGCGGGCTGGCCTGGCGTGGGGCGTGCCGGTGCCGTGGGATACCGATCAGGTCTTCTACGTCTGGTTCGACGCCCTCCTCAACTACGTCACGGCTCTGACCTTCGCCGCTGACGACGAGGACCTCACTTCGCGCTACTGGCCGGCGAACGTCCAGCTGATGGCAAAGGACATCCTCAAGTTTCATGCCGTCTACTGGCCGGCGATGCTGATGGCGGCCGGCATGCCGATGCCGGAGCGGATGGTCGTCCACGGCTACCTGCTGATGGACGGCGAGAAGATGAGCAAGTCGCTCGGGAACGTCCTCGATCCGTTTGAGGTGATCGACCGGTTCGGGGCCGATGCGCTGCGCTTCTACCTGCTGCGTGAGGTGCAGTTCGGTGCCGACGGAAGCGTCAGCACTGCAGGCTTCGAGTCGCGCTACTCGACCGAACTGGCAAACGACTTCGGCAACCTCGCGAGCAGGACGATCGCGATGGTGTCGCGCTGGCGGGAGGGACGGGTCGCCTCGGTCGATCACGACCCCGCGATCGTCGCCGAGCTGGGGCCGATGGCCGCCGAGGTCGCCGAACTGCTCGACGAGGTCGAGCTGACCCAGGCTCTCGAGGCCGTGTGGGTCCGGATCCGCAGGCTCAACCGCTACGTCGAGGAGACTGCGCCATGGAACCTTGCCAAGGACATCGCGAAGGTCGATCGCCTCGATCAGGTCTTGGCAACACTGATCGAGGGTGTCCGCTGCGTCAGCGTCGCGCTTCACTCGTTCATCCCGGACTCCACGACCAAGTTGCTCGCCGCTCTCGGTCGCCCCGAATTGGGCTGGGAGGCGGCTGCCTTCGCCGCGAGTGGGAGCGGTGGCCAGGTCGAGCCGATCGAGCCGCTGTTCCCCAAGCCGTGATCGATTCCCACACCCACCTTGCCTCCTGCCGGGAGCCCGACCCCGAGCTGGTTGCCGAGGCCTTAGCAGCCGGGGTCACGAAGCTGCTCACGGTCGGGACCGACAGGGAGTCGTGCGGGCTGGCCCTCAAGGCCGCAGAGGCCAACCCCGGGGTGGTCTTCGCCGCTGTCGGGCTCCATCCCAACAGTTCGACCGGATTCGATTCCGGCGACCGGGAGTGGATCGCCGAGCTCGCCGCCCACCCCTCCTGTGTCGCCGTCGGCGAGACCGGGATCGACCTCTACCGCGACTACGCGCCGCTCGAGGACCAGCAGCGAGCGTTCGTCGCTCACTGCGAGATCGCGCGGGATCTCGACAAGGCGCTCGTGATCCACACAAGGGCGGCAGACGAGGAGACACTCGCGATCCTCGACTCGCACGCCGAGGGGCTGAGGGTCATCCTCCACTGCTTCTCGATGCCGGACCGCATCAGGGAGTGCGTCGCCAAGGGCTGGTGGATCAGCTTCGCCGGCAACGCGACCTATCCCTCGGCTCAGGACCTCAGGAACGCTTCGCTGGCAGTTCCTGCCGAGCGCCTGCTGGTCGAGACCGACGCTCCCTACCTTTCGCCCCAGCCGGTTCGCAAGGAGCGCAACCGCCCGGCCAACGTCGTCCTGACGGCTGCGGCGATCGCCGCCGGAAGGAGGGTCTCGGCGGAGCAGTTCGAGGCCGGAGTCGAGGCAGCTGCGGCGGAGGTGTTCCGCTGGTGACCAGTGCCGAAGGCCCGGTGGCAGCCGCATTCGGGCGGATGCGAGACAGCGGCATCACGCCGAATCGCGAACTCGGCCAGAACTTCCTCGTCGACGCAAACCTGCTCGATGTCGTGTCGCGCGAGGCCGAGGCGGGGGAGCAGGATGTCGCGCTCGAGGTTGGAGGCGGCCTCGGGATCCTCAGCGAGCACCTCGCCCCGAAGGTCGCCCACCTGCACGTCGTCGAGGTCGACCGGGCTCTCGAGGAACCGCTGCGCATGGCGGTCGAGCCGTTCGGCAACGTCACCCTCCACTTCGCTGATGCCCTCCAGCTCGACCTCGGGGCGCTGGAGCCTCCGCCAACGAAGATGATCGCCAACCTCCCGTATGGGATCGCAGCTCCGTTGATCCTCGACTCGATCGTCGCGCTGCCGAGCTGTGCGACCTGGGTTGCGATGGTCCAGCGTGAGGTTGGCGAGAGGCTCGCTGCCCCACCGGGAAGCAAGGCCTACGGGGTGCCGTCGGCCCTCGCCCAGTCCGCCTGCCGGGTCAAGGTCGTCAGGCCCGTCTCGCGGAACGTTTTCCGTCCGGTCCCACACGTCGACTCGGTGATCGTCCGGCTCGACCGGACCGGGCCTGCGGCCCCGCCCGAGGTCAGGAAGCTGATCGCCGAGTCGTTCGCCCATCGCCGAAAGGCGCTGCCCAAGTCGGTTGCCCTGGCCAGCGGCGACCCGTCGGTCCGCGATCGCCTGCGGGACGCACTCGAGGCGCTCGGGCTGCCTGCGGATTCGCGAGCCGAGCAGTTGAGTGCCGAACAGTTCTCCCAGCTGGCGGATGAGGTCCCCCGATGAGTGGGTCCGTCCCGAGCTTGCGAGTTGCTGCCCAGGCCAAGATCAACCTGTGCCTCCTGCTTGGCCCGCTTCGCGACGACGGCTACCACGAGGTGATGACCGTGATCCTGCCTGTCGAGCTTGCGGATTCGGTGTCGATCGGGCCATCCACCGCGGCGGTTGACGAGGTCGTCTGCCCAGGGGTCGAGGGCGACAACCTCGCCGCAACCGCTCTCAGGCTGTTTCGGGAACACTCCGGCTGGGACGGCCCTCCGGTCAGGATCGAGATCGAGAAGCGCGTACCGGTCGCGGCCGGCATGGGCGGGGGGTCCGCCGACGCCGCAGCCGCCCTGAGGCTGATCGGAGAGGTCTCCGCGATGGCCGGCTCAGGGGTCGCCGAACGGATCGCACCGCTGATCGGTGCGGACGTCCCGGCGATGCTCGACGGGCGGCCAGTGCTCGCAACCGGGATCGGTGAGCGGCTTGAACCGCTTCCCGACCCGTTTGCCTGCGGCCTGCTGATCCTGCCGGCCAGGGGCGGTCTATCGACCCCAGCGGTCTTCAGCAGGGCCGGTGAACTTGGGCTGCGCCGCGAGCAGTCGGACCTCGAGCGGGCAGCCATGGAGGTGCGCTCGGCGGCAGCGTCGGCCGGATGGCTCCCGCCAGTCGACTTGGTCGGGCTCAATGACCTCGGAGTTGCGGCCGCGGACCTCTCGATCGAGGTCGGTGACTCGCTGCGGACCGCCCACGACTGCGGGGCTGACAGGGCGTTCGTGACCGGCTCGGGTCCGACTGTCGTTGGCCTGTTCGAAGGCCGGGACGGGTTTGGGCGCGCGCAGGAGGCCGAGGCCCGACTCGAGGGGCGGGCGCCCCGCGCAATCGCTTGCCGGCTGTCAGATGGATGTGGCACCATCGAGGCAGTCCAGTGAGCAACCTGATGATCACCCAGCTCGTAGTCGCGGTGGCCGCCGCCGCGGGTCTCGCCCTGTTCGGATGGCTCGTGGCGGTCCCGTCGATCTCGGCTCGACAGGGCTTCTGGCAGCGACTCGGCGCTGGCCTGCTTTCGGTCTACCTGTTCGCCGTGCTGGTCGCGATCGGCGTCGCCGCTGGGATCGCGCTGATCCTGCT